>JAKSQP010000004.1 GCA_024404025.1 Clostridia bacterium | reverse complement strand
ATTTTTGCCCTAAAAAATTTTTTAATTTTGGGGCTTGAACATATTTGCAGGTTTGCTGATATCAGAAATCTTGTTGATTTTATTGAACTATAACCCAAATATGGTATAATAAGTTGAATTGTTTTCTAAAAGAAAATCGTTGTTTTGATTTTGTTCTTGTAAGGCATGATGAGGAGGGTCAGTGGTATTCCTATGAATATTACAGTGGCAGTGGTTCATATTCAGATGGTAAAATGGTGCCTTCCGATTATATGAGATACACAGATGTTATGTATGGTGGTAATAAATACAGAGGCGTGGTTTTTAATTCTATATAAATGTTCAGACTTTTAATTTGCTGTTTGTTTACATTTATTTCTTTTTTAAAAAAATTTTTTATTTTTCATTTTATTTCTACTTTTTTCCTAATAATTATGATAATATATGTATGAAATAAATATTTTTTGGAGGATTTAGCTATGACTATTACAATGAATAAGTATGAGAAAAAAATAATAATGGCAATTTCAGGCAGAGTCGATACTACTACTGCACCGGAGCTTGAGGCAAAGCTTGATGATGTATGTGATATTGATGAGCTTATATTTGATTTTGCAGAAGTTGAGTATATTTCATCTGCAGGTCTTCGTGTTTTGTTAAAGGCACAGAAGCTTATGGCTAAAGTTGGTAGCATGAAGCTTATTAATGTTGGCAATGAAGTTAAAGAAATATTTGATATTACAGGATTTATGGACATCTTAACTGTTGAATAATATATTAGGAGTAGTGCTGTGGCTCTTCTTATCGTGCTTTTTATCAAATAAATTAAATCGGAGTTTTTAATGAAAATTGAAAAAATAAAAACAACATATCATTTAAATGCAATGTCAGTAGATGTTTTAGCTGAGCAGGTTTATAACTTTCTTGAGCAGATAGGAACAGAGAGAAAAAATGGCCTGCGCTTAAAGCTGACAATTGAAAACATACTTCTAACATGGATGGCTCATTTTGGGAATGATGCTGAGGTTTCTCTCTATACCGGCAGCCATTATGGTAAACCGTTTATAAGCTTAACCCTTGAGGGTGATGAGTTTAATCCTATAGAGCAAGATGATGATTTTGGACAAATTACTTCACGGCTATTCTCTGCTCTTGGATTATATCCCTTTTTTGAGTATAGCAAGGGCGTTAATAGAGTAAACTTTAAACTGAAAAAGCGCCAGCTTCACCCTGTTATAAAGCTTTTAACAGCATTGGTTATTGCCATAATTATTGGTATGGTAGGTTTATTAGGCTCTGAAAATATTAGAATAGGTATAAGTGAAACATTATTAAATCCGATTTATGATGCTTTTGTAGGTGTGCTTACTACCATTGCGGGTCCAATGATTTTTCTTTCAGTTGTATGGGGAATATATGGAATTGGAGATGCGTCAATGCTTGGTAAAATTGGCAAAAGAATGCTTATCAGGTTTGCGGTTATAACTTTTTGTTTTATTTCAATTGCAATGTGCGTCCTTCTTCCTTTTTCAAGGCTTACTTTTTCTGCAACTAAAATGGATTTGGCGGGCATCAAAGATTTAGTTGAACTTATATTAAGTATATTCCCAAGAAATATTATAACTCCATTCCTTGAGGGTAATACTATTCAAATTATTTTAATTGCCATAGCTATTGGCTGTGTTATGCTGGTGATTGGCAATCATACAAAAATAATTGCCGGTTTTATTGAAGAGGCAAACTATATAATCCAGCACCTTATCGGAATTATTGGCAATACAGTTCCATTCTTTATTTTTATCATAGTATTAAGACTAATATGGTCTGATTCACTAGAAAAATTAAAAATCGGATGGGTGCCTATTGTTAGCTTTTTGTCTGTTGCGGCAGCATTAACCCTTTGTGTTATTGTTTATATATCAGTTAAAGAAAAAGTGGGCTTAGGTATTTTAATTAAGAAACTGTTTCCAAGCTTTATTATCGGTTTTACAACAGCGTCATCAGCAGCCGCCTTTGGCACAAGTGTAGCAAGCTGTGAAAATAATCTGGGTATTAATTCAAAAGTAACTAATTTTGCTCTTCCTCTTAGTATTGTTTTGTATAAGCCAGCCTCGGCAATCAGCCTTACTGCATTTTCATTGTTTTTGGTTAAAGAATATGACGTAAGCGTTTCTTTAGTTTGGGTAGTAACAACAGTAATGGTTTTAACAATTATTACTATAGCGCTTGTACCTATACCAGGCGGCGCTGTTACCTGCTATACAATTTTGTTAATGCAAATTGGCGTTCCTCTTGAGGCACTCGGTATTGCAATGGTGCTTGATATTCTTGCTGATTTTACATGCACCGGTTTGAATACAACTCTTCATGAGTGTGAACTTATATTAGTAGCTGATAAGGTAGGTATGCTTGATAGGTCAAAACTTCAGGCAAAAAAATAAAACGTGTTAAATGTAAATTGAGGAATATATATGAGTATTTCAAAAAGGAAAATTGTTGCGCTTGTATCAGTAATGCTATGCGTTATTTGTTTATTAACAGCATGTTCTTCTCAAACTATAGTTAAGGATTTTAATTCTATAGCTGATGTTGATGTTAAAGAGAATACTGTAGCCGCTTGCATTGGTACCTCTGCTATGAAAGAAGCTGAGAATACTTTCAAAAATGCAAAGGTAATGGAATATAATTCATATATTGACGGTATTATGGCCGTTCAAAAAGGTGTATTACAGGGCTTTGCTCTTGACCAGACAGCGCTCAGCTATGCAATGGCAACAGAGGGCATTAAGGATATTAAAGTGTTGGATGAAAATGTCGGCGAGGCAAATAGCATTGTTGCAGGTGTTTCAAAAAATACAAAATTCCCAAATCTTGTAAATGAAATAAATAATTTTCTTAAAAAGGTGCATAGCGATGGCACCATTGATGATATGTATCAGCGCTGGGTTGTTGAGGCAAAGGATGAAATGCCGCAAATTCATAAGCCTGAAAATCCACAGGGTAAGTTGGTTGTTGCTACAACAGGATTAATACCACCATTTAGCTATTATAAAGGCGATGAGCTGACAGGTATGGATATTGAGCTTATAAATCGCTTGGCAAATTATATGAATGTTGAAATTGATATAAGAACATACGATTTAATGGGAATCAATTCAGCGCTTGAAGCAAATCAGTGCGACTGTATTTTTTCCAATTTGAATGCAACTGACGAGCGTAGAGAGGTAATGGATTTTTCAAACCCTGTATACGTTTCAAATACAAAGCTGATTGTATATTCTCCAAGTGGTGCAAATGGCTCATTTATTGAGTCCGTTGCTAAAAGCTTTGAAAAAAACTTTTTAAGAGAAAACAGGTGGAAGATGATAGTAAGTGGTATAAAAACCACCATTATCATTTCACTTGCATCTGTTCTTTTAGGTACTCTTTTAGGCTTTGCGCTTTGTATGTTAAATAAGACAGGAGTTAAGCTGGTTCATACTATTATCAAATGCTTTGTTCGTATTCTTCAAGGTACTCCAATTGCAGTACTTTTGATGATAATGTATTATATAATCTTCTCAGGCAGTGGCTCATCAGGGGTGCTTGTGTCGATAATCGCCTTTTCACTTAACTTTGCAGCATACAGCAGCGAGATATTCAGAAGTGGTATAGATGCTGTTGGTGTAGGTCAGACGGAGGCTGCTCTTGCTCTTGGTTATACAAAGACAAAAGCGTTTTTTAAAATAATAATGCCACAGGCAGCGGTTAAATTCCTGCCTGTTTACAAAGGTGAGTTTATATCACTTGTAAAAATGACCTCTATAGTTGGTTATATCTCAGTTCAGGATTTAACAAGAATGAGCGATATCATTCGCTCAAGAACTTATGAGGCATTCTTTCCACTTATTTCAACGGCAATTATTTACTTTGTTATTTCTTATATTTTAACAGCTATACTTAAAGCTATTGAGGTTAAAATAGAGCCGGACCGTAAAAATAGAAAAATTAAGGGGATTGAGGAAAAATGATTACAATAAGTCATTTGAAAAAAGAATATTCAGAAGCAACTCCCTTAAAGGATGTTACTGTAGAAATTAATAAAGGTGATGTTATTGCAATTATCGGACCATCTGGTACAGGCAAATCAACACTTCTTCGTTGTGTAAACTTACTTGAAAAGCCAACAAAAGGCGAGATCACTATTGATGGTGAAAGAATTACAGAAAAAAATGCTCATATTATAAGAAGGAAAATGGGTATGGTATTTCAGTCCTTTAATCTTTTTCCTAATATGACGGTTATTGAAAATATTATGAAGGCACAGGTCGATATACTGAAAAGAAGCAAACAGGAGGCATATGATAAGGGCATAGAATTACTTATGTCAGTAGGCCTTGGTGATCACGCATATAGATTCCCCGATGAACTTTCAGGCGGTCAGATGCAGAGGGTTGCTATAGCAAGAACTCTTGCTATGGATCCGGAAATTGTCCTTTTCGATGAGCCTACATCTGCTCTTGATCCAACAATGGTAGGGGAGGTACAGGCTGTTATACGCAGCCTTGCAAGGCAGGGGCTGACAATGATGATTGTTACTCACGAAATGAACTTTGCTCGTGAGGTTTCCAACAGAGTTTTTTATATGGACCAGGGGGGGATCTACGAGGATGGTACACCTGAGCAGATTTTTGATAGTCCTAAAAAAGAGTTAACCCGTCAGTTTGTAAAAAAACTAAAAGTAATGGAAGAAAAAATTACCTCTGCCGGCTACGATTTTCTTAGTATAAATACCCATATTGAAGAATTTGGCAGAAAGAATATGATGAACTTAAAAGCAATCAGAAATGCTCAGGTAGTATTTGAGGAGTTATGTGTGCAAACACTTATACCTCAGATGAGCAATACCCCTGATATGCGCATAACTCTTGAATATTCTGAGATTAACGACAAGGCCACATTAAATGTATTTCATAATATAAACATTAATGAAATAAACATAGCTGATGACCTTTCACTCAAGCTTATTGAAAATGCATCTATTTCTATACAAACTCATAATAGTGAAACATGCGAATATGATTATGTAACAGTAGTTGATTTAAAGGTAGGATAATAAATGAGAGATAACCCGAGTTCGGCAATGACTTATATTTGTGATGATAATCACAGCTACATCATTAGGATGATAGTAAATCTGAAAAAAGAAATATCATATGAAGCATTGCGCTGGGCTGTTGATACAGCTGTTAAGAGATATCCATATTTTGCGCTAAAAATTGAGCATATGCCTGATGACACCGAGCTTGTTTTTGTGCCTAATGATAGAGAAATTCCTATTTTTGACCATATTGGAGTTGTAATGCTTGCAAGTGAACAAACTAATTATCATATTCAAGCTGTGTCTTATAGTGGAAACACTATTTGTTTTGATATATGTCATGGATTTGCTGATGGTTCAAGCTTAACTGAATGGGCAAAAACGGTATTGTATTACTATATTGAAAAGAAATACAATACAACTCTTAATAAGAAAAATATAAAAACACTGGATGATGAAATAACAGATGAGGAGTATCTTGATCCAATAAAGCCTTATGTTGATATGATTTTAAATAAACCTATGGAAGAGATGGCTCCAATACCATCAAAAAAGCCGGCTAGAATCAAGGATTATTATACAATAACACCCGACAGTAAAAATGTTAGATTTTGGGTTAATTCAAAAGATTTTATGCGCGTTGCAAAATCAAATGACGGAACTCCAACCAGCTTTGTTATCGCATTGCTTGCAAAGCTTTTGAATAAAAAGAAAAAAAGTGTTGAGCTCTCTATTGTTGTTGACGTTGCAAAGGATTTAAGATCTGGTCTTGGCGTTAAGGAATCTCATCACCCAACTGTAATACCGTTTTCTATAACATATCCAAGACGGGCGCTTGATTATGATGTTGAAATGTTATCAACAATGGCTCGTGGTAGGTTTATACTAATGCAGGATGAGGATGGCTTAAAAACTCTTGTAAATAATTTTGCAACATCCTGTGCTTTATCCTTGATGTTGCCTGATATAAAAAGCAAGTGTCAGTTTAACACTTCTTGTATTAGTGGGCTTAACGAAAATAATACCTTTGCCATAAGCTATACAGGGCAAAAAAACTTTGGTTCAGTTGAGGAATATATTGACACAATCTATTTACAAGTAACCAATGATGCATCGGATTTAATGATAGAATTGTTTTCGGTAGGAGATAAGCTGTGCTTTAGCTTTATGCAGACATTTAAAGAGAATGATTTAGTGCTTGATTTAATATCCTATCTTGAAAAAAATGGTGTTGCCGTTCACGGATTTGAGTCCGATAAGCTTATTTATCCAAAGGTAAAAATATAAAAATATCCCTATGGTATACTCTGGGTAATACCATAGGGATACCATACCTTTGAAGCCCCGGAAATTTGTAAATATCATTGGGAAGATAATCGGAGCAGCAAACATATAAACAAAGGCAATAATGTTTCCGAGTAAAGATTTATTTATTTTTGGAAGGTAACCAATCCACTCATAAACAAAGCCTGTTACAAGGTAAGATAATGCAAGTACACGGGTAAGGACATAGTTGAGCCTGAAACACATATTTCTTTTACAATCTTAAAATCAAACTTAAATTTGAATTTTACTGAATTACGCTTTGGAGGTTTTCATGAAAAGAAAGCATATAATCATTCACATAGTTTCTTTGCTTTGTATAATCACACTGATAGCCGTTTGTTATTTTATGCCAAGAGTTGAGAAAGCATCAGTTACCGGTAATATGCGTAGCGAGAGTTATGTGGGCGGTGTTATTTATCAGCAATCGGCTGAGGTTGCAGCACTTTATAAGCAAACATTTCAGCTTGCAAAAAATCAGCTTGATAAAAAAATAGCAGAAAATGTTGGCACAGGAAAAAGCCTTGCTATTGTAACAGATATTGATGCTACATTGATTGATGATAGCGGTTATTTTTCGGGAGTTTTAACCGATGCTGAGGGACGAAAGAAAAGTGGGAAAGACCCTTGGAATAACAAAGATTGGTGCGGCTATTACACATCTGAGGCATCAGATGTGTCAAAGGCTGTTCCCGGTGCTGTTGATTTTGTTAAATACGCAAGGGAGCAGGGCGTTAAGATATATTTCATTACAAACAGACCCTACTATGAGCTTGATCTGACCGTAAAGCAGCTTTACCATGAGGGCTTGCTTGACGAAGAAACATTAAAGGCATATTCAGGCCTTGAGGCTGATAATGGCTCACTTCAGAAAATTTACGCCGATGATGAGCTTGAAGCCTTTGCCAAAATGGTGAATGATGAAACAGATTTTACTATGGGTGAAGGATATTTCACTTTAAAAAATGATTATACAATTCAGGTTCAAGGCACAGCCTATTCAAGCGATAAAGCAGAGCGAAGAAGTAACGTTGCTAAAGCAATGGGTGATAATGGCGCCATTGTGCTCTATATGGGTGATAGTATCAACGATATGATTTCTTATGACGAGTATAAGTATACTGATTATTCAGAGGACGAAAGCTCACAGTTTGACAGAACAAAAGGCAATTCATCACGTAGTGAAGCCGTTATGAATGATCTTTGGAAAGACAAATGGGGTACAGAGTTTATTATAATGCCAAATTCAGCCTATGGTGATTGGCAGAAGGCAACATGGTATAAGCAGTCTGTTGATGAAAACGGTGAGGCAGATGCAATTCGAAATCAGCTTTCAGAGCATTCATATCTTAATTCAGGCACTTGGTATGATGGTGTATCACCAGTAGATAATAGTGTTGAATAATCTCACATAAAAAAGCAATTAAGGCGCATACATCAAAGGAGCTTTTATACTGAAAGATAGCTGTTGGCTTTAACAATACAATCGTAAAGATATAGTAACCTTACGTTTGAAACAATAGGAGGAAAATCTATCATTATATGATTTCCTTTCCACAATCTGGCTGAAATGTTCATTTGCTTGAATGTTTCAGCCTTTTTCAGGCTCTTTGTCAATAGTAGGGGTAAAGAGCTATTTTTTGTAAACCGACCGCAGGATTATTTCGGAGTTAAAACAGAGGAGTTCGGCGGCAGCCGAACTCCTCTGTTTTCTTTTTTTAGTTTTACTGCAGTAAAACCGTCAGCGCATTTTGTCCGTTTTCATACGAAAGTCGTCTGTCGGTAATCAATTCTGAGGTAACTTCTTCGAGGATGCTGTCAGTGTATTTTTTGCCGTTCCAGAAGAATTTAACTTCTGTCAGCAACGGATCTTCGGAATACTCTATAAGGAAAGTGATTACCGAATCATCATGTAGAATCAGCTTCACAATTCTATCCTGTACCATTGCGCGGAACAAAGAAAGAATGTTTTCCTCTTTCTCGTGTGAGAAGTAATGCTTGGAGCAGAACTGGCGTATTTCTTCCTCAGTTTCAATCTCGTCAAATCCCTTTGCATCGAGCTTTAACGGGAGAACATTCATCTTGTTTACAAAAGCACGGGTACGGTTATGTACGGGATTTTCAAAAATCTGTTCAGGGGTTCCGTCTTCATAAATTCCGCCCTTGTCCATATACCAGATGCGGTTAGCAACATTCTTTGCAAACTGCAGCTCATGAGTAACTATAAGCATCGTTGTTTCATTGCGGAAACGACGGATAACCGAAAGAACCTCGCCGATATTTTTAGGGTCAAGTGCAGATGTCGGTTCATCAAAAAGAATAACATCGGGATGCATGGCCATTGTACGCGCAATGGCTACACGCTGACGTTGACCGCCTGAAAGCTGTGAGGGCATCTGCAATGCACGCTCTGCCATTCCGACAGCCTTCAGAAGCGTCATGCCGTCGGCATAAGCCTCCTCGGCAGATACGTTTTTCAGAAGCATCGGAGCAAGCATAAGATTTTCAATTACATTCAGATGATCGAAAAGACTGTAGTTCTGGAATACCATACCAAGCTTCATTCGGATTTTCTGCAAATCTGCTTTTCCGCTGCATATATCTTCGCCAAAAACTTCAATAGATCCGGCGGTCGGTGTTTCCAGTCCGTTCATAAGCCGCAGCAGAGTGGATTTACCTGTTCCCGAAGGCCCGATTATTGAGATAACATCACCTGAACGAACAGCTGTGGAAATATTATTAAGAGGTGTTGTGTTTTCAAATGACTTTGTAAGTCCTTTCAGAACAATAAGCTCTTTTCCGTCGGCAGAACTGCTGCCATTCGCAGTTACTGGTGTAAATGACTTGTCCTTTATGCCCTTAGGCAGCCTTCCGCAATGTCTGTCGGGGTCAATGGTAACATTGATACGGTTTGCAAGAAGAATGATGAGATTTGCAAGCAGGTAATAAATAAAAGCAGATGCAATCAACGGGAAGAAAGCTTCAAATGTACGGCTTCGGATAATGTCGCCTACCTTAGTCAGATCCATTACCGAAATGTAACCGACAATTGCAGTGGATTTCAGAAGACCGACAAGCTCGCCCTTATAGATAGGCAGCTGAAGACGTACAATCTGAGGAATCAGAATTTTAGTATATATCTGTGTTTTGTTCAGACCAAGTGCCTGCGCAGATTCATACTGTCCCTGATTAATAGCTTTTACCCCAGCCGAGAGAATACCGAGAACGGACAGACCAAACACAAGGCTGAATGCTACAATACCTGCAATAACAGGTGAAATATTCACACTGCCAAAGACTACAAAGTATATTATCATCAGAACAACAACCATCGGAATATTCTGAATGATATTTGAGAATACACCTATGATCTTTCTGAAAACTTTTTTGCTCTCGCAAAGCATGAACAAAAGGAAGCCGAGAATTGTGCCGAACAACGCTGCAAGAAGTGTAATTTCCAGAGTTACACCTATACCGCTCAAAATAAGCTGCCAGCGGTTTTCACGAATAAAGGTCTTTTCAAAGCTTGCTGCAATTTTGCTCATAAAGCTATCTTCCGAAGCAGCCTGTTTTTTGTTTGCAACTGCCATTACGGTTTTTACGCTTAAATAGGGAGTGCTGAAATCCATTTGCTCCTGTTTTTCAGGTGTAACATAGTAATTCGAGAATACAAAGTCAACCTTACCCGAAGCACAGGCGGCATCAAGACCTGCCCAGTCATAAACAGCAAATTCTATTTTCGCATTGCAATATGCGCCAAATCGCTTTGCAAGCTCAATCTCAAAGCCGGAAAGATTATCTCCCTGCATAAATGTATAAGGCTCAGCAAGAGCACTTGTACCTATAATGAAGGTTCTTTCGGGATTGGTCGGCTCTTTTATTTCAGGGATATTGTAGTCGTTTTCAACAGTCCAGCGACGAAGCATATCGTCAATGGTTCCGTCTGACTTGGCACTTTCAATAAATGCATTCAGCTCGTCAGCCGCAGTCCTCATTTCAGACTTTCGGCTGATTGCAACGGCAATGTCTCCGCCCTTACCAATTATGTTATCGCCGTGAAGACGAATGTCGTTTTTGCCGGTCTGTTTGCGGGCTTCGAAATAATTCAGGTCAATGGCATAAGCATTGGCTTTTCCGCTTGTAACCTGCATAATTCCGTCTGTATCATTGTTTACATAAATAAATTTTGCGTTGGGATATTTTTCCTGTGCATCGTATGCCGTTGTTGTAGATGACTGAATGGCAATGGTAATTGACTTATCATTCAGATCGGGGTCAATCGGTACATCAATCATATCTTTTCTGCACAGAAGAACTGTTCCGCCGTAATACTCGGGAACCGTAAAATCGAACTTTTCCTCACGCTCATCTGTGATTGATATGCTTCCGATGACTGCATCCGCTTTTCCTGTTTCAACTGAGGCAAATATTGATGCAGAGCTGACTGTCTCAACCTCAAGATTTATATTTAATTCACGGGCAATCATATAGACAAGCTCAACCTCATATCCGAGAGGCTGTTTGTTCTCACCCGTATATGCCATCGGCTCAAAACCTGCAATATCATAAGCAATGCGAACGGTTTTGGCTGACGGGTCGGAAACAGCGTATGAATCACGGTCAATAACCCTATCCTCCTGTTTGCCGACTATCCACTTTTCATACAAAGCGTCAAGTGTTCCGTCCTCTGCGTACTTTTCTATACACTTGTTGAACGGCTCAAGCATAGCATTTCCGCTTGAGAAAAGCACACCGTACTTATCTTCATAAACTTTCTCAGGGAAAACATCAAAATCGCCGTATGCTGCGGCAATATTTTTTGCAACAGGCTCGTCTAAAATAGCCGCCTGAATATCCCCTTTTTTCAATGCAGCACACATTGATGCATGGTCATCATAGTATTTGACCGTAACATCCTTGTGATCCTCACGAAACATTTTTCCGAGCACAGATGCAGTGCTGTCTCCTATAGCCGCTGCACTGAAATCGTCTACTGACGAAAACTTCTTCTCGCTGTCATTGCTCTTCTGACAACCGGTTAAGACCGTAAACATGGAGCAAAGAACCATAAAAGCAAGAACAAATGACAGAATAGCCTTTTTGTTTTTCATGCAATCCTCTTTCCTGCCGCAATTTCTGCGGCAAACATGCTTTGTGTTTTTATACATAATCATTATAACATATAAATCTGAAATGAAAATGTTTTTGTTTAATTTTTATCCGAATCTGAAAATTTAATGTGACCCCCAAAATAACCCCGCATCCGCCAAAGAAAAGCTCATAGTCTGAAACAGTCTTGAAATGTTAGTTAGTATAAGTGCGGAAGATATTTTTAATAATGAGTAGAAGTATTCATAACAATATGATATATATAACTCGACAATAACGAAATTAATTCATGGTTATAGTTCCTATGTTAATAGTCCTCAAAAAAAACAAAAAGGTGAGCCGTTATTTGATGATTACAACACTCATTCACTGCGGCATACATTCGCTACCTCATTAAATGCACAAGGATTAGATCCAATGACTTTAAGTTTTATTCTTGGTCATAAATTAAAGCCAAAAGACGGAATGGCTGAGATAACGACGACATATATTCACCTTAATGACACAGACATAATGAAAGCAATTCCATTCATTGATAATATATATCATCCCGCTGCATTGAGTAAAAAAATTGATCAACAAAAATAATTTTGCTCAATTTTGCTCAATTTTTCTGAAAATTCGACTCCAAACGAACAAAAAAGAGCTCCGCTCTGAAAGAGAGCGAAGCCCGTAAAGTGTTGATTTTCTTATGCCTTGAAGCTTTCTTCAACTGCAACTGCGCAGGCAACGGTGGCGCCAACCATCGGGTTGTTGCCCATGCCGATAAGTCCCATCATTTCTACATGAGCGGGGACTGATGATGAACCTGCAAACTGTGCATCTGAATGCATTCTGCCCATTGTGTCGGTCATGCCGTAGGAAGCGGGGCCTGCTGCCATATTATCGGGATGAAGGGTTCTTCCTGTGCCGCCGCCGGAAGCAACCGAGAAATAGTCAACGCCGTTTTCAACGCACCATTTCTTATATGTGCCTGCAACGGGATGCTGGAATCTTGTGGGGTTGGTTGAGTTGCCGGTGATGGAAACGCCGACATTTTCAAGGCGCATGATCGCAACGCCTTCGGGAACGTTATCAGCGCCGTAGCATCTGACTTCCGCTCTGGGGCCGTTTGAATATGCTTTTTCTTCAACAACCTTAACGGTTTCCGAATAAGGATCAAACTCGGTCTTGCAATATGTGAAGCCGTTGATTCTTGAGATGATCATAGCGGCATCTTTGCCAAGACCGTTGAGAATAACCTTAAGGGGTTTATTTCTGACCTTGTTTGCGTTGAGAGCGATTTTGATTGCGCCCTCGGCAGCAGCGAAGGATTCGTGGCCTGCAAGGAAGCAGAAGCATTCTGTTTCTTCCGAAAGAAGTCTTTTGCCGAGATTGCCGTGGCCGAGACCGACTTTTCTGTTGTCAGCAACAGAGCCTTTGATACAGAAAGCCTGAAGTCCGATGCCGATTGCGGCAGCAGCGTCAGCAGCCTTTGTGCAGCCCTTTTTAATTGCGATTGCGCAGCCTACTGTATAAGCCCAAACAGCGTTTTCAAAGCAGATGGGCTGAGTTTCTCTTACGATTTTATCGCAGTCGATTCCCTTTGCAAGAGTAATCTCTTTGCATTCCTCGATAGAGGAGATGCCGTATTCGGCAAGAACTTTGTTGATGTTGTCAACTCGTCTTTCATAGCTTTCAAATAATGCCATTATAAAATTCCTCCTCTTATCCTATTATTCTTTTCTCGGGTCAATATACTTTGCGGCTTCTGCAAATCTGCCGTAAGTACCCATTGCCTTGTTGTATGCGGTTGTGGGATCGTCGCCCTTCTTGATGAAGTCTGTCATCTTGCCGAGAGAAACGAATTCATAGCCGATAACCTGATCATCTGCATCAAGAGCAAGTCTTGTAACATAACCCTCTGCCATTTCAAGATAACGAACGCCCTTGACCTTTGTGCCGTACATTGTGCCGACCTGTGAACGGAGTCCCTTGCCGAGGTCTTCAAGACCTGCGCCGACTGAAAGACCGTCATCCGAGAAAGCGGACTGTGAACGGCCGTAAACTATCTGGAGGAAGAGCTCACGCATAGCGGTGTTGATTGCATCGCAGACAAGGTCTGTGTTGAGAGCTTCAAGGATGGTCTTGCCGGGAAGGATCTCGGCAGCCATAGCTGCGGAATGGGTCATGCCCGAGCAGCCGATCGTTTCAACAAGAGCTTCTTCGATAACGCCGTTCTTAACGTTGAGTGAAAGCTTGCAGGCGCCCTGCTGAGGTGCGCACCAGCCAACGCCGTGAGTGAAAGCGGAGATATCTTTGATTTCATAAGCCTTTACCCATTTGCCCTCTTCGGGTATGGGTGCGGGGCCGTGGTTGGGTCCCTTTGCTACGCAGCACATATTCTGCACTTCGTTAGTGTAATTGATCATTACTTTTTTACTCCTTTCAAAAAAGTGATTTAAAAATCAACATTATAATTTTATAACAATTTGCGCTATATATCAAGTGTTAATTTGCACAACATAATGTTTTTCGCTTCAACAATTTTATTTCTTTTTTGCTTCCTTCATTTTTTTGAATTCGGGGAGCCAGAGATTCTTATAGATAATGAGCGTTCCGACAATTGAAACAACTATCGTTATGAACATAAGGATGCCGACACCCATTGTGGGGGAGAAGAGAAGAACGATGATTCCGCTGAGAACGGGAGCAATGCCGAGCTTCCAATGCTTGAAGAAATAGCCTGCGCCGAGAGCGCCGAAAAGAGCGGGAAGGACCTGCTCAAATGCGGGCTTGAAGAGCGAGCCCTCTGCGGTGATTTTCGGAAGAACGGGGCTGAATGCAAGCACGCCGACTGCAATAACAACAGTTGTTACGATTGAAGAAACGGCAATTGAAAGAGTTGCGATAACTTCGCCCTCTTCCGTGTTTGCTTTTACCTTTGCGTTTTCCATTGCGTTAAGTCCGCAGGGAAGCTTGAGATTTGAAATGTTGCCCGTAACAAAGCTTAAATATGTTCCGCCTGCGCCGAGCATGGGGATATATGTAACGGTTTCGATAACGCCGGTCGGCCAATAGAGAATAAGAAGCGGAGGAAGGATCTTTGCAAGAGCGCCGAGCGTCGGCCATGCGTTGAGATAAACCGAAATCGCAACGGGAACGAAATACATCGCCAGAAGAGCGGCATAATTCCAAACGGCTCCCCATTTGTGAAGCTTGTAAAAATATGTTTTCATCACATCACACCTCCTACGGAATACCATGTGAAGGTTGAAAGCTCTGCCGGCAATACCTTTGTGAAGAGAATTGCGCAGCCCATTGCAGCAAACATTGCAAGAGGCATTGCAAATGATTCGAATTTTTCAAGCTTTTTGACTTTCTGGCAGAGAGCGGTAAATATGAGCATAAATATGATTGCGCAAATAAGCGTAAGAATCGAAATAACGCCCGATGATTCGGTGATAACATTCTTTGTTATCGCTTCGCCTGCTTCGTTGAGCATCTGATTGCCTGCGCTGTCAAGAACAAGCTCCTTTGTTGTTGCGCAGCCGTTGATCGCTCTTGCTATAAAAGCGGAAATGATTCCGATGAAAGCAGCAGCAGAAAGAACATCGCCGAGCTTCTTGGTGTTGTCGTTTTTGTTGATCGTGTCGCCGATCTTCATCTGAAGCTTCTTGCAGACAAGAGGAAGATAGAAGAGCGGGAAACCTGCTCCTATTGTCATTGCCCAGGCAATTGTTGAAAACGCAACGGGATTGTCAACCGGATTGCTCAATGAGCCGCCGAGAACGCCGAGAGATGTTTCTGCGGCTACGGTTTCGTATGCAAGGTTGCCTACAACCGAAAGTCTTATCCACGGAAGAACTATTCCGAGCGCATTTGCAAGAACGATCACCGTTACGAGAATCGAAATTGACGGCGCAATGGTAAAAAGAACAGAAGAAATAACTGTGTTTTTCAGCGTTTCGGATGTTATTCCGAGCTTTTTGCCGTGCTTCCACGATTTGATCGCAAAAAACAGAGACTGAGCAATAATGAACGCAATAACGGCAAGCGCTATGCCGTACATTATCGGACTTTCTTTGAAATCGGTCAAGAAAATCACTCCCACAATATATTTTTTCAATAGTATCATATAGCCGCATTATAAGTCAAGCAAATTCAGGATATATTTTTATAGACAAATCACGGTTTTCGTGATAATATGGATGTATACTGTCCTTTTGAAAGGAAGATGGATCATGCAGGAACTCAAATACTGGGAAAACCCTTTGATAATCAAAGAAAACAAAGAAGACGGCCACAACACCGCTCCCACTTATCTTTCCGTTAAGGATACGCTTGAAAAAGTTGAGCCGTCCACCCGTTTTTCTCTCAACGGAATATGGAAATTCCATTGGCAGCAGGGCGTTGACGATCTTAACGAGCGCCTTGTTTCAGACGAATATCCCTGCCTCGACTGGGACGACATTGCCGTTCCGTCTCTCTGGCAGATGAAAGGCTACGGAAAACCGATTTATCTCTGCTCATTCTATCCGAAAGCCATTTCAACAGTTGAAAGTCAGATTCCGAAAATCAGCCATTCCCTCAATGAGGTCGGCATTTACAGACGCACCTTTACTCTGCCCGAATCCTATGAAGACAAAGAAATTTTCATCCATTTCGGAGCGGTCAAGGCAGGCTTTTTCCTTTACATAAACGGCAGAAGAGTCGGCTATTCGCAAAGCTCGATGACTCCTGCGGAATTTGACATAACCGGCTATGTTCATCCGGGCGAAAATTCCATCGCCGTTGAGGTTTACCGCTACACAGACGGCACATATCTTGAAGACCAGGATATGTGGTTCCTCTGCGGAATTTACAGAGATGTTTATATTTACGCCGAAGAAAAGCTTTTCATAAAGGATTTCTTTGCGAACGCTTCTCTTGACGACACTTACGAAAACGGCAAGCTCGATCTTGAGGTCACGATATGCAATCTCGGCGAAGAAAAGGAATGCACCGTCATTGCCTCTCTCGTTCACGATGGCATAACCGAAAAGCTTGCAAACGAAAAAGTAGTTGCCGCAAACGGAAAAACCGTTCTGAATTTCAGCTATCTCAAAGAGAACGCAAAAAAATGGTCGGCAGAAGAGCCGAACCTCTATACGCTTGTTATCTCTCTTAAAGCAAACAGAAAGCTCTATTGTGTCAAGAGCATCCGCATCGGCTTCAAGAGAGTTGAAATCAAGGGCAATGTTCTCTTTATCAACGGAAAAAGAGTTATCATCAAGGGCGTTAACCGCCATGATTTTGACCCCGACAACGGCTGGGCCGTGCCGAAAGAAAGATATTTTCAGGATCTCCACATGATGAAGCAGGCAAACATCAACGCCATCAGAACGAGCCACTATCCGAATGCCGAAATATTCTATGATATGTGCGACGAGCTCGGCTTCTATGTTATGGATGAAGCTGATGTTGAATCTCACGGCGTTCGCAGAAAGAACTGCCCCGGCGACAATCCGGATTTCACGGCGGCAGTTGTTGACAGAGCGGAAAGAATGGTGCTTCGTGACAGAAGCCATGCCTGCGTATGCTTCTGGTCGCTCGGAAACGAAGCCGGCGACGGCTCGAATTTCGCCCGTGAGAAGGAAGCGATTCTCTCTCTTGACAAATCAAGACCTGTTCACTATGAGGGAGATTTTGACTTCACAAAGAGCGATTTCATCAGCAGAATGTATCCCGTTGAGGGCATAGTTGAAAAGCTCCGCAATAAAAAAGAAATCAAAACATCTCTTTACGACAATGTTGCAAACGTGCTTGCCGCAGACAACAAGCCCGTTGCGGCGGAAATTTACAACACCCATCCCGTTCTCTATTGCGAATATGCTCACGCCATGGAAAACAGCCTCGGCAATTTCAGAGAATATGTTGAGGATTTTGAAAAATACGACCACATGGCCGGCGGCTTCATCTGGGATTATGTTGACCAGTCCATCCGTAAGGTTGAAAACGGAGTTGAAAAATGGCTCTACGGCGGTGACTTCGGCGAGGGCAGCACAAGCTATTATTTCTGCGCCAACGGAATCATTACCGCAGACAGAATGCCTCAGCCGTCATATTATGAAGTTAAAAAGGTATATTCAAATCTTGAAGCAATTGATTCAGACTGCGCCAACGGCAAAATCATCGTCAAAAACAAAAATCTGTTCATCTCAACAGAGGATTACGATATTCATTGGAGCATCACCGTTGACGGCTTTGAAAAGGAAAGCGGCGACATAAAAACCGTTATCGCTCCCCTCTCCGAAGAAGAAATCATGCTCCCCGTTTCGCTCGGAAACTATCCCGAAGGCGAGGTCATTCTGACCGTTTCGTTCATCCTCAATAAAGATAAGCTCTGGGCAAAAGCCGGCTTTGAGCAGAACTTCTGCCAGCTTATGCTCCGTGAAGCTCCCGCCGCAAAGAAAAATCCCGCAAACGGCGAACTGAAATTCCTGCGCAAGGGTCAGAATGTTTCAATAAGAGGCAAAAATTTCTCGGCTGAAATAATCGCCGGTGCGCTTGCTTCGCTCTCTTATGACGGAAACGAGATCATTGACGAAAATTCGCCCCTGCGCCCCGATTTCTTCAGAGCGCTGACGGATAATGACAGAGGCTATCTCAATTTTGCTCCGTTCTTTGCGGGAATCCATCCGCTCTACCAGTGGAAGCGCACAACTGCGCAGACCGCTGCGGCAAAAGTAACGGCGGATGCAACTCCCTCCGGCGTTAAGGTTGATGTTAAGTGGGCGGCTCCGTTCACGGCAGGAGTTTCAACCTCATATCTCTTCTCCCCGGACGGCGAAGTTACCGTTTCTCACAAAGCAAAGGGTCTTCTTCTGCCGATGCTCAAGGTCGGAATGAGAATGGGCATAAAGAGCTGCCTTGAAAATGCCGAATGGTACGGCAGAGGACCGCACGAAAACTATTGTGACAGAAAAACGGGCGCAAGAATCGCCCGCCACAGCGCATCCGTTGACGAGCTTGAACACAGATATATGAGGCCGCAGGAAAACGGACACAGAACAGACACAAGAAGCCTTGAAATAACAGACGCTTCGGGCAGCGGAATCAGAATTGATGCAATGGATATTCCGTTCGGCTTCAATCTCGGCTATTATAACCCCGAAAAGCTTGATAACGCAAAGCATCTGTTTGAGCTTGAAAAGGACAGCTGCATAACCCTTTCGCTTGATGCGGCTGAAAGAGGAGTCGGCGGCGATATGCCGGGCTGCGCTTATCTTCACAAGCCCTATAAGGTAAACAGCTTCAAAGAATACGCATTCACATTCAGAATTTCAAAGAAATGATAAAAACAAATGTTATGAGGCTGCTTGATGCGGCAAAAATCGAATATGAGGTGCTTGAATATCCCGTTGATGAAAATGACCTTTCGGGCGAAAGCATTGCAAGAAAAACAGGAAAGGATCACACGCAGGTTTTCAAAACTCTTGTATTCAGCGGCGAGAAAAACGGCTTCGGTGTATGCTGCATCCCCGTCTGCGATGAGCTTGAGCTGAAAAAGACCGCAAAGGCATTCGGCGAAAAGAAGGTTGAAATGCTTCATGTTAAAGACCTGCTCAAAACAACCGGCTATATCCGGGGCGGATGCTCGCCGATAGGGATGAAAAAACAGTTTAAGACCGTTATTGACGAAACCGCAATTCTGTTTGACAGAATCTATGTCAGCGCAGGAATACGGGGCGCAATGATAGGCATTGACCCGAATGCTCTTGCAGAATATGTCGGCGCAGAATTTGTTGATGTAACCATATAAAATAAGGGCTGTCACCATTGTGATGACAGCCTTTTTCTTTGCCCGTAGGGCAAGCATTCATGCTTGCCGTGAAAACCTCAACAACCTGCTCGCCGCCACACGGCACGGATGAATCCGTGCCCTACAAAAAACGATGCACTCCGTAGGGCAAGCATTTATGCTTGCCGTGGAAACCTTGACCGCCTGTCCGCCGCAAAACGGCACGGAAGAATCCGTGCCCTACGGGATACGGTTTTTCACTGTAAATTATAAAACGGCACGGAAGAATCCGTGCCGTTTTGATGCTTCTGCCGATCCGAAATATGAAATTTTGCCATGTCGATTCAATTTTCACTCTTTTTCTTGAATATCAACAGTTTGCTGAACACATAATTCAGAATAACGACTATTATCTGAACGATGATCTTTGCGATAAATTCGTTAATGCCGATAAGCGTTACCATTGTGAACATACACAAAAGCTCAACCAAAAGCGAAAACAGCCTTGCGCCGATAAATCCGGCAAACTCTTTGCCCGCAATTTCGGGCTTCCAGCTTTTTGATTCAAAAACTATCAGCTTATTCGTAACGAATGCGAAAATAACGGCAACGGTCCACGCAATAACCGTTGCGTCAAGATAATCCGTGCCCTTGCCGAGCAGAGAAAGCGCCTTTTCAAAACCTGCCGAGCCGAGCAGAGCATTGAAAATGCCCTCCCATCCGATTTTCACGAATATTTTTTTCGTGATATAAAATGTGACAAGATTCACCGCCGTGGTCAGCACGCCGAAGATGATGTAGGTGACTATTTCACGGGTGAAAAATTTATCGATCAACTTGCCGATAAAGCTTTCTTTTTTAAAAATCTTAAAAAGAAGTTCTCTGATTTTATCAATCATTTTGTTCTCCGTTAAAATTATTTGCCGCAATCTGCATATATTTTAAATCAATTATTTAATAAAGTCAACAAAGGCTTGCATTTTTGCAATAATATGATAAAATAAATTTTTAGATAATAAAAAAGACGGAGTGTACATGGATAAACTGAAAAAGTCCGCAAACAGAATACATTTCCTTGACGAGCTTCGTGGCTTTGCGGTTTTCTGCATGGTATTTTATCACGCATTCTTTATTATCGGCGATTTTTTTGAAATTAAAATCGCAAATGACCTTTTTGAATTTTTTATGCCCGTTGAGCCGATGTTTGCGGGTCTGTTCATTGCGATATGCGGAATTTCATGCAGCCTTTCGAGAAGCAACCTCAAAAGAGGCCTGATTCTTCTCGGCATTGCTCTCGGAATGACCGCCGTCACGGTCGGCATTCTTCCGGCGCTCGGAATGGACGGACTTCAGATAAAATTCGGAATCCTGCATTTCCTTTCAGTTTCGATTCTGATTTATTCTCTCATCCGGAAAAAGATCAACAGATTCAATCCGTATATCGGAATCATTATATGCGCCGTTCTTTATCCGTTCACAAGCGGAATCGAGCAGGGCAGGCTGAACTTCGGAGAGCTTCTGTTTTTCAACATTCCCGATTTTCTTTATAAAACGGACTGGCTTATGCCGCTCGGAATCTATTCCCCGACTTTCTTTTCCGGTGACTATTTTCCGATTTTTCCGAATGTTTTCATTTTCTTTGCGGGAGTTTTCATCGGCAGATATTTTTCAGCCGCCGGCTTCCCCGAATGGACTTACCAAAAAAGATGCGGCTTTTTCTCGTTTCTCGGCAAAAAAGCCCTCATAATTTATGTTGCACACATGCCGATAATTTTCGGAGCAGCATATTTATTGGATATAATTCTCAGATAGGAGTTGATAAAATGAGCGAATCATGCAGCGGAAATTGCGCATCCTGCTCAAGCAATTGCGCATCAAGGGAACAGCCTCAGGATTTAAGAATCCCCTGCGGTCCTTTCGGCAATGTTAAAAAAGTTATCGGCGTTGTCAGCGGAAAAGGCGGAGTCGGCAAATCGCTTGTCACCTCAATGCTCGCAAGCGCTATGCAGGCAAGGGGCAATTCCTGCGCCGTGCTTGATGCCGATGTTACGGGTCCCTCAATCCCCAAATCATTCGGCATAACCGAAAAGGCAAAAGCCGATGAATCGGGCCTTCTGCCCGCAGAAAGCAAAACCGGAATCAAAATCATGTCGGTCAATCTTCTTCTTGAAACGGAAGATTCTCCCGTAGTCTGGAGAGGCCCCGTTATTTCGGGCGTTATCCAGCAATTCTGGAAGGATGTTGCCTGGGGCGATGTTGACTATATGTTTGTTGATATGCCTCCCGGAACGGGCGATGTTTCGCTGACCGTTTTCCAGAATCTCCCCGTTGACGGCATCATCATTGTCACAACTCCGCAGGATCTTGTTACGATGATAGTCAAAAAGGCATTCAATATGGCAAAGCTTATGAACATCCCCGTTATCGGAATCGTTGAAAATATGAGCTATGCCGTCTGCCCCGACTGCGGAAAGAAAATCAATATCTTCGGCGAGAGCAAAATTGATTCCGTTGCCTCGGAGCTCGGCGTTCCCGTTCTTGCAAGAATTCCCATGGATCCCAAAAACGCATCCCTCGTTGACAAGGGCGCAATTGAGCTCTGCAATGATGAATATATTGCCGAAGCGGTTGACATTATCGCAAAGATGAAGTAAATTAAAAGAATCAAGCATAGGAGCTGAAAAATATGATAGATATTAAATTTTTAAGAGAAAACCCCGATGCAGTCAAAGAAAACATCAAAAAGAAATTCCAGGACAGCAAGCTTCCCCTGGTTGACGAGGTTATTGAACTTGATGCAAAATCAAGATTAAACAAGACCGAAGCCGACACTCTGCGTGCAAACCGCAACAAGGTTTCAAAGGAAATCGGCGCTCTTATGGCTCAGGGCAAAAAAGACGAAGCCATGGCAGCAAAAGCAAAGGTAACCGAATTCTCCGAAAGACTTTCCGAATGCGAAGCTCTTGAAGCGGAATATGCCGAAAAGATTCAGAAGATTATGATGGTTATCCCCAACATAATCGACCCCAGCGTTCCCATCGGCAAGGACGACACTGAAAATGTTGAGGTCACAAAATACGGCGAGCCCGTTGTTCCCGATTTTGAAATTCCCTATCATACCGATATTATGGAACGCTTCAACGGCATTGACCTTGACGCTGCAAGAAGCGTTGCAGGCAACGGTTTCTATTATCTCTGCGGCGACATCGCAAGGCTTCATTCGGCTTGCATCTCTTACGCAAGAGATTTTATGATCGACAGAGGCTTCACCTATTGCGTTCCTCCGTTTATGATCAGAAGCAATGTTGTTACCGGCGTTATGAGCTTTGCCGAAATGGATGCCATGATGTATAAGATCGAGGGCGAAGACCTCTATCTCATCGGCACAAGCGAACATTCAATGATAGGCAAATATATTGACACGATCGTTGAAGAGGACACTCTCCCCCATACCCTCACGAGCTATTCACCCTGCTTCCGCAAGGAAAAGGGCGCTCACGGCATTGAAGAGAGAGGCGTTTATAGAATCCATCAGTTTGAGAAGCAGGAAATGATCGTTGTCTGCAAGCCCGAAGAAAGCAAGATGTGGTTCGATAAACTTTGGCAGAACACCGTTGACCTCTTCCGTTCACTTGATATTCCCGTCAGAACTCTCGAATGCTGCTCCGGCGACCTGGCAGACCTTAAGGTCAAATCATTTGATGTTGAAGCATGGTCGCCCAGACAGAAGAAATATTTTGAAGTCGGCTCCTGCTCCAACCTCGGCGACGCCCAGGCACGCAGACTCAAAATCAGAGTCAACGGCAAGGACGGCAAATATTTTGCTCACACCCTCAACAACACCGTTGTTGCTCCTCCGAGAATGCTCATCGCATTCCTTGAGAATAACCTCAACGAAGACGGCAGCGTAAACATTCCCGTTGTTCTCCGTCCTTATATGGGCGGCAAGGAAAAGCTTGTTCCCGTTAAATAAAAGCAAAGATCAAAGCGGCAGTCCAAACGGATTGCCGCCTTTTTCTTGGTTCTTCACGCTTTTCATTCCTTCCCCTTGAGGGCAATGTCATAAACTTAAGGCTTATTCTTCCTTCTCCTTGAGGAGAAGGAAGTTTTTGCTTTCACTTTATCACTTTTGAAAAGAAAAACAGGGCACGAAAAATCCGTACCCTGTGATTTTTTATTCTCTGCCGAGCATAAAAGCCTTCTTATTCATTTCAAGGAATTTCGGCGGCACGCTTGTTTCAATTGCCTGCATCCATTCGTCCATTGTGAAATCGAAATATTTCGAAAGTCTGCCGAGAAGAACGATATTGACCGCCTTTGATGAGCCTGCCTGCTCTGCAAGAGCAAGAGCATCAAAAGCATCAAGCTTTATGCCGAGTCCGGCGATCTTCTTTTCAAGCTCCGCAGGATATTCTGCCGCTCCCGTAATAACGGGCATCGGATTTACCTGCTGGGTGTTGGTGAGGATCATGCCGTCTTTTGCGAGATATTCGGTCCAGCGGGCAGCTTCGAGCATTTCAAATGAAAGAATGAAATCAGCTTCGCCCTTATCAATGATAGGCGAATAAACTTTATCGCCGTAGCGGACATAAGTTACAACGCTTCCGCCTCTCTGGCTCATTCCGTGAACCTCACTGACCTTGACATCATAACCCTTTGTTAAAAGAAGCTTTCCGAGAAGCTTGCTCGCAAGCAGAGTACCCTGACCGCCGACACCTACTATCATTATGTTTTTGGTTTTCATAGTCAGTTTTCCTCCTTTGCGCCGAGAACACCGAATTTGCAGAGCTGGGTGCATACGCCGCAGCCAGTGCAGAGGGTGTTATCAATTGAAACTTTGCCGTTTTCAATGCTGATTGCAGGGCAGCCTATCTTCATGCACGCCTTGCAGCCGACACATTTATCTGATTTTGCCGTGATCGGTCCGGGATGCTTAACATATTTGAGAAGCGCACAAGGTCTTCTTGAAATAACAACCGAGGGTTCTTCTGCGTCAACCTCTTCTTTAATGACCTCATCGCATTCCTTGAGGTTATAAGGATCAACAACTCTGACTCTCTTTATTCCGACTGCACGGCAGAGAGATTCGAGGTCGATCTTTGTTGCGGGGTCGCCCTTAAGATTGAAGCCCGTTGTGGGATTCTGCTGATGGCCGGTCATTCCGGTTATGGAGTTATCCAGAATAATAACGGTTGAATTCGATTCGTTATAGGCAACATTGATAAGGCCGGTCACGCCCGAATGCATAAAGGTTGAATCGCCGATAACCGCAACGGTTTTATCCGACATATTGCCCGCCTTGTTGAAGCCGTGAAGGCCTGAAACGGAAGCGCCCATGCAGATCGTTGAATCAATTGCGGCAAGCGGAGCAACTGCTCCGAGGGTATAACAGCCGATGTCTCCCATAACATTGAGCTTGTTTTTCTTGAGAGTATAGAAAAGCCCTCTGTGGGGGCAGCCTGCACACATAACGGGCGGCCTTGCCGGAACATTTTCATCAAGTTTTGTGCCGTTATCAACTTCCGCTCCGAGTTTTTCGGCAATGATATTCTGGCTGAATTCGCCGATGCAGCCGAAAATTTCCTTGCCCTTAACGGCAACGCCGATACTGCTGCAATGGGTTTCGATTATTCCGTCAAGCTCTTCAACAACAACAACCTTTTCAACATCAGCGGCGAACTTCCTGATTTTCTCAACGGGCAGAGGATTTATCATGCCGAGCTTGAGAACGGGATATTTATCCCCGAAAACCTCTTTAACATACTGATAGCAGGTTGAGGAGGTGATGATACCCATTGACTTATCTTCACCTGCCTCAACACGGTTGATTTCCGATGTTTCGGCAAATTCAATAAGCTTCTTTGTTCTTTCTTCAATGATGGGATGGCGGCGCTTTGCCATGCCGGGCATCATAACATATTTTTCGATGTTCTTTTCGTATTTCTTTGCTTCAATTTCATTTCTTTCGCCGGATTCAACAATGCTCTGCGAATGGGCAACTCTCGTGCACATTTTGATGATTACGGGAGCATCGAATTTTTCCGAAATTTCATAGGCAAGCATCGTGAACGCTTTTGCTTCTGCGCTGTCGGCAGGCTCAAGCATCGGAAGCTTTGCGGCAATTGCATAATGGCGGGAATCCTGCTCATTCTGCGAGGAATGCATTCCCGGATCATCGGCAACGGCAATGATCATGCCTGCGTTAACGCCGGTGTAGGAAATTGTGAAAAGAGGGTCTGCGGCAACATTGAGGCCAACGTGCTTCATTCCGCAGAAGCTTCTCGTGCCGGAAAGGCTTGCGCCGAAAGCGGCTTCCATTGCAACCTTTTCATTCGGAGCCCATTCCGCATAAACCTCTTTATATTTTGCAACTGTTTCGGTTATTTCGGTGCTCGGTGTGCCCGGATAGCTTGAAACAAAGCCGCAGCCTGCTTCATAAAGACCTCTGGCAACCGCTTCGTTGCCGAGCATAAGTGATTTCATTTTCATTGTCTCCTTTAAGAATTGATCTGCGCTTCAACAAGTCTGCCGTGGCAGTATTTCTGGCGAAGGGCAGGCTTTTCGATTTTTCCGGTCGGATTGCGGGGAACTTTTTCAAAGAATATCTTTCTCGGGCGCTTATATCTCGGAAGCTCCTTGCAGAATTCGTTGATTTCATCTTCCGTGCATTCCATGCCGTCTTTGATTTCAATTATTGCGGCGGCAATTTCGCCCATTCTCGGATCGGGAAGACCGATAACCGCAACATCCTTGATTTTATCGTGCTTGCGCAGGAAATCTTCGATCTGAACGGGATAAAGATTTTCGCCGCCCGAAATGATAACATCTTTCTTTCTGTCAACAAGATAGATAAATCCATCTTCATCTATTCTTGCCATATCGCCCGTGTAAAGCCAGCCGTCATGAAGAATTTCGGCTGATGCTTCGGGATTCTTATAGTAACACTGCATAACTCCGGGGCCTTTGACCGCAAGCTCGCCGACCTCGCCGTCTGCAATTTCATTGCCGTTTTCATCAATGACCTTTGTTTCCCAAAGATAACCCGCCTTGCCTATCGCACCGACCTTGTTGATATTTTCAACTCCAAGGTGAACGCAGCCGGGACCGATGGATTCGCTCAGGCCGTAATTCGTGTCATACTGGTGATGGGGGAATTTTTCCATCCATCTTTTTATCATGCTGGGCGGAACCGGCTGAGCGCCGATGTGCATCAGTCTCCATTGTTCAAGAAGATAATCATTGAGCTTGATCCTTCCCGAATCAATTGCATCAAGGATATCCTGCGCCCAGGGAACAAGGAGCCAGACTATCGTGCATTTTTCTTCGGTAACGGTGCGCAGGATCCATTCGGGCTTAACGCCTCTCAAAAGAACTGCCTTGCTGCCCGAAAGAAGACTGCCGAACCAGTGCATTTTTGCGCCCGTGTGATAGAGCGGAGGAATGCAGAGGAAAACATCGTCCTTTTTCTGCGAATGATGATTCTGCTCCGTAAGGCAGGAGCAATAAAGCGCACGGTGATTATGAAGAATTGCTTTCGGGAAGCCCGTTGTTCCCGATGAAAAATAGATAGCCGCATAATCTTCCTCCGAAAGCTCAACGGGAGGAAGATTCTCGGAACAGAATCTCATAAGGCTGAGGCAATCCTCGGCATAATCGGGTTTGCCCTCTCCGACGAAAAACATCGTGTTAATTTTTTCAAGCTTATCCGAAATGGCATCCATTCTGCCTACGAATTCGGGGCCGAAAACAAGAACCTCAAGGTCCGCAAGGTCTGCACAATAAAGAATTTCATCGCTTGAATAGCGGTAATTCATCGGCACAACAACGCATCCCGCTTTGAGAATGCCGAAATAAATGGGAAGGAATTCAAGGCAGTTCATCATCAGCATTCCGACCTTTGCTCCCCTCGGAATCCCTCTGCTGAGAAGCAGATTTGCAAATCTGTTGGCTCTGCGGTCAAAGGTCCTCCAGCTCATTTCACGGCGATAAGGTGCGTTCGGAGTTGCCGTTTCGATGAGGCTTGCCTCTCTCCAGTTCATCGCATTGTCTCTTTCCTCCGATGGATTGATTTCAACAAGAGCAATGTCATTTCCGTAAAGTCTTGAATTTCTTTCAAGGATTTCAGTAATTACCATTTCTTTTTTCTCCTTTGTTTTCGGTTTTCAGCGGAGTCTATAAAACAAAAAATCCTCCGTGATTTTTCACAGAGGACGAGAGTTTCCCGTGGTACCACCTCAATTTACTGCTTCCGCAGCCTCAGAGCCTTACAGCCCTTAACGCTTTAACGGGCGTTACCCGGCTTCACCTACTTGCGCTTTCAACCGCTTTCAGCCTGCTGCTCGGAAAGGTAATTCGGCTGCCGGACCTTTGCCGCCTCTCACCAGCCGGCGGCTCTCTGAAAAGGTTTATCGACGCTTACTTCGTTTTCGTCATAGCATTTTTAATGTATTCGTATTTTAGCACATAAAATCGCTAAAGTCAACATCTTTTTTCGGAATCGGCTTTTATATGTTGCAATCATCAAAAAAAGCATATATAATAGGTATATTAACTGTAAAAGTTGAGGCGGATATTATGCAGGAAAAAAATTTCATTCTCATCACCGACACACATTTTTTCAAAAATTCTCTCGGCGCTTACGGCGACGGTTATGAAGCCTTTATGGAAAGGGAACAGAAATGCTTTGCCGAAACAGAAGCCATAAACCGTGCGGCATTCAAATTCCTTGAAAGCTGTGATTTTTCCGACACGGTTCTCATCGCAGGCGATCTCACCTTCAACGGCGAAAAAGAAAGCCATTATGAATTCGTCAAGCTTCTTGAAAGCCTGCGCAATTCGGGCAAAAAAATCTATGTTGTTACCGCTGCTCACGATATAAGCCTCAACCCTTACTGCTTCCCCGGCTCTGACGATAAAATGCCGGCAGAAGGCATAAAATTTGATGACCTTCACGGCCTTTATCACGCCTACGGTTATGACGATGCCATTGCATTCAATAAGGAACACATGAGCTATGTTGCGCAGATTTCAGACGGAATCAGGCTTCTCGTTCTCTGCAACGACACAGCCGAAGGCCGCTCACTCGCCTATGACGATGAATTCTGCGGCTGGATAAAGGAACAGCTTGACAAGGCAAAAGCAGACGGTCAGCTCATTTTCGCAATGGAGCATTATCCGGTGCTTGCAGGCCAGCCGATCCTTTCACTCATCAAAGATGCAAGGCAGAAAGAAGCGCAGAAGCTCATTGACCTGCTTGCGGATAACGGATGCAGCCTTATTTTCACCGGCCACATGCACAACCAGAGCATAAATGTTGTTGAAACCGAAAAAGGCAACAAGTTCTATGATGTATGCACCGGATCGCTTATCGGATGCCCCGCATTTATGAGATTCTGCACCGTCAAGGATGAAAAAACAATCGAAATCAAGAGCGTTCCCGTGCCCGACTTTGAATGGGACACAAAAGGCAAAACCTGCGAAGAATATCTTCAGGCGCAGTTCGATTCAATGATTCTCAACCTGCTCATCGGTCTTCGTGACGATCCGCCGAGAACCATGAGAAAAATCGGCATGAAGCCGAGTCCCGTTCTCGTTAAGGTGTTCGGAAAGCTCGGCAAGGGAATTTGCAATTCATCCGTCGGCAAGGCGGCAAAATTTTTCCATGTTAAAGCCGAGCCGGAAATAAAGGATATGCCTCTTCTTGACCTGCTCACCAATGTTGTGAGATATGTATTCTGCGGCGACCAGCCTTACACGGACAAAACTCCCGAAGGCAGAGTGCTTCTTGCAATAGTCAAAAAGCTTTCGCCGGTTATCAGAATCGCAAATAAAAAGCTTCACGGCTCGCAGGGCGAACAGCTCGACCTCTATGAAGTTATAAAGCATTCCTTCGGAAATTACGGAATTCCCGATAACAACGCAACGATTATTCTTAAGTAAAAACAATTTTCCACATTCCGTTATTTCAGAATCACAGATTAAATGAAATGAGGAGAAAACATGTATACTTTTAAATGTAAAGAGTGCGGCAAAGAAATGACTGTTACCGGCAAAGAAGAAATCGTCCGATGTGAATACTGTGGTTCGGATCAAAAATCGGCAATTTCAGGCGACGGTAAAAAAATCAGCTCTTTCAGGCTCGTCTGCCTGGGAATTGTGTCTTTGATTTGTTTCGTTGCTATGATTTTCTATATGATTTCTGCGATTTATCCGAAAAAGACCGATAAAAATGCGAAGGAAACATCTGCCATAAACACAGTTGCAAAGGAAACACCGGTTTCGGAAACACAGATTTCAGAAACACAATCCATCTATGAAATAGTCCAACAGCCAAGTGAATCTGTTGCTGTTTTCAATAAACTGAATTTCGGAAAATATGAACAGAATACTTCTTCTGACGGCAAGGAAGATATTTCGTGGATTATTCTTGACAGGGTTGACGGCAAAATGCTCATCATCAGCGAATACGTGCTGGATACCAAAAACTATAATGATACCCCGGAAAGCGTTACCTGGGAAGAAAGTTCCATCAGAAAATGGCTGAATAAAGATTTTCTCAGACAAGCTTTCTCAATATCTGAGCAAAATAAAATACAGAAAGTCCATAATTCAAATAAGAATAATTATGAATATGATACTTTCGGAGGAAACGACACGGAAGACAAAGTTTTTCTGCTCAGCGAAGAAGAGTATAAAAAATATTTTAAAGATTATAATACCGAAACATATGGGGAACTTTCCTTTTTCTGCATGCCAACCGAATATGCCAAAGAAAAAGGAGTTGTGGCCGAATGTGATTTCGGCAAGGGCGCAATCTGGTGGCTCAGGACGCCCGGAGGCACGGACAGAATGGCCACCTGCGTTGCGCTGGGCGGCTTGAAAAAAGACGGCGCGCCTGTTGACTCCGTATGGAAAGGTGATTACGGCGGCAGATGGTATGTCGGCGTCAGACCCGCCATGTGGATAACCGAATAATCACTATACCGCAAAAAGAAAAAGAGCTTTAAGCTTATCCGGAAACAGATAAAGCCTTAAAGCTCTTTTTTGTTATTTCAGCACTGAATGAATCAATACCAGAGAAATCCGAGAAGAAGAATTCTGATGATCTGCTGCCACCAGGTGTAGGAAACGTTAACGGTATACTGCGCTTCGCATCCTTGATACTCAACAATTATCTTCTTTGTTCCGGTTGATGCCGTGTCAAAGCCCTTAACGGAAATCAACGATTTATCGGTTATGATTTTTTTGCTTCCGTCTCTATACGAGGCTTCGATTTCTATTCCGTCAAGGCTGACCGGAGCCGAATCCTTATAATTATATTTTCTCTTTTCGGGAGCCTTTTTGATTGAAATTGATTCTGCCTGGGCCTCTTCATATTTTGCGTTGAACACAAGGTCCTTCGCAGGCATTTTTTCGGGGATTTCGGCATCCCATCCTCTGAACAGATAGTAGGGTTTATCGGTCGGCGAAGGCGCTTTCACCGGGTCGCCGTAAAGAACATTAACCGTCTTCTGCTGACCGTACATATTCCATGTTATTTTGTATGTGTTCTTTTCAAAAACTGCGTTGAATTCAAGATTCTCCGTTCCCATTTTCTGTGGAACGGTTTTATCCCATCCCTTAAAAGTATAGCCCTCTTTAACGGGATTTTCGGGCTTTACTATCGGAGCATCCTCACGCAGAACAATCTCTGTAACCTTGCCGTCTGCGCACCATTTAACGGTATATTCGGGAATGACCGAATCTATCATTGCGGCAGGGCGGATGCCGAGGCTTGTGCTGAAAATATCTTCTTTTCCGATTGCGCCCGACTGCTTGACCGCCTTGATTTTAAGTCCTTCGTATCCGTCTGTATCATCCGTATCGGAATCCGCAAGCATCCACGAATTATTCACAAAAAGTCCCTGACACTTTGCGTAATCCGTGCCGGATGCTTTTCTTGCTTCGTCTGCTGCAAACTGCTCTTCTGCCTTCGCTTCGTTCAGAAGATAGACCTTTTTCCCGTTATCGGCGTTGATGCCCGAAAGCTCCTCGGCGGAAAACGCATCCGATGAAAAGCTGCCGCTTATCCACGAAGAAATTTTTGAATAAGCATATTCATTTGCAAGATGGCTGCGGTTTGAATTCGAATAATAAGTCATATTGCCGTCATATTCAAACCCTGCGCAGAAAGCCTGCGAATCAATAATTTTTTCGGTTATGCAAAGTCCGCTCTTTGCGTTAAGTATCTTCCAGCTTACCGGCTCAAACTTAAACCAATAAACCGTATTCGGCTCATAGCCGTAATCATCCTGATATGAATGCTCCGTGTCGGCAGTCATATATGATAAATTCGGGCGGTAAGAGCTGAAAACGACGCCTCTGTATTTTGTTCCGCCGAATTCAACATCGGCATATTTCATATAGTCGCCCGTCTGCGAGGTGCCGATCGTTTCATCCTCGCCGTAATAATAGCCGTATGAAACAAACTGTGCATTGAGCTGATTGAGCGAATTTACGGTTGCCTCATCGGTAACAAGGCTTTGGGGATATGAACCGTATTCAACCGTTGTTTTCTCGGCAGAAGCGAACGCAGGCACGCATGAAATCACGCAGAGACAGAGAATGACCGAAATTGATTTTTTTATGATTTTCTTCATTTTTTTACTCCCTTGATGATATTGAATCCGAATCTGACCTTGAATTCGGGCTTGACCGTTTTTTCTTTTTCTGCAGGTTCACCGAACGCAAAATAGGTTCTGAATGTTTTTGCAAGCTCCTTGCCCTCGGTATAGTTCTTTGTGAGCGGAGCCGATTTCCATTTCGCCGTCAGCTCATCATAGCTCTCGTTATCAAGATCGGCATATTCCGTTTCGCCTTTATAAAGGCGGCACATTCCGGCTTCTCCTTTATAATCGCCGGCGAGCCACGATACTCCCGCATCGCAGAGCTTGCCGAGAGAATAATTCCAGTTTTCATCCGAACGGATTTTGCAGACAACAAACGGTATTCCGCCGTCTTTCATTCTTTTTATATCTTTAAGCATTGCTTCGGTTTCAAAGGTTGTGTGGAAATGCGAATAAAGGCCGAACGCAACGCCCGAATTTTTATATTTTTCCGCTTCCGGCAGAGAATCCGCATATCCGGCCGCTTCCATGATCAGAATTCTGCTTTCGTCAATATTTCTGACCGCCTTGAAAACTCTTGCATAGAGCTTATGCAGGATCTCAAGCTTTCCTTCGGCATCTGCAACCTTGTTGAGCGGCCTGTTGAGAATATCAAAGGCAGCAACGGCAGGGTCATTTTTATAATGAGCAGCTAACTGCGACCATATTCTGACAACCGCATTTCTCGCCTCAAAGCCCTCTTTTCCGCTTTCAAAAACTCCGTTTGGCGCCGAATGAAGATCAAGGATAACATAAAGACCGAGCTTTCTGCATTTTTCAACGAGCGCATCAATTCTTTCAAGCATCGGTTTGCTCTTGCAATCGTGTTTTCTGAAAATCAGATACCACCTGACCGGGATCCGGACGCAGTTTGCGCCGAGCTTCTTTATATACTTGAGATCTGCATCCGAAATGAGCGCATTGTTATATTCATTTATCAGGGTTCTCGCTCCGTAAGCTCCGAAGCGCTTTGCAAAACCCGAATAAATCTCTTCAACCGTTTCGTTTACCTTCTCTGAATTTCTTTTGCAGAAAAACAATTCATCGTTGAGATTCATTCCGTGAAGAATCGCAGGCTTTCCGCCCTCGGTAAAAAATCTGCCGTTTTCAATGCGGAGCCTGTCTGCATCGGTTATCGGCTTCGGCAGCGAATTCCTGATTACGCCGTAAACGACCGGAACAGCGGCAAATGCCGCTCCCGCAGCGCAGGTCACGGATAAAACTTTAGCATTTTCCGTCATCTTTTTTTCCTCCCCTCAAACGGGAAAACAAATATATCATCAGAGCGGCAAAGGCTATTCCCGCCAGCGCTCCGCTGCAATCCACCCCGAAATCAAAAAATCTGCACGCTCTGCCCTCAACAAAAAGCTGGTGAAGCTCATCCGTTGCGGCATAGGCTGCGGATATGGCAAACGCAGCAGGAATAAATTTCTTTTTTTCAAAATTCTTCACGGCTAATGCCGTTAAAAATCCGAGCAGGGCAAATTCGCTGAAATGAGCGCATTTTCTCAGGATCTTCACTGCAAAAGGCCAGCGCAGAAGAAATGCAAACCTGTCGCTCATCATTGTTGATTCACTTGCATCCTGCGATGAAAAAAAGAAAATCATTCCCATGCAGAGAAGAACTGCGGCAACCGCAATTATTCCGGATACGATATTTTTCTTTGTCATCAATCAAACCTCTTTGCGGCAATAAAAGTAACCGTTGACGGTCCGCCGGGCATATAGATTTCATCTGCTTCATCCGAAACAATGAAGCTGCTCGCTCTCGAATAAACCGGGAAGCAGATTCCCTGCTGAAGAATGAAATTTTCCGCCGTGAAGCAGCCTTCAACAAGCTCCGTTTCGTTTTCGGTATTCATCAGCTTATCAACAATCACGCCGTATTCCGCCGTATCAAAGCGGAAAAATCCGCCGTTTCTGAACGATTTGACATAATCAACCGCCGTTTCATATTCGGATGCGATTCCCGCAAGGGCAATCTGATATTCTCCGGCGGAAAGCGCTTTGTTGATTTCTTCAACCGGCATTGCATTCACAACAAGGCCGATGTTTATGCCGAGAACTCTCTGCCAGACCTGAAGCTGCTGCCTGACCTGCGTTTCAAGCCATTCCGGGCAGATGACCGTCAGATTGACTTTGCTCTTTTCAAGCTCTTCAAGAGAAGCATTGAAAAATCCGGATGCCATTGCTTCGCTGTAACTGATTATCGGCGTTTGCCCTTTGGCGGCCTGCGCATAGCTTTCGCTGCCGACGGAACAGCTTTCGGGAATAAATCCGAACTGCGGCTTCGTGTTATCGTTGACGGGAGAAAATATATTTCTGTCAATGCTGCAGCAGAGCGCCAGGCGCAGATTCACATTCCGGAGCAGTTCATCGGAGCAGTTAAAGCAGAAACCGAAAATTCCGTTTCTGTTTTCTTTAACAAAATGTGTATCCTCCGGCATCTCAATATCCGGCGGAAGAATTCCCGCAAGAAGAGCTGCGGATGAGACCTTTGAAGCAACCGATCCGGGATCATCATCAAATGTGAAAATAACGGAAGACGGCACAACGGTCTGCTCGCCTGCATAAAATTTATTCGCCTTGGCAGTTATTGATGTTTCGGGATCCCATGCGGTAATATAGAAAGGTCCGTTGCACATGATATGCTTGTTGGAAATGCCGTATCTTCCGCCCATCGCCTCAAAGAAATCGGCGTTGCAGGGCATAAATTCGCATTCGGTGAGCCTTTCAAGAAAATCGGAGCACGGAGCATTCAGCTTTATAACAAGCGTATTTGCATCGGGAGCGGAAACACCGAGCTTTTCAACGGGAAGAGCGCCCGAATAGACCTGGGGAGCATTCTCGATAACGAAAAGTCTGTGGGCATGAGTTGTTCCCTCTCGCAGGGTTATTGCTCTCCGGCAGGCAAAAACAAAATCCTCTGCCGTAACCTTTGCAGTTGAAAATTTCTCATAGAATTCATCGCCGTATTCCTTTTTCAGAACGGCGGGGCAATACCATTCCGTGCCCTCCTTGAGCTTGAAAGCATAGGTAAGTCCGTCGGCGGAAATGCTCCATTCCTCTGCGATCCCCGGAATGACCTTTCCGTCCTTATCAAGTCTTACAAGTCCCTCAAAGGTGTTGTTGATAACCACCTGCGCCGCAGTATCCGAAGCAAACTGCGGATCAAGGGTTGCCGGCGAATTGCCTATTGAATAGGTTACGCTTTTACCCGTGCTTTTATCGGAGCAGGAAGAAAGCATAAATATAAAAACCAAAACGAGAAACAAAGAAAAAAACCTTTTCATTTGTTTTCCTCCATCCACTTTGCGAGCTGATCTGCGAGAGGATTGCTTGCGACCCTCTCCTTTGCCTGCTTCTGCATATAGCCGGCAACATCTCTCTTGCCTGCGCCGCTGCTTTCTTTCCGTTTTTCAAAATCCGAAAGCTTTTCACGGTATCCGCAAACGCAGAAAAATGTTTTTTTATCTCCCTCGCCCCTCATTTCAAGCTTCTTATGGCATTCGGGGCATCGGGCATTCGTGACAACGCTTATGCTCTTGCGGTATCCGCATTCTCTGTCCTGGCAAATAAGCATCTTTCCCTTTTTGCCGTTGACCTCAAGCAGATATTTTCCGCATTCGGGGCATACCTCACGGGTGATATTATCGTGTCTGTATTGCGCATCACCCGATCTGACATCGTTTACAAGCGACGCCGCATAGGTGCGCATTTCTTCTATAAACCGGCGGTCATCCGCCTTGCCGTTTGCAATAAGCGAAAGGCGCTGCTCCCATTTTGCCGTCATCTCTGCGGAGCGAAGCTCGGCAGGCACGATTTCAATGAGCTGTTTGCCCTTTGAGGTCGGATAAATCTCTCTGCCTCTGCGCTCAACGCAGAAAGAATCAAAGAGCTTTTCGATTATATCGGCTCTTGTTGCCGGAGTACCCAGACCTCCCGCAGTTTTGAGAGCATCACGAAGCGAGCCGTCATCAACCTGACCCGTCGGGTTTTCCATTGCCGTGAGCAGAGTTGCTTCCGTATATCTTGCAGGCGGAGCGGTTTTGCCCTCGCTGACTCTTACATTCTGAACAAAAGCCGGCGCTCCCTGCGAAAGAGCGGGCAGCGACTGCGAAGAAATATCGGAATCCTCTTCGTCATCATCTTCAAGCGATGAATCATAGACCGCTTTCCAGCCTGCGGATTTAACGGTTTGACCCTTTGTGTAAAAATTATATCCGCCGACGGTGATTTTGACCTGCACCTCGTCATATTCAAACGGCGCACTCAACACGGCGATAAAGCGGCGCACAACAAGGTCATAGATATGGCGTTCCTCACGAGAAAGCTTGTTAAGGTCAACATACTGCTCCGTCGGAATTATCGCATGATGATCTGTGACTTTTGCATCGTTTACTATATATTTTGTGGAAAGCGGCTTCATTTTAAGCACCGCATTCGCAAGCTCTTTATAGGGACCGACTGCTATCGCACGCAGCCTTTCGGGAAGAGTTGCAACAACATCCTTTGTAATGTATCTCGAATCCGTTCTCGGATATGTGAGCAGCTTATGAGTTTCATAAAGGCTCTGCATATATGAAAGCGTCTGCTTTGCGGAATAGCCGTATTTTCTGTTTGCATCTCTCTGAAGCTCCGTCAGGTCATAAGCTGCAGGCGGAGCCTTGAAGCGATAAACCTTTTTGACCTCCGAAAGAATCCCTCTTTTGCCCTTGATTTCGTCGGCAATTTTCTGCGCTGCTGCCTGATCAAAGAATCTTGCCTGATTATGCGTATCCTTATAAAGCGCCGAATATCCGCCGAAATCCGCCTTGACCGTATAAAAGGTTTTCGGTCTGAATTTCAGAATTTCTTCTTCTCTTTTGACTATCATTGCAAGAGTCGGGGTCTGAACTCTGCCTGCCGAAAGCTGAGCGTTATGTTTGCAGGTCAGCGCACGGCTCACATTAAGCCCCACAAGCCAATCTGCCTCTGCTCTGCATTGAGCGCTTCTGTATAAATTATCATATTGCGATGAGGGCTTCAGAGAAGCAAAGCCCTCTTTGATCGCCTTATCCGTCTGCGATGAAATCCATAATCTCTGCATCGGTTTTCTGCAGTTCGCTTTCTGAATTATCCATCTTGCAACCAGCTCGCCTTCTCTTCCGGCATCCGTTGCAATAACAACATTGCTGATTTCCGGGCTTGAAAGCAGAGCGCTGACCGCCTTGAACTGCTTCGAGGTCTGGCCGATAACAACGAGCTTCATGTGCTTCGGAAGCATCGGAAGATCCTCCATACGCCAGGTTTTATATTTATTGTCATACGCCTCGGGGTCGGCAAGGGTAACAAGATGGCCGAGCGCCCAGGTAACTATATATTTATCACCGATAATACATCCGCTGCCGTTTTTTCTGCATCCGAGAACTCTCGCAATGTCCTTCGCAACGGACGGTTTTTCGGTAAGAACAAGAGTCTTTGCCAAAACCATCACTCCAGTATATTATTCCATTTTACATAATAACAAATATATTTTATTTTAATATTCTTTTAAAGAAATATAATAAAAAATATCACATCGTTTTCCGTTAAGGTTGTAATTTTTTTCTGTTTATGATATTATTTAACATATATACGCAAAATAATACGGAGGAGATGAACTGATGTTTGCTCGCATAAACAGCATGGGGCTTTTCGGAATAGACAGCTATATGGTCGGCGTTGAGGTTGACTACGGCCAGGGGCTTCCGAAAATAGAAATGGTCGGTCTGCCGGATACGGCGGTCAGCGAATCAAAAAATCGTGTTCGTTCGGCGATCAAAAATTCCGGATTTACATTTCCTCAAAGCAGAATCACGATAAATCTTTCCCCTGCGGATGTGAGAAAAGAAGGCCCCGTTTATGACCTGCCGATTTTCATTGCCGTTCTCAAGGCGAATCAGCAGCTCCGCTGCAATACCGATGACTGCGCTTTCATCGGCGAACTTTCGCTTGACGGGCTTATCCGCCGGGTCAACGGCGCTCTCCCGATGGTCATAAGAGCGGCAAACAGCGGAATAAAACGCATTTTCGTGCCGAAAGCAAACGCTCACGAATGCTCCGTTGTGAAAAATGCGGAAATATTCGCCGCAGAAAATGTTGTTGAAATAATCAATCATTTAAACGGAACAAATCCGCTTTCGCCGGTAAGCTTTGATGAAAATGCGGAAGCGATAAATCGTCTTCCTCTGCCGGATTTCAGGGATGTCAAGGGTCAGCAGGAAGCGAGGCTCGCTCTTGAAATCGCCGCTGCGGGAGGACACAATATTCTTATGATCGGACCTCCCGGCTCTGGCAAAAGTATGCTCGCAAAAAGGCTTCCGTCTATCCTGCCGGATATGACATTTGAAGAAAGCCTTCAGACTACCGAGCTTTATTCGATTGCGGGAGTTCTTCCGGAGGGCGTTTCACTCATCAGAGAAAGACCTTTTCGCTCGCCTCACCATACGGTTTCACCCGCAGGTCTTTCGGGCGGAGGAGCAGTTCCGAAACCCGGCGAAATTTCGCTTGCTCATAACGGCGTTCTGTTTCTCGATGAGCTTCCCGAATTTTCAAGAGTTGCCATGGAGGTTCTTCGCCAGCCGATTGAAGACAGCAAAATCACGATTTCCCGCGCAAACGCATCGCTCACCTATCCCTGCTCTGCAATGATAGTGTGTGCAATGAATCCCTGCCCCTGCGGATATTTCGGCCATCCGAAAAGACCGTGTACCTGCCCGGAGGGAGCCGCAAAGCGTTATCTTTCACGGATTTCGGGTCCTTTGCTTGACAGAATTGATATTCATATTGAAGTTCCGCCCGTTGATTTTGAAAAGCTCTCCGATAAAATGCCTTCGGAATCCTCGGCGGAAATAAAGAAGAGAGTCAACGCCGCAAGAAAGATCCAGCAGGAAAGGCTCAAAGGGAGCGGAGTTTCGTGCAATGCGAAAATGGATTCCGCTCAAACGAGAGAATTCTGCGTTCTGACCCCTGCCGCAGAAGCCACTCTGAAAAGAGTTTTTGAAAGGCTCGATTTCTCGGCAAGAGCCTATGATAAAGTACTTCGGGTCGCAAGAACGGTTGCCGACCTGCAGGGAAGCGGGAAAATTGATGTGCCTCATATTGCGCAGGCAGTTCAGTATCGCAGCCTTGACCGCAGCTATTGGCACAGATAATTTTAACTTTATGTAAACAATGCGGATTTTATTTGAAATTAAGGTCTGTAAATGATAATATTTTAATTACTTAAACAGAAAGCGAGAAATGGATTATGCAGAAATGGATCTGGTTAGCCATTGCCGTTGCCGCCATTGTAATTGCGGCAGCTGCAATAATTCTCTCAACCAAAAAGAAAAAAACTGCCGCCTTACAGGAAGAAGCTCTTCCCGGTGAAGCTCCCGCAGAAGCAGCGGAAGAAAATCCGGAAACCGCAGAATCCTCCGAAGAGGGCGAAGCAGCAGAAGAGGAAGAAGAAATTCCCGAAGACGAGCTTTGCGTGCGCTGCGGATCAAGAAGATGCAAAGAGGGCAGCGAATATTGCGAAACCTGCGAAAAAGAGCTTCTCAAAACGAAAATCCCCGCTGCCGGCTGGATCATCGGCTTTGCCGCTCTCCTGCTTTCGCTTTTCGCAACCGCTCAGGTTTTCCTTGTCAGCTCAATAGCGATTCAGAGCGCAAAGGGCGACGGATATGCCGCAAATGACTGCTGGTATTCGGCTTATTATGCTTACAGCGAAACATCATCCGTCAGAGATGAACTTTCAAGCATTCTCGGCAGAGAAATTCCGTTTGTCAAAATAGGCTGCGGTCTTAAGGCAAAGCAGATCGAAGCAATCGCAAACGCATATTCTCCTCTTGAAGCGGGCAACAGCATCGGCGCCGTTTTCTCCGTTGAAGATGACGGCTATGTTTCAAGAAACAAAAAGCTTCAGAGTTATAAAAAGATGCTCGAAACCTTCCAGAGCTCCTATAACGCAATTTCACAGGCAGGCGGCGACATGGTTTACGACGGCGCAACCGTTGACGAAATTGAAAAAGCGTTCCTCAGCGTCAAAGGCCAGGAGAACGTTGACGATGTTTTCGTTTACTATATGATATGCAACGCTGCCGAATATCTCAAAAACGATGATTTTGAGCTTCTTTCGGAAAAATATGCCGCTCTCGATAAGACCGCAAAGGCTTCGGGAGAAAATTACGCATGGCTCTATTATCAGGACCTTGCCGCTCTTTATCTGAAAATGAACAAGCCCGATGATGCAATCGCTCTGATGGACGAAATGCTCGCAAAGGACAAGGGCAATTACAAGGTTTATCTCACAAAGCTCCGTGCGCTGATGCTCAAGGGCGAAAAAGACAAGGCGCAGACCCTCATTGATGATTTCACAAAATACAATGACACGGTTGATGCAAAATATGTTCTTGATGCAACGTTCTACCGCCTTTCCGGCGAATATGACAAGGTCAAGGAAATCTGCACCGAGGCATTCCAAACCTATGATTATATTCCGGAGCTTCACCGCCAGCTTGCAGTGACATATCTTCTCCAAAAGGATTATGACAACGCTTTTGAAGAAGCCTATGCCGCCGAAGAAAGAGCATATTATCTCTATTCAATGGGCGATTCCTCAGGCTATACGGATGAACTTGTCAACACGGTTTATATCTGCACCGCTCTCGCAAAGAAAAACGGCACCGGCAAATCCGAAAACGCTTCCAATATAGATTCTCTTCTTGAATCATACAGCCAGGAAGAGCTTTCGCAGACGGCAAAGGATATTGTTGACGGCAAAATTTCAGTTGAAGAAATATTCACGAAGGGAGTTTGCGACCTGTTATGAGAATGTTATATATAATCGGAAAGCTCATCACTCTTCCCGGCTCATTCATAAGAGCATTCTGGGAGCATCTGACCTGCAAAATTCTTAAGCTCCCCGTTGAAGAAGGCGGCTATATCGGTTTTCACGATAACTGCGGCCACATTGACCACGCCTTTGCTTCAAAGGGCTTTGCGGCTTACCTTATGGCAACCGGACCCGGCTATATGAATATGATCATCGGCTGGCCGCTTATGCTTATGGGATATATCAACCTCAAGCCGCTCGGAATCACTCCCTATGATTCGATTCCGCTTTTCATAATCTATATTCTTTCATATTATATCGGCGTTTCTCTTCTCTGCTGTCAGTTCCCGCTTGTTGAAGACATTCTTGTTTTCTGGGAAATGGCATATAAAGAGAAAAAGGTTCCCGTTATCGGCAGAATATTTGCTTTCATCCCCGCTCTCGTAACCAAAATCGGCGCTTACCTTGAAAGATGGTCGATTCCGGTGATCTTCTGGATCATTGCCACAGTATTATTATTCATATTTTAAAAAATAAGCTTCATTCCCCCTATGGAATGAGGCTGTTTTTGAGAAAGAAGGAGAAAAAATGAATGATTATCCGTTTTCCGAAAAAAGCCTGCTTGAAGGCGTTGAAAAAATGAATTCCTTCGGCTCAAGGCCGACGGGTTCAAAGGCTCACAATGATTTCATCGGATACATAAAGGACGAAATCTCCGCAATGGGCATCGCTCCGCAGAGCGACATAAAATATTTTGACAGATGGCAGGCAAAAAGCTCATCAATCGTTATCCACACCGCAGAGGGTGATATGCCGGTTCACGTTTCATCTCCGTTCCCGTATTCGGGCGAAACAGATGCTGCCGGCATTACCGCAGAGGCTGTCCGTGTTCACGGCAAGCACATAAATTATCTTCAGGCAAGGGATAAGATTGCCGTTATCAAGGTGCACGATTTCAAGAGCATATATTCGGGAATCGCTTTCAATCAGAAGGCTGCCATGCCCAAAGACCTTAAACTTTCAAAATATTACAAAGGACCCGTTGCAAGTGCATTTGTAAAATTTCCGTTCCTGCAGGTAGCTCACGAAATGGGAGTTAAAGCGGCAATCTGTATATGGGAAGATATGAGCAGCGAAATGGTTGAAGGTCAGTATCTCAATTTCATTCTCGATTACCAGGGTATCCCCGCTCTCTGGGTCAACGAAGCCGATGGAAAAAAGATTATCGAAGCCTGCGAACGCAAGGACAAAATAACGCTCACCCTTCTTGCAGAAAAAGAAACCTCCGCCGTCGGCGAAACCGTTTATGCCGCTATTGAAGGCAAAAACAAAAACGAAGCCGTTATTATCAACACCCATACCGACGGCGTTAACTGCGTTGAAGAAAACGGAGCTGTTTCTCTTCTTGCAATGATGAAATATTTCACGGAGCACAAACCGGAACGCACCCTCATTTTTGCTTTCGTCTGCGGCCATTTCAGGCTGCCGAAATTCAAGGCTCCCAACGCAATCAGCGATCAGTCAACCTCCCTCTGGCTCTATAATCACAAGGATTTATGGGACGGAAAAGACGGCCATATCAAAGCCGTTGCCGGTCTGACCGTTGAGCATCTCGGATGCACCGAATGGAAAGATTATTACGGCGAATATAAATGCACGAATCCCGTTGACATAGAGGTCGTTTACACCGGAAATAAAGAGATGGATAAAATTTATTTCCGCTCTCTCGAAGGCAGATCAAAGGTACGCACGGTAACTCTCCGAGGCCACAATTTCCTTCATTTCGGAGAAGGTCAGTCGCTCTTCAATGTCGGCATTCCCGAAATAGCGCTGGTTACCGCTCCCGATTATCTCTGCGTTGAAAGCGAAAATCACGAGATGGATAAATTTGACCCCGAACTGATGTATGAACAGACGGTTTCTTTCGTTAAAATGGCTGAAATGCTCGGCACTTATGATGCTTCCAAGCTCGGCAAAGCGGATACATACACTTTCGGCATCGGAAAACTTTGATTTTTAAAGCACAAAAGGACTTTAAGCTTTACAACGGCTTAAAGTCCTTTTTTTCAATCTAATAATCCGATGATTTCTTCTTTCGGGCGGTAACCGACAGCAACATCCGTTACCTCTCCGTTTTTCACAACGGCAAGCATCGGAATGCTCTGCACTCTGAAAGCGGCGGCGAGCTCCGGCTCATTATCAACATTGACCTTGCAGACCTTGACTTTTCCGTCATATTCATCTGCAATTTCGGCAATAACGGGCGAAAGCATCTGACAGGGTCCGCACCAGGTCGCCCAAAAATCAATCAGCACCGGCTTGTCCGATTTAATAACCTCATTTTCAAAATTTTCTTTTGTAATAATAATTTCAGCCATCGTTCAATCCTCCTTTGATTTGTAATACAGCATACAATGGCAGAAGCCTTCAAATCCGGGGTCTGCGATCTGCTCACGGAATTCTTTGCACATACATTTGTTATCTTCCGTTTTTTCCATTCTGCACGGGCAGTATCCGCCCTTCATTTTAAGTCCTTCCTTAACGGAGCGGACTATTTCTTCGTTGGGATTCAATGTTATTTTCATTTTTACTCCTTATAAATCGGTTCAAAATCAGAAGCATCGTGTCCGCAAAAGCGGGCAGGTGAAATCCCCGGGAAGAATCGCTCCCTCGTATTCATATCCGCAGATTCCGGTGATTATATCGCCGTTAGAATATGCAGGTTTCTTATTGAGCCGTCTTTTATCATGTCATTGACCGAATAGGCGTGCTTTTCAAGGTCGCCGCATACTGCCTTTGTTATTCCTTTTTTCTGAAGCTCCGAAACGAAAAACGAAGAAATTACTTCAATCGTTTCGGATTTTTTGTTTGCCGTCTGCTTTTCGAAATTGCTGCCGCTCATTAAATAAGAAAGCCTTTCGGCAAGCTCTTTTCCGTTTTCAAGCTCACGAAGCGCACGAAAGCTCCATTTGTAATATGGCATATATTTTCCGTTGAGCAGAAATGCCGTTTTCACAGCCGAATTTATGAATTCATTGCAGGCAAGCTGAGCCGCCTCCGGCTCGCCGTGCATTAAGCAGCGCTGAAAATTATACTGCCCTGCCTGCGCCATAATAAGAATATTTCCCGCAATGCGTTTGAGCAATATATCCTCCGGCATATTCCGTATCTTTTCACGGATACGGCTGAATTCGCCGTAATTATCAAAATATATTTCGCCGTTGACTGCTTCCGCAAGAGCATAATCGGGAATATGCAGCCATTCCTCCGCCGACAGTTCTCCGTTTGCTTTTCCGACTGCAGAAAGAAAATGATCCGCCGTTCTTTTCACTCCGTGGCGGTTGCCGCCGACGGGCGAAAGCTTCTGCCTTTTTACTCCGCAATATTCTTTCGGAAGCTTTGCATAGGCTCTTTCAAGCAGAAATTCCTGCCTTTCACTTATAATGTTCTTATTCGGGAGAAAAATGCAGAAACCCGGCTCAAAATCATGATCTTTTGAAATTTCATCGTCAAAACCGTAATGCTCCGAGCCGCTTCCGACAAAGCCTGCCGCAAGAAACGGAAGAATATCCGGGAACTCTTTTTCAAGCATCGGCAATCCGAATTCTTCAAAATATCCTCTTGAAAGCTCAAGACCTTTCATATATTTCCTCCGCACGCTTTGAAATATCTCTTTCCGCCAAAAACCAGCCGTATAAGCCGAAGGTCGGAGCGCATTTTTCGCAGACGAAGGCATAATATCCGTTTCTTTCAACACTCTGCTCATCAAACAGAGCGAGCGCATTTCCGAGATATTCCGCAATCTCTTTTTCGCCCTCAACCGTGCCCTTTTCGGCTGAAACGAGATCCGCAAGGTTGCAATATGTTATTGCCTGCTCAAGCTCTCCGTGAGGCGCTCTCTTCATAATCTCAAGCGCTCTCTCAAAAAGCTCCTTTGCTCTTTTGAAATCGCCGAGCGCCGAAACCGTCAATGCCATATTGTTATAAAGACCGCCAAGCCTCGGATCGTTTTCGTTCAGGCTGTTTTCATAAATTACTTTTGCTTTTTCATAGAGAGGAAGTGCCTTTTCCGCCTTTCCGAACGCCTTATATCCCGTTGCGGCATTTATAAGAATTGTAGCAAAGGAAACGGTTGAATCAAGTCCGTTTTTTTCGGAAAATTCAAGAGCGGATTCAATTGCTTCAACTCCCTCTTTTTCTCTGCCGAGCTTTCTGTAAAAGCCTATCTGCTCGTTGAGAACGGTAATTTTTCCGGGGATGTCATTTTCTTTTTCAGCCTCCGAAAGCCAATATTTCAAAAGGTTTTCGGCGGCATCAAAATCTTTTTTCGCAAAACTGCGGTCAAGATTTTCTATGATTCTGTTAACGGGAATACTCATATTTTATTCGTCTGCCAATTCGTCTATTTTGGGAAGATTCCATTTGAAAATCGTTGCAAGCGCACGCACGAGCAGAATTATTATCGCTCCGCAGAGCATTGCCGGCACGCCGTCCATTATCTCATAATCAACGAGGATCTGATAAACGAGCGCCCCGAGCAAGGCGGCAAGAGCATAAACTCTTTCACGCAGGATTCCGGGAATTTTTCCCGCCATAATGTCACGGAGCATACCGCCGCCGACTCCCGTAAGAATTCCGACGAAAATGGAAAGAAACGAATTTTCACCGAATCCGCAGGCAGCAGCCACATTGATTCCGCCGATCGTGAAAACCGCAAGGCCTATGGAATCGAAAGCGTTTATTATCTGCGCATATATATCGAAATGCTTTTTGATTCTTTTGCCGAGGCACCACGCAAGAGCGAACGCAAGAATTGAAGTTACGATTGCGGTGATGGCAAAAACGGGCTTTCTGAATGCCGTCGGCGGAAGATAACCGAGAATCAGATCCCGGATAATGCCGCCGCCCACCGCCGTTGCCATTCCGAGCACAACCGCTCCGAAAATGTCGAGTTTCTTTTCGATTGCGGTTATAACTCCCGTTACGGCAAACACAACGGTACCGACCATTTCAAATATAAAAATTATGTTTTCGGCTGTCATAATTTCACTTCATTCTTTATTTTTTGCCTGCGAAGAGCTGAAAAAAATTCCGAAATCACCGCAGAGCATTCTTCCTTCATAAAACCACCGACAACCTCGGGCTTATGGGTATACGGCAGGTCGAAAAGGCATATAACCGAGCCGCATGAGCCTGCCTTTGCATCCGAGGCTCCGTAAACGAGGCGGCGGATTCTCGAATTTATTATCGCTCCTGCGCACATCGGGCACGGTTCAAGAGTGACAAACATTTCGCATTCCCAGAGCCTCCAGCCACCGAGCTTCCGGCAGGCAAGGTCAATCGCTTCGATTTCCGCATGGGCAAGCGCATTTTTTCCGTTTTCTCTTCTGTTTCTGCCAACGGAAACAACCTCACCGTTTCTGACTATGACCGCTCCGACTGGCACTTCAAGCTCCGCTGCGGAAATTTTTGCCTGCTCAAGAGCAAGCTCCATAAAATCCTTATCTGTCATATTTAAGCTTCTCGCTGTGCCAGATATTTCCGGCATATTCGTTGATGGCTCTGTCTGCCGCAAAAATACCTGCGCCCGAAATATTCATAAGGGACATTCTGTTCCATTTATCCTTATCTGCCCAAACATTCTCGGCAATCTTCTGAATGTTTCTGTAATCGGCAAAATCGGCAAGCACCATATAAGGATCGTGATTTACGATAGTGCCGGAAATTTCTCCGAAGGTCTTGCCGCCGATGCCCTTGTTGATGAATTCGATAATGTTGTGGATCTCGGCGTTATTGTTATAATAATTCTGCGGATAATAGCCGTTTCTCTTGAGTTCGTTGACTTCGGGAGTGTTCATACCGAAGATGAGGATATTATCCTGACCGACGGCATCAAAAATTTCGATGTTTGCGCCGTCCATGGTGCCGAGAGTAACTGCGCCGTTTATCATAAGCTTCATATTGCCCGTGCCGCTGGCTTCCGTTCCGGCGAGAGAGATCTGCTCGCTGATGTCTGCGGCAGGCATAAGAGCCTCTGCCATAGTGACATTATAATCCTCAAGGTAAACTATCTTAAGATATTTATTGACCTCGGGATCATTGTTGATAAGGTTTGCAAGGGCAAAGATGAATTCGATGATTTTCTTCGCCATATAATATCCCGAAGCCGCCTTTGCGCCGAAAATATAAGTATGCGGCGTATAATTTCCGTTGGGATTTGCCTTGATTTCAAGGTATTTTGCAAGAATATTGAAAGCGTTCAGATGCTGGCGCTTATATTCATGAAGTCTCTTTACCTGAACATCGAAAATTGAGGCAGGGTCAAGAACGATTCCCGTTTTCTGCTTTACCATTGAAGCAAAATCGGTTTTGTTTGCAAGCTTGATAGCGGCAATTTCATCAAGAGTTGTTTTGTCATCCGCAAAATCACGCAGTTTGATAAGTTCGCCTGCGTCGTGAACAAAGCCGCCGCCTATTTTTTCGGTCAGATATGCCGTAAGACGGGGATTCGCCTGGCAAAGCCAGCGTCTGTGAGCGATTCCGTTGGTAACATTTGTGAATTTATCCGGCTCAAGAGTATAGAAATCACGGAAAACGCTGTCTTTGAGAATCTGACTGTGAAGAGCGGAAACACCGTTTACCTTGTGGCAGACGGCAACGCAGAGGTTGGCCATTCTGACTGCTCCGTTTGAGATAACAGCCATTCTTTCAACTCTGCCGGCATCGCCGGTTTCATCCCATATCTTCTTTCTGAAACGGTTGTCGATTTCTTTGACTATCTGGTAAATTCTCGGAAGAAGTCTGCCGAAAAGCTCCTCTCCCCAGCATTCAAGAGCTTCCGCCATAACGGTATGGTTGGTGTAAGCGCAGGTTTTCTCAACGATTCCGAAAGCATCATCCCAGCCGTAGCCGCACTCATCGAGAAGAATTCTCATAAGCTCCGGAATTGCCATTGTGGGATGAGTATCGTTGATATGAATTGCATTCTTTTCCGCAAAGTTTTCAAGAGTTCCGTAATCTCTCAGATGGCGGGCAACAATATCCTGCACCGATGCGGAAACAAGGAAATACTGCTGACGAAGGCGGAGGCTCTTTCCCTCGGGATGGTTATCGGCAGGATAGAGGATCTTGCTGATGACCTCTGCCATTGCCTTTTCTTCCATCGCTCTCATATAATCGCCCTGGTTGAACATCGCCATGTCGATTCCGTCAACCTTTGCGGACCAGAGGCGGAGAACTGCGGCGCCTACGCCGTCTTTTCCTGCGACCATGAGATCATAGGGAACGGCTTTAACGGTTTTGCCGTCTTTGATCTCAACATGGTGGAATGTGCCCTCCCAGCTGTCTTCGATCCTGCCCTCAAATGTGACCTCAACCGTGCTGTCTTCACGGGGAATAAGCCATGCTTCTCCGCCCGGAAGCCAGAAATCGGGCATTTCGGTCTGCCAGCCGTCTATGATTTTCTGCTTGAAAATGCCATATTCATAAAGAATCGAATAGCCCATTCCTCTGTAACCTTGATTTGCAAGCGCATCAAGATAACAGGCGGCAAGTCTGCCGAGACCGCCGTTGCCGAGACCTGCGTCCGGCTCGCAGTCATAAAGCTTATCGAGATTTATGCCGTAATCCGCAAGAGCTTCCTTTGCAACATCCGTAAGATTCAGATTATAGAGAGTATTTTTGAGGCTTCTGCCCATAAGGAATTCCATGCTGAGATAATAGATTTTTTTCTGCTCCTGCTCTTTGGAAATCTTATCCGTTTCCCTGCGGACATCTCTTACCATATCTCTTGAAATGCCTGCAAGTACTCTGTAAAACTGATCAAGAGTTGCTTCGGCGGGCGAAACTCCGAATAGATGAGAAAGCCTTGCAGTCATCATTTCTTCAAGTTGAATTTTGCTGATTTTTTTGTTCATTATGTTTTCCTCCGAAAATAACTATACAAGATAATTTTACACCATAATTGATATTATTACAATAAGCAATAATAAATAAAAATTATAATAATTGTTTCAAATACTTGTATGAACCGCATTTTTGCGCTAAAATATAGAATAGAAAAATTGACTTAAAAGGTGATTTCTTGACTGACTGCGAATTCTTTCTTCAACAAAGAGAGCTTGAAATAAAATATGAAAAGAAAGGCATCCGCTCCGCCGGAATAACTGCGGGCATCTGCATAGTTGCCTCGATAATTATTCAGTATCTTTTCGGCGCTCTGCTTCTGTTTCCGCCCGCTCTCGATGCTTATCTTCACGGCGAAATTTTCGAATCCTGCTTCATTGCGCTCAATTCGATTTTCAGCATCGGTCTGCCATTTGCAATAGGCGGCATTTATCTTCAGAATAAAACGGGAACGGAGATTTTCAAATTCACCAAGCCCGCCGGCATGAGCCTGTCGATTCTTGCCGTTCCGTTCGGATTTTTTATATGCCTGATTGCGAACTATGTTACAAGCGTTATCGCTACAGCTGCTTCCACCTTCGGCGTTGAGCTTTCATTGCCCGAAACCTCGACCCCGTCGGGATTTTTCGGCAGATTCGCCTATATTATTGCAATTGCCGTTGTGCCTGCGCTCGTTGAAGAGCTCGGAATGCGAGGCGCAGTTATGCAGCCGTTGAGAAAATACGGCGACACCTTCGCAATCGTCGTTTCCGCCGTGGTTTTTGCGATTCTTCACGGGAATCTGATCCAGGCTCCGTTTGCCTTTATGGCAGGCCTTGCGATCGGCTATGCGGTCTGCCTGACCGAAAGCCTCTGGACCGGCGTTATGATTCACTTCGCAAATAATCTTTATTCCGTTTTTGCCGGCTTCCTTGTTGAAGACGTGCCGGATGTTGAAATGCAGAATAAAATATATCTTATTATCCTTTTTACCTTGCTCGCCATATCGGTTGTCGGCTCTGCCGGATTTATGATAGTCAAGGGCAGAAAAAAGCTGCAAAAGAAATCAACCGCTCTCGATGCCCCGAAAAAGGCTGCCGTATTCTTTCTGAATCCCGCTATGATAATCGCAATTATCATTATGATAAAAGTTACTCTCAATTATATTTCTCTGAAATGAGGAAAAGACTTTGCTTAAGAAAAATGACATCATAAATCTTCATATTGATTCCTGCACGGCTGACGGAAGCGGCGTCGGAAGATATGACGGAATGGCGATATTCGTGCCTGCTGCGGCAGCCGGAGACGATATTTCCGCTCATATCCTCAAAGTAAAAAAGACCTATGCCTTTGCAAAGGTCGAAAAAATCATAAAGCCGTCCGAATCCAGAATTCAGCCGTCCTGCCCCGTTTATCTCAAATGCGGAGGCTGCGTTTTTGCGCATATCGACTATGCCGAGGAATGCAGGATAAAGGCCGAAAATGTTAAGGAATGCTTCAGAAGAATCGGCGGAGTTGAGCCTGAATTTGAAGAAATCACTCCGTCTGAAAAACCGGAGGGTTACCGCAACAAGGCGCAGTATCCCGTTGCCGCCGACAACGGCGAAATAAAAATGGGATTCTTCTCTCCCCACAGCCACAGAGTTGTTCATTGCCCGGGATGCCGGCTTCAGCCAAAGGAATTTGAAGGCATTCTGAATGCCTTTGATAAATACATAAGATCCGAAAATGTTTCCGTTTATGATGAAGCTCTTCACAAAGGCCTTCTTCGCCATATCTATCTGCGCAAAGGTGTCGGCACGGGAGAAATAATGGTCTGCGCAATTATCAACGGCAGCAGACTTCCGAACGAAAGCAAGCTCGTTTCCGTGCTCACCGGAGCAGAACCAAACATAAAAAGCATCATCATAAATTCCAACAAAGAAAAAACAAATGTCATTATGGGCGAAAAATGCAGAACTCTGTTCGGAACGGACTGTATTACCGACATTCTCTGCGGACTGAAATTCAGGATTTCGCCGCTTTCGTTCTATCAGGTCAATCACGATCAGGCGGAACGCCTTTATGCAAAAGCCGCCGAATATGCTTCGCTTTCAGGCAGCGAAACCGTTATGGATCTTTACTGCGGAGCAGGCACAATAGGTCTTTCGATGGCGACAAAAGCCCAAAATATTATCGGAGTTGAAATAGTCCCCGAGGCAATTGAAAATGCAAAAGAAAACGCAGAACTCAACGGCATAAAGAACGCCCGCTTTATATGCGCCGATGCCGCCGAAGCCGCTCTTGAGCTTGAAAAAGAGGGCGTCTCTCCGGATGTTATCATTCTTGACCCTCCGAGAAAAGGCTGCTCGCCCGAAATGATAAAAAGCGCCGTCAGATTCAACCCGGACAGAATAGTTTATGTTTCCTGCGACCCCGCAACCCTCGCCCGTGACTGCGCTCTCTTCAAAGACCTCGGTTATGCCGCAGTCAAAGCTGCGCCCTTTGATCTCTTCCCCCGCACGGGCCATGTTGAGAGTGTTGTTCTCTTGTCCCAACAAAAGCCGAAATTCACGGTAGATGTGAATATTGACCTTGATGAATTGGACGCAACATCGGCGGAAACAAAAGCGACTTATGATGAAATAAAAGCGTATGTTTTGAAGAAATACGGTCTGAAAGTTTCACATCTTTATATCGCTCAGGTTAAGCAAAAACACGGCATCATCGAACGGGAGAACTACAATAAGCCGAAAAATCCCAATGCAAAACAACCCCAATGCCCGCCGGAGAAAGAAAAAGCGATCATGGACGCGCTGAAACATTTCGGAATGATTTAAGGAGGTCACACTGAACACATTGCTTTCCTGTGAATTCAACATCGACACCGCCTGCGTCGAACTGAAATACTCCGACGGCACTATGATTTCCATCGACACCATTGCCGTGGAAAACGAGGTCGCTGATAATATGTATCAAAGGTCGGAATTGGACTGGCTGATCTACAACGCTCCTTTGGAGTACGCAGACCTTATCTTGAACGGCGATCCCGAAACCTATTTGAAAACAGTTACAGAGTATAAGCTCTTAGACTAAAAATATCCCGGTTGCTGCACACCACTTTGGAGCAATAACCGGGATTTTTCATTTATTCAAACTTTCTGTCATACAGCAACGTTGCAATCAAAACTACAAAGCAGGAACCTGCATTATGTACCAGTGCGCCGGTTGTCGGATTCAGCACACCCATGACGGATAGTGTAACTGCCAATAGGTTGATGCACATAGACAGCCCAATACTGAACTTGACGGTCTTAACCGTAGCATCAGATAGCCGCTTCAGATAAGGCAACTTGGAAATATCGTCACTCATCAGAACAACATCAGCCGCTTCTACCGCAATATCGCTGCCCAGACCGCCCATCGCTATGCCTACATTGGCAGTTTTCAGAGCAGGAGCATCGTTGACACCGTCACCGATCATGCAGACATCTTTTCCTTCATTCTGAATAGCGGTGATATTGCTCACCTTTTCTTCGGGCAGGAGTTGCGCTCTGACCTGCCTGATGCCAACTTGTCGTGCAAAGTAATCAGCGGTTTTCTGATTATCACCGGTCAGCAGAACAATATCGGTATTCATGCTATGCAGGCGGTCAACCATAGCTTTTGCTTCGGGACGGAGAACATCGGACATTGCCAGAACACCGATGCAGTTTGTTCCCTCTGCTGCCAGAATGGATGCTTTACCCTGTGAGCGCAGAGCTTCGATTGTTTGCTTAATTTCTTCGCTCAGGACGACACCATTTTCATTGAGGTAGGCTTCATTACCACAGAACAGCTTTCTATTTTCAATTTTTGCATAGATGCCTTTACCGGCGGCCATCTTGAATACATCGGATTCCATGATCGGAACATTCCGAGTTTTTGCACAAGCAACGATTGCTTTTCCCAACGGGTGTTCACTCTTTGCTTCGGCAGATGCCGCCATCGACAGCAGTGCGTTTTCATCAATGGAGGCATCAAAGGAAATGACATCGCTGACTTCCAAGCGACCATAAGTCAACGTACCGGTTTTGTCAAAAGCTATGGTATTGACCTTACCCATCTTTTCCAGAGCCTCGCCGGACTTGATGATAACGCCATGCTTGGTTGCCTGCCCGATCGCCGCCATGATCGCTGTGGGAGTAGCCAAAACAAGAGCACAAGGACAGAAAACAACAAGAACCGTAACAGCACGAACAATATCGTTGGTGACGATACCGGCGATTACAGCAATCAGCAGCGCAACGGGAACGAGCCAGCTTGCGGCAACGTCGGCAATTCTCGCCATCGGTGCTTTTTTATCCTCGGCTTCCTGCACCATACGGATCAGCTTTTGCAGAGAACTGTCCTCTCCAACTTTGGTGGCACGAATATCAATGGAACCAAAGCGGTTGATCGTACCGCAGAACACGCTGTCCCCCACGGCCTTGTCAACAGGCAGAGACTCACCGGTCAAAATAGACTGGTCAACAGAGGTCTCGCCGCTGATGATGATACCGTCAACAGGGATCGTCTCACCGGGGAGTATACGGAGAATGTCTCCCTCACTGATCTTTTCGGCAGGAATCAGTTCTTCCTTACCACCAACAATGCGTCTACCCTGTGTGGGTGCAAGCGAAATCAGTTTTTTCAAACCTTTCTTTGCTCGATCGGTGGTCTTTTCTTCCAGAATTTCGCCGATTGCCATGATCCATGCCACCTCACCGGCGGCAAACAGATCACCGAGGGCAATGGCAGCAATCATAGCAATAGAGATCAGCAGTGCAGAAGAAATTTTGCTGATGCCGGGATTATAAATCACACGCCATACAGCAAGATAGAGTATAGGAATACCGCTGATGATAACAGTTACCCATGCCAGATCGAAAGGAAGAAAATTGAAGTTGACAGCAGAGCCGCCGAACTCTTCCATCAGATGAGGTACTAAATCCAGCAGAAGGAAGATACCGGCTACGATGGTAGCAGGTACTCCTGCCAGAAAGTCATTGATTTTTTTCAGCATTTGTTCGCCCTCTCTTCATTGACTTATTCACACACATGGTGTATAATATATTCGTTACAGAACTGTTTGTTCGGTACAAAATATATTATACTGATTTTGAGAAAGAAAACAATAACCAGTTCTTTCCCGTTGTTCGCTATAGAACATTTTGCGAAAAGTGTTCGGGAGGTTTATATGGACAGACGGCAGAAGAAAACAAGAGACGCAATTTTCCAAGCGTTCACAGCCCTCTTGGCCGAGAAACATTATAATCAAATATCTGTGCAGGAGATCATTGACAGAGCCAATGTTGGTCGAACTACATTCTACGCACATTTTGAAACGAAGGATTATCTGTTAAAGGATTTGTGCGAAGAATTATTCGGACATATCGTTGATGCCGCTATGGGTCTTCCTCACGGGCATTATCACTATTCCTGCGGCAGTGAGACGGATTCCGTATTCCTGCATCTTCTGCGTCACTTGCAGAAAAATGACAGTAACATCCTTGAACTTCTTTCCTCGCAAAACAATGAGATATTCCTGCGTTATTTCAAAAGCAATCTCAAAGAATTGATCATGCGGCAATATGCGGACAAAGGTATGCTCAGCACATCAAAGTTACCGGAGGACTATCTTGTAAATCACATTTCTTCGTCTTTTGTGGAAACGGTGAATTGGTGGCTGTCACAAAAAATGCAGCAAACACCCGAAGAAATAACAGAGTATTTTCTGGCCGTAATTGAGCCGATAGTAAACGGCTAAAAGGAAACCGATAAGATAATCAAAAAGGTTTCAAACAACCTTACAGATTACACATATTCCGGTAAAACATTTGAGAATGTTCGAATCGAGCTTGGAAATATGCTCGAAAAAGCAATGACAAAATAATCCGAAAAACTATGACAAAGCCCCGGTCTGCTCATTTGAACAGATCGGGACATATTGTTTAAAAACTTAATTCAATGTAAGCTGTTATTCAGTTTTTTAAGCCAGCCTTTGTAAATCTCCAGGTCAAGCGGAACATTGCCCGCAGTGTAATGATTAAATCCGCTTTCATCGGCGGTTTCCCATTTGATGATAAACATACGCTTTTCGGAGTAATAAACGGGGAAGCTGCCGATTCTTGTTGTGCAGTTCGGCGCAGCGGTAAAATCCCGTTCAAAAAGCGTTTCATCGGTATCGGCATCGGTCACGATGACCCTGCCGCTCTTTTCCGTGAGAGTATCATTGCAGGCAAAAACGGGAAGCTCCCATGAGCTTATCTCTCCGGCAATAACGGCAAAAGGCGCCTGAGAGCGTTTGATATAGCTATATGCAAGCTTCTTTGCGAAATAGTAATCAACAACCGCATCCGACATCTGAGGCCAGCCGTCAAGCAAATTCCACCATATTATTCCCGATATTTGCGGGCGGGCGATTCTTACACGTTCGATAAAATATTTTTTCGCCTCCGCCTGGGAAATCTGCGAAGCAAGTATATAATCCTCTGCATTATCGGGTACCTCGCCGAAAAGCTGACGCACCTGCCTGTGCATAAGCATTACTCTGCCGTTATTCAGATTGACATCGGTTGAATGAAGATTCCATTCATCATTATCAAAATAGGGAAACACTTTATCCTCATTGATAAACTTTTTGATCGATTCCAATGCAGGGCATCCGTGATATCCCGTTTCGCTTACAAAATGAGCCTTGCTCTGCTTATAATAATCCGACTTATAGAAATCTCTTGCGCCCCACAGATGAGCCTCGGAGGGCTCAAGGGTCCTGTCACGGAAATTTTCGCCGGTGATATAGGGTGAACTTGCCAGGTATGGTCTGCCTATATCGTTTCTGACTATCACCTCGGGGAGTATTTTCCGGGTGATGACATTCGTATCCGGGTCTCTGCCGATATTTCTGTGGCACCAGTCTATTTCGTTATCGCCGCTCCAAAGAATGATAGACGGATGGTTTCTGTATTCACGAACGATAAATTCGGCTTCACGGCGGATATCCTCAAGAAATTCCGCATCCTCCGGATAGCTGTTGCACGCCATTGCGAAATCCTGCCACACCATAATGCCGTTGACATCGCAGAAATCGAAAAATCCGTGGTCTTCATAAACATTTCCGCCCCAGCATCTGAGTATATTGCAGCCTATGTCTTTTACAAGCGGAAGCGCCTGCTCATAACGGCTTTTATCTCTGCTGTGAAAAGCATCAAGCGGTACCCAGTTTGAACCCCGGCACATTACCTCAACGCCGTTTATGATAAATCTGAATTTTCCGTGTATTCCGTCGGTATAATCCGTGCGGTCAAGCTCAACCGTGCGAAGTCCGATTCTGTGATTTTCGGTGTGAACAAGTCCGCCGCCGGAATAAATATTTACTGTCACATCATAAAGATTTGCCTTGCCGTAACCATAAGGCCACCAAAGCTGAGGATCGTCAATATTTATGCGCTCTCTGCCGCCGATTTTCCATTTTGCACGGAATTTTTTGTAAAATTTGCTTTCGCCGCAGCTGCCGGTAAATTCAAGCTCCACATTTCTGAAATCAGAATATCTGCTTTTCAGCTCATAAGAAACCGAGAATCCGCCAAGGTCGGATTTGAAGAACAACTGTTCAAATTCGATCTTATCTCTTATTTCAATTCTAACATCCCGCCATATTCCCGATGTGACGGCACGGGGCATAATATCCCATCCAAAGCTGTGAGGGGGCTTGCGCAGAGCAGTGGCTGTGCCGTTGAAGCCGATATGCCCGGAAAAATATATGGATGAAATATCAAACGGACGGTAATGAGCATAAGCCATTGGCGACAAAATATGCACGGCAACGGTGTTTTCGCCGTCAATAAGCCTGCTTCCGATTTCAAATTCATGGCGGATAAAAGCATTTTTGCTTTCGCCGATTTTCTGACCGTTCAGAAAGTATTCGGCAACGCAGTCCACGCCGCAGAATACAAGATAAACATTTTCACGCTCGGCAGGGGCATCGAAGGAGCGTTCATACCACCATTCCCAGCCCTCATATTTTTCCGTTTCCCGTATATTTTTGCCTTTGAACAGATCCTCCGGCAAAAATCCCGCCGCAGATAAATCGAGCTGAACTTCGCCGGGAACAATTGCATTGAGATTAATATAATCGCCCCGGCTCTCCTGCTCTTTGCCCTTGAGCCTCCAGGTGCCGTTAAGAGAAATGCTTTTCATAAACTACACTCCCGTATAAAATCAATCATTTTTAAGCAAGATCATCATCTCAAAATCCGGTTGACTTTATAATTATACTATGTTTATTTTGTTCTTACAAGATGTTCAACCACATTTGATTTTGAAATGCAGCGGAATTCTATTTTTCCGAAATCGGGCAATTAACCCTGCCTTTTTCTCCATTTCGGGTATTTACACAGAGTATGTTTTCCTATATAATTTATACAACGGAAAACAAATCCGTTGGGAATTGAAAAAATTTACGGAGGTAAAAATCAATATGAAAAACTTTAATCCCATCAAGCTTTCGGCAATAATCATTGCTGCGGTTGTTGTTCTTGCAACAATCGGGTCATCAATTGCGATAGTGCCTACCGGATATACCGGCGTTAAAACAACATTCGGCCAGGTAAATCCCAATCCCGTTGCGCCCGGCTTTACTTTCAAAATTCCCTTTATTCAGTCAATGGAGAAAGTTAACAACAAGCAGCAGGATCTGACGGTTGACGGTCAGATATGGTCGGAAACAAGCGAAAGAGCAACGATTTTTTATGAGAATGTTATAGTAACTTATCAGATTTCATCCGAAAAATCCGCATGGCTCGTTGCGAACGTTTCAAACTACCAAACCGACATCATCAACAGCGCAGTTGTTTCATCGGCAATCAAAACGGCATCCAAAGAGCTGAACAACATTGATGCGACCAACAGAGGAAAAATCGAGCCTCTTACCCAGACAAAGCTTCAGGCGATTCTTGACAGCAAATACGGCGAAAACACAATTTTCATTAACAAGGTCATAATTTCAAACACAGATTTTGAAGACAGCTATAACGACGCAATCGCCGCAAAGCAGAACGCACAGCTTGAATATGAAAGAGCGGCGATAGTCAACCAGCAGGCAATCGAAAAAGCCGAAGCTGATGCAAAGGTCAAGGAAAAAGCTGCCGAAGGCGAGGCAAATGCGCTTAAAATCAGAGCAAATGCCGAAGCGGAAGCAAACAAGAAAATTTCCGATTCTCTTACGGATAAGGTTCTCGCAAACAAATTCTATGATTCCTGGGACGGCAAATTACCCACGGTTATGGGCGACAGTTCGGCAATTCTTCCCGCTGAAATTTTCGGCAAAACAAACTGATTTCCGGAATATCAAAGATCCGCAGTCTCTTTAAAAAGTGACTGCGGATAAATTTTATTATAAAAAAATAACCACCCTTTTGGGTGGTTATTTTATAAGTGTCGGCGTCGACCTATCTTCCCGGGCCGCTTCCAGCCAAGTATTTTCGGCACTGTTGAGCTTAACTACCGTGTTCGGGATGGGAACGGGTGGACCCTCAACGTCATCAACACCGACTAAAAAACGCAACGGCGTTTCTTGAATGCTCAATGATTATATACCCTATAATAACATTTGTCAATAGTTTTTTTAAAATTTCTTAATATTTTTTCAGAGATTATTAAGACTGTCAACATATCCTGTTCTCTTAAGCAGAGTTGTTGACGAAATCTGCGAAATATAAACCTTTTCTTCGCCGTCTTTATTCCTGCACACAATGAATGATTTCGGAAGATCATAGCAGACATTTTCAACCTTTCCCGCTTTTTCCGCTTTTGCGAGATAAGTTCTTGTTGCTTTTGAAACCGTTGATGTGTCAAGATCAAAAATCCCGACTATTTCATCAAAGGTTATAACTTTATCCAATCCGAGATGAAGATACATTCAATTCATTTCCTTTACTCAGAGCCGAACTCAATATGGTTTTGTTGACGGAAACATACTGCTTTATTTTAAAGCATATTGAGTTTAACTCCATTTTGCCTGCCGTTTTTTATTTCAAAAGCTTTTCCTTTTTCGGAACGGAGAAGCTGCGAGGGATCACAGCAGGTAATGAATACCTGCCAGTTATTGAGATAATTCAGAATAAAACTCTGTCTGCCTTCATCAAGCTCACTCATAACATCATCAAGCAGCACGGCCGGGCATTCACCCGTAATTTTTTCAATAACCGATGCTTCTCCGAGCTTAAGTGAAAGAGCGCACGAACGCTGCTGACCCTGGGAGCCGAAAAGGCGCACATCTCTTTCATCAAGATTCAGAATCAGATCGTGAGTATGAGGACCTGCATTCGTATAAAGGCGTTTAAAATCGGAATCTCTTGTTTTTTCAATATCTTCCGTGAGCTTTGCTTTTATTTCTTCGTCGCTGATATTTTCTTTTGAAAAATCATAGAAAAAAGAAAATTTTTCTCTGCCGGAGCTTATACCATTATATATATCTTCAGAAATACCGGACAACATATCTATATAATCGAGGCGATATCTTACTATTTTTGAGCCAAGCTCAATAATTTCTCTGTCCCACGGCTCAAAATACATCAGATCAAATTTTTTTTCGGCATATTTTTTCAGAAGAGAATTTCTCTGGTCAACTGCCCGGAGATATCTTGACATAATAACCGCATAATTCGGTTTTATAAGACTCAACGCAACATCAAGCAGTTTTCTTCTTTCTGAAGGACCGTCCTGAACTATGCTCAAAGTATGCGGCGAAAAAACAACGGAATAAAATTTTCCCATAATAGCTCTCGGGGATTCTTCTTTTACTCCGTTTAAAATGAGCTCCTTATGCTTATTGATTTTCATCTGCGCCGTCTGCTCTCTTTGTTGAGAAAAAAACACGGTTTCTATCTCCGCTTCGTTTTCTCCCTGCTTTATGAGCTGAATATTTTTTCTTGCTCTGAAGCTGTAAAATCCGGTAAGCATCCAGATACTCTCTATTAAATTTGTTTTTCCCTGGCCGTTTTCTCCGTAAATGATATTCATTTCGGGATGCGGCTCAAATGAAATTTCATCTATATTTCTGAAATTTTTTGCGGAATGGTTCAATATTATCATTTTATAAAACCATTCCTTTCAATCTTATTCGACCTTATAAACAGTTCTTTCAAATTCGGCATTGTCACCCTTGCGGAGTTTTTTTCCTCTTGATGTGCAGACTTCGCCGTTGACCTTGACTTCGCCGTCCTGAATAACGATTTTTGCGTGACCGCCCGTCTGAACTGCATCACACATTTTCAGAAACGAATCAAGCCTGATGAATTCGGTATCTATTTTTTTTGATACATGTTTTTTTTCAACAATTCTGGCTTTAATCTTCATTTTTCAACCTCACGGGAAGAATAAGGAATATGAACTCATCTCCCTGCTGCGGAACAATGAGAATCGGTTTTATGGGACCGCTGAGCATAATTCTGACTTCGTCGGTGTCGCAAACCTTAAGAGCATCAATAACATACTTATTATTGAATCCGATAGTGCAGCTTTCGCCCTCAATATTTGCATAAATTCTGTCATTTGCCGTTCCGAGAGAGGTTATGCTCGAAATTTTTATCATATTATCTTCAAATGCGCACTTAACGGGACTTTTGATCTTATCGGTTATGATAAGAGAAGTTCTGTCTATGCTGTCAATAAGCCTTCTTGTGTCAACGGTTATAACCGTTTTTGTTGAAGAAGGAATTGCAGATTTATAATTAAGAAATTCGCCGTCAAGAAGGCGTGAAATTATGTTATAGCCTCCAACTTCAAAAATTATATGTCTTTTTCCTACGCCGAGAGTTACGGTATCTTCATCGTCGTTCATAAGCTTCATAACTTCCGAAAGAGTTTTTGCGGGAACAACAAATGAAAGATTTTCACCCGAATAATCTATTTTTTCGTTTCTGATTGCAAGGCGAACTCCGTCAACTGCAATAAGTCTGATATGATTTTCTTCAATTTCAAATTTTACACCTGTGTGAACAACTTTGCTGTTATCCTTAACTGCAGCTGAAAAAATAGTTTTTCTTATCATATCTTTGAGAAGACCCTGGGTAATCGAAATAGGATATCCGCCGGTAACGGAAGGAAGCTCCGGATACTCTTCTGCCGAAATTCCGATAAGAGTTGATTCAAATTCTCCGCAGGATATGGAAGCAATCTGCCTTGAATCGCTGTCAATGCTGACTACATTTTCGGGAAGCTTACGAAGAGTTTCGCTGAACATATGCGCATTGATAACAAGATCTCCCTCTTCTTCTATATTTGCCGGAATAGAGGTTGTAATACCCATTTCAAGGTCATAGCCGGTAAGAATAAGAGTATTTCCTTTTGCAGACATAAGTATGCCTTCAATTGCAGGGATAGCGGTTTTTGCAGACGCTGCTCTCTGAACGTTCTGACAAGCTTCTGATAATTCTGCCGAATTACAAATAATCTTCATAAATTGCCTCCTGAAATTCATTCACCTTTTCAATAGGAAAAAATGGATGTTTTATAAAAAAATTGAGTATTCCCTTTTAATTCCGGATATATATCTTTCTATATTCAAGTAGTATCAGTAGAGAGAGTGAAAATATGGTAAAACTCCCGGAACTCCTGAAAAATATAGAAGTTAAAGAATAAAAAGACAAGTATAAAAAAGTTGATAACAAAGAGTTATTAACGCCCTGTTTTTAACAAGGTGTAAAAGTGAAAAAAAGGCAGGTGGATAAGTATAAATAAGTGGATAACTTTTACATTTCTTTTCTGCCTTCAATTGCTCTGATAAGAGTAAATTCATCTGCATATTCAAGGTCAGCTCCAACCGGAACGCCGTAAGCCAGGCGGCTGACATTAACGCCGAGAGGCTTTATGAGCTTTGAAATATACATTGATGTTGCTTCTCCCTCAACAGTAGGATCAGTTGCCATTATAACTTCCTTAACGGTATCATCACCGAGGCGGAGAACAAGCTCTTTGATGCAGATATCTTCCGGATTTATATCATTCATCGGAGAAATCAGACCGTGAAGAACATGATATAAGCCGTTATATTCGTGAGTTCTTTCAATTGCAATAACATCTCTCGGATCGCCTACAACGCAGATGACCGATTTATCTCTTTCGGGAGAATTGCAGATATTGCATATTTCACCGTCGGTCAGATTGCAGCAGATTTCACATCTGTGAATGGATTCTCTTGCATTCATAATCGTTTCGGTGAATTCAGAAGCCTGCTTATCGCTCATATCCAGCATATAAAAAGCGAGCCTTTGTGCGCTTTTTCTTCCGACTGAAGGAAGGCGGGCAAACTGGTCTATTAATTTTTCAAGAGAAGGTGTAAATCCACTCATCAGAAAAGACCGGGGATGGAAAGGCCGCCTTTTGCGGTTTCCATACCTTTTTCCATAGCTTCGTTTGCTTTGCGGATACTTTCATTGCAGGCTGAAAGAATAAGATCTTCAAGCATTTCAATGTCTTCGGGATCAACGATTTCCGGCTTAAGGTTGATTTTTGTAACCTCGTGAGCGCCGTTGACCGTAACTTCAACTGCTCCGCCGCCTACACTTGAGGTGAATTCTGTTTCTTCTACCTCATGCTGGATCCTTTCCATATTTTCCTGCATTTCCTGAATTTTTTTCATCATGTTGCCGCCGCCCTGGGGAGCGCCGGGAATTCTTGCTTTCATATTAAAAACCTCCGTCAGTTGTTGTTGAAATCATTAATTTTTACTTTTAATTTTTCAAGCGGACTTTGTTCAGCCGGCTTGTTTTCGTTTGTTGAAACCGCAATTTTCATTTTTCTGCCGAGTACTTCATAAATTGATTTTGAAAGGAATCTCGAATGAGTTCCGTCATTGCAGATAAAATCATAAAGAGTCGGATTTGAAGAATAAATATAAACTCTGCCGTTTTTGAATGCGGCGGTTGAATCTGACATAATTCCGAAAAGAGGAATATCGCAGGCTTTGAGCTTTTCGAGAACTTCGCTCCAGTTTCTGAATTCACCGTCCGGAATTGTTTCATTTTCTGCGGCAGGAGCAGCTTCCTGTTTTTCTTCTTTCGGAGGCTCTTCCGCTTTTTTCGGGAGCTTTTCCTCGGGAGAGGGTTTTGCTTCTTCTTTAGGAGCTGAAACTTTTATTCCGTTTTTAAGAAGCTCATTCAGTTTTTCTTCAATAATATTGATTCTTTCTTCAAGCTCCGGAGATGAAGAAGAGCCGGATGAAACAGACGGACCGCACATTTTGATGACTGCGGCTTCAAGCTGAATTTTTTTATTTGAAGCGTTCTTGATATTTTTTGAGGTCTGTTCAAGAATGCCGATACATTCGAGAATTTTTGAAAGCTTAAGGCTTTCTGCTCTTTTAACAAGATTTTCAAGCTCTTCCTTTGAGCAGACTATCAGATTTCCTATGTCTTTAACGGTTTTTGCAACCATAAGATTTCTAAAATGCAGAGTAAGCTCCGTGCATAAACTGTCTATATCGCAGGATTCATTATGAAGCTTTGAAACGAGCTTCAGGGCAGAGGTAAAATCATTATTTGCAACATATTCCGAGAAAGAGAAGAGATGAACAGTGCCGGCAATTCCTGCGGCGGAGCTGACAACATTTTCATCAATATTGCTGCCCATTGCAAAGCATCTGTCAAGAAGAGAAAGAGCGTCTCTCATTCCGCCGTCGGCAATTCTTGCAATCAGAGCGGCGGCAGGCTCGGAAAGAACAACATTTTCTTTTTCCGCAACATATTGAAGCCTTGCCGTTATGTCTTCGGGAGAAATTCTCTTGAAATCAAATCTCTGACATCTTGAAAGGATAGTTGCCGGAAGCTTATGGATTTCTGTTGTTGCCAGAATAAAAATAACATGGGCGGGAGGCTCTTCAAGAGTTTTGAGAAGCGCATTGAACGCTCCGATTGAAAGCATGTGAACTTCGTCGATTATATAAACTCTGTATTTTGCGTTTGCCGGAGTAAAATTCGCTTCTTCACGAAGATCCCTGATATTGTCAACGCCGTTGTTGCTTGCCGCATCGATTTCGATAACATCAAGCACCGAGCCGTTATCAATGCCTTTGCATATTGCACATTCATTGCAGGGATTTCCGTTTTTAGGATCAAGGCAATTGACCGCCTTTGAAAGAATCTTTGCGCAGGAGGTTTTGCCCGTTCCTCTTGAGCCGGTAAAAAGATAGGCATGTGAAATTCTGTTGTTTTCAAGCTCATTTTTTAATGTCTTTGTAACATGAGGCTGACCGTAAACATCATCAAATGTTGATGGCCTCCATTTTCTGTATAAAGCTTGATACATCATTTCACATCCTTTCCTTTAAAAAAAGCTTTATCTTGATCACATGGCGGTAGGCAGACTGTGGCGCACAAAGCTGCCCGTTTAATGCTGCTCGGTTCACCCGCCTGACATGGTTCACAGTGCCCTGTCGCACAGGACCCACACGCCACATGATCAAAATAAAGCTCTGCTTGCTTTTATTTAATTCTTATATATTATATATTATTTGATTAATAATATCAAGTCTTTTATGTAACTTATTTAACCTTTCACAAATTTTTTCAGCCGGAATATGCTGATAAAAAGGAGGTTTCGGTATGAACGATAAGTATTTTTGGGGGTCAGGATCTCCAAACGGTTTTTTTTCGTGCTTTGATTTAAGAAAAAATTATGACGGAGGATATACATATATTTTAAAGGGAGGTCCCGGAACGGGAAAATCCTCTCTTATGAAGAAAATTGCAAAGTTCACTGAAGAAAACGATATTTCGTGCAGCAGGTATTTTTGCTCATCTGATCCCGATTCGCTCGACGCAATTGTTTTTCCTTCTCTGCGAATAAGAATTCTTGACGGCACGGCTCCGCATATTGCCGATCCCGTTTATCCCGGAGCGGCAGATGAGATAATCAATCTCGGTGACTGCTGGAATACTGATATTCATAAAGAGAATAAAGAAAAAATCATCGAAATAACCGATAAAAACAGAGAATATCATGAAAAAAGCAAAAGATTCAATGCTTCCGCTTTTTCGCTTTATTCAGACGGAGCAGATATCTGCCATTCGTGCCTTGATAAAGAGAAATTGCGCCGATATGCTTCAAGAATTGCAACGAAAAAAATCAAGCGTCTTTCCTCAAAAATCGGCATTGAAAACAAGCGCCTGCTTGAAGCAATCACGCCGAAAGGATTTATGTTTATGAGGGATACCGTGATTGAAAACTGCGATGAAATAATTCTTCTGAAAGATGATTTCGGCGCCGCATCATCTCTGTTCCTCGAAGAAATCAGAAATTACGCCGTTGCAAGCGGATATGATGTTATCGTTTCGCCGTCCGTCCGGGGAGATAAATCAATCAGACATATCATAATAAAAGAGCTGTCCGTCGGATTTGTTTCGGAAGATATTTTTATGAAGCCGGATATTATTCCGTCAAAAACGGTTTATCTCAACAGATTCTATGACGGCGAAAAACTCAAATCACACAAGGTCAGACTTCGCTTCTTGAAAAATGCCTCAAAAGAGCTGATGGATGAAGCCGTTTCCGCTCTTAATGAGGCAAAGAAAATTCATGATGAGCTTGAAAAGCTTTATGTTGAAGCTATGGATTTCGGCAGGCTTGATGAAATAACCGAAAATCTCAAAAACAGAATCTGGAATTCTGAATGGTTCACCGAATGATTATTCAAGAGCCGAAAGCACGGCGGCTATTCTTGCAAGATCATCCTTATCATAAAAAGCAAGTTCAAGAGTGCCGGATTCCTTATTACCATTGGTTATGACCTTTGCTTTTCTGCCGAGCGACTGATTGAGTGAAAGCTCAACCTCGTCAAAGAATGAATTTCTCGTTTTTCTTGCGGGCTTTGTTTTCTTTTCTGCCGTCAGAGTTTTAACAAGCTTTTCCGCTTCTCTGACTGAAAGACCTTTTTCGACTATGAGATTTGCGGCGGCAATGACCGTCTTTTTATCTTCAATTGCGGCAAGCGCACGGGCGTGGCCTGCCGAAAGCTTGTTTTCTCTTATCATATCAAGAACTTTTTCGGGGAGCTTGAGCAGGCGGAGCGCATTTGCAACTGCCGGCCTTGATTTGCCGACCTTCTGCGCAGCTTCTTCCTGAGTAAGATTGAAATCCTTCATAAGAGAAGCAAATCCGAGAGCTTCTTCAACAGGATTGAGGTCTTCACGCTGCAAATTTTCTATAAGAGAAATAACAGCGGCTTCGGTGTCGCTTAAATCCTTTATAATAACGGGAACTTGTGTAAGACCTGCAAGGCGGCTTGCTCTCCATCTTCTTTCGCCTGCGATGAGTTGATAACCGCCGCCGATGAGCGGACGCACAAGAAGCGGCTGAAGCACTCCGTGCTCTGAAATCGAATCTGCAAGCTCGGAGAGAGCCTGCTCGTCAAACTGTTTTCTTGCCTGCTCTTTATTAGGCTCAATATCCATAATATTGAGTTTAACTGCCTGTGCGGAGTTATTTTCTTCAAGAGAATTATCCAGAAGCAGAGAATCTATTCCCCTGCCGAGACCGCTTTTTTTAGGTGCCATAATTTCTTCTCCTTATTTCTTTCCGTTTAATTTAAGAAATTCGTCTGCAAGGTCATTATATGCCTTGCTTCCCTTTGATGCTTTGTCATAATAGAGCACGGGCTGGCCGTAGCTCGGAGCCTCCGAAAGGCGGACATTTCTCGGAATGAAGGTTGAGTAAACTTTTTTCGGGAAGCATTTTTTGACCTCGTCAACGACCTGCTGGGTTAGATTCAGCCTTCCGTCATACATTGTAAGCAGAACGCCTTCAATCTCGATATAGGGATTATAAAGTCTTTTAACCGTTCTGACGGTTGAAATAAGCTGCGAAAGACCTTCAAGCGCATAGAACTCGCATTGAATCGGAACAAGCAGCGTGTCGGCGGCGCAAAGACCGTTCAGAGTAATGAGTCCGAGCGACGGAGGACAGTCAAGAAAAATGAAATCAAATTTATCCTTAACGAGCGCAAGAGCATTCTTAAGCTTTGATTCTCTCTTTGAAATTTCAACAAGCTCAAGCTCTGCGCCTGCAAGATCCATGCTTGACGGCATAACATAAACATTATCGTATTCCGTTCTGATAATCGCATCTTCTGCGGAGGAATCGCCGATAAGAACATTATATGATGATTTTTTCAGCGCTCTTTTGTTGATTCCGAGGCCGCTTGTTGAGTTGCCCTGCGGGTCAATATCAACGAGAAGAATTTTATATCCTTTGCTGCCGAGTGAAGCGGTAAGGTTGACGGCTGAAGTAGTTTTTCCGACTCCGCCTTTTTGGTTTACTATTGCAACGGTTTTACCCATAATTAACTCTCCCATTAGATTAATGTATTAATTATATCATACATTATAATAAAAATAAAGCATTATTTCAAATGTTTCACGTGAAACAGCGAAAAGGACAGCCACGAATGGCTGCCCTTTTCGCTTTGGTTGGGTGTGAAAGAGAAAGATATGGTATTTGGTAGATGTCTGAATTATGCGGATGTTTTTTTGGCTTTGATAACGCATCCCCCGCTTTTCGGAATGCGTACGATATATTCTATATATTCTTCCGTTTCGCTTTTGGCGGAATCTGCTTCGATTCCCGCTCTGCGCATGGTGTCAACGGCGTGATTGAGAGTGTTTACAAATATTCTGACATCCTTGAAGAGCTTGACCGGCGGCTGTTTCCGTTTGCCGTCGCCGGAAATGATATGCTCTATCAGCTTTTCGGATTCGGCAACATTCAGGCGTTTTTCCGAAATTATTGATATTGCCCGCTCCATCCGGCTCTGCGTTGTCAGCTTCAGCAGCGCTCTTGCGTGCCGTTCGGTGAGATTTTCTCTTATTATAGTTTCCCTGATTTCTTCGGGAATTCTCAATAAACGGAGCTTGTTTGAAATTGTCGGCGCAGATTTGCCGAGCATTCTGCATATTTCATCACGGGTCATTCCGTGTTCCGTGAGAAGCTTTTCTATTGCGAGAGCCTCTTCAAAGAATCCGAGATCGGTTCGCTGAAGATTTTCAACGAGCGCAAATATCGCCGATTTTTTGTTATCCGCCTCAACAAGCACGCACGGAATATTTGACATTCCGACAAACCTTGAAGCCCGGAGCCTTCTTTCGCCCGAAACAAGCTCATATTTTCCTTCGTCATTGATTCTGACGGACACGGGCTGAAGGATTCCGTTTTGCCTTATGCTCTGCGCAAGCTCTTCAAGCTCATCAAAATCAAATCTTTGCCTCGGCTGGTTGGGATTCGGATAAATTTCTTCCTGCGGAACGAGTATTATCTGACCGCCGATTTTGTATTTTCCCGGTTTCAAAAGCAATCCCCCCGTCGGATTCGTTACTGCAATGGTAACACCGGCGAGGGGGTTTGTCCACATAATTCGAATGAGCCGATTCGGCTTTTTTCGGCAGAATCGGTTGAAATTAAAGAGGTTTTTTGGAAATCTGTGCCGAAGGTCTCGGATATTTAGGCGAAGTTTGCGATATTTTCTTAATGATAATCAGCGTTCTTTCACCGCCGTCGGATAAGAAAAATGTCTTTTTTTCGATTATTTCACCGCCGAGCAGGCGGATTGCCTGCTTTGCGCAGGCAATTTCTTCATCTGCCTTTGCGCTTTTCATCGCAACGAATGTGCCGCCGACTTTAACAAACGGCAGACAATATTCGCTTAAAATATTAAGAGCTGCAACCGCTCTGGAACATACTATATCGTATTTTTCACGGTAAAGAGGATTTTTGCCTGCATCCTCCGCTCTCGTGTGAAACACCTCCGCCCGAAGACCGAGAGCTTCAACGGTATCCGCAACATATTTCAGCTTTTTCGCCGTGCTGTCGAGCATAGTGAGATCAAGGTCGGGTCTTGCAATAAGAAGCGGAATTCCGGGAAATCCTGCGCCTGTTCCGAGATCAAGCACCTTTGCTCCGTTTTCGGGAACGATTGCGGAATAAAGCGAAAGACTGTCTGCAAAGTGCTTTACCACAATATCATCCGGCTCTTTTATAGCTGTCAGATTCATCGACTTATTGGTTTCAATCAGCAGATTTGCAAGCATATCAAATTTTTCAAGCATTTCGCCGGAAAGCTCTGTGCCGAGAATTGCGGCGTTTTCTCTGAGAAGCTCTTTATTTATAATCATTATATACTGCTCCTCTCAAGGAAAATAAGCAGAACTGAAATATCCGCAGGCGAAACGCCGGAAATTCTCGAAGCCTGGCCGACGGTTTCGGGTCTGATTTTTTCAAGCTTTTCAATGGCTTCAAGGCGAAGACCCGTTATATCCGAATACTTTATATTTTCGGGAATGCGTTTCACTTCAAGGCGGTGCATTTCTTTTATCTGCTGCTGTTGGCGCTTGATATAGCCTTCATATTTGATGTCGATTTCAACCTGCTCAAAGATTTCTTCCGGCAGATCCGGGCGGTTTTTATCAAACGGAGCAAGAGCGGCATAATCAATCTGCGGTCTGCGCAGAAGCTCGATCATCTTAACTCCCTTTTCCATCGGCGATGTTTCACGTGAAACAAGAAGCTCATCAAGAGCATCGGATTTCGGAATTGAAAGCCCCTCTACCCTCTCCCGCTCTTTTGCAATAAGTTCAAGTTTATCAAGGAATTTTCGGTATCTTTCTTCAGAAATAAGGCCGGCTTTATAGCCGAATTCCGTGAGCCTTATGTCGGCATTATCCTGCCTTAAAACCAGTCTGTATTCGGATCTTGAGGTCATCATTCTGTAAGGATCGGTGCAGCCTTTTGTTACAAGATCGTCGATCAGAGTGCCGATATAAGATGTTGTGCGGTCAAGGATCAGAGGCTCTTTTCCGAGAATTTTCAGCGCCGCATTCATTCCCGCAACAAGTCCCTGCGCCGCCGCTTCTTCATATCCGCTTGAGCCGTTGAACTGACCGGCGCCGTAAAGGCCGGAAAATTCCTTGAATTCAAGGGTCCGGCGAAGCGCAAGAGGATCAACGCAGTCATATTCAATTGCGTATGCGGTGCGAAGAAATTCGGCTTTTTCAAGGCCGGGAATGCTGTGAACTATGCGGAGCTGAACATCTTCGGGAAGCGAAGATGAAAGACCCTGGAGATACATTTCGTCTGTTTTCGCTCCGCAGGGCTCAACGAAAATCTGATGGCGTTCTTTCTCCGAAAAACGCACTATTTTGTCTTCAATGCTCGGGCAGTATCTCGGACCGACGCCGTCAATTCTGCCTGAATAAAGGGGCGAGCGGTGAAGATTTTCGAGGATGACCTTCTTCGTTTCCGCTCCTGTATATGTTACATAGCAGGGCTCTGAATTGCGCACTTCTATGCTGTTGTCAAACGAAAAATGAACGATATTTTCATCGCCGTATTGAGGCTCAAGCGCTTGTGTATCAACACTTCTGCGGTTTACCCTCGGCGGTGTACCCGTTTTGAAGCGCCTTGTGGGAAGTCCAAGTTTTTTAAGAGATTCCGCAAGCTGAACGGCGGGAAACATTCCGTCCGGACCGCTTTCATAGCAAACATCTCCTATATAAACTTTGCCTGCAAGAAATGTTCCGGTTGCAAGAATAACGGCTTTTGCACGGTGGAGGGCTTCAAGCCTTGTTTTGAGAATCCACTCCCCTGCTTCCTGCCTTATGTCAACGATTTCCGCCTGGCGAAGGTAGAGATTTTCGCATCTCTCCATAACGCCTTTCATATAGTCTGAATATGCGCGGCGGTCTATCTGCGCACGCAGACTGTGGACCGCAGGACCTTTTCCGAGGTTGAGCATTCTGCTTTGCAGGGTGTTTTTATCTGCCGCAATGCCCATTTCGCCGCCGAGCGCATCAATTTCACGAACAAGGTGACCTTTTGATGTGCCGCCGATTGACGGATTGCAGGGCATATTGCCGACCCAATCGAGATTGACGGTAAAAACAACGGTTTTGCAGCCGAGCCTTGCGGCGGCAAGACCGGCTTCGATTCCGGCATGGCCTGCGCCGACAACGGCAATATCAAAATTTTCAGCAGTATATTCCATAATTTACTCCGAAAAACATATTTCTTAATAAGAATAATAAACGCCCGAATACAGACGATAGCAGAGACTGCGCATGAAGAAATACCGGTTGAAGCTCCCGTAATCGGCTGAAATCGAAAATTGCCGTTATATTTCCTGAAAGGAACTAAAATGGCTTGAAATTTACCAAAATTTCGTATAAAATCGGGCAAAAAATCAATAAGTATGGTCACAGATTTCTTTGATTTTTTCTTTCAAAGCAATAAAATCTTCAAGCGCATCCGGCTTCTGATTCGGGTTGCGAAGCAGAGCTGCGGGATGAAAAGTGCCCATAAAAAGGATTCCGCCTTTTTCGATGAACTGTCCGTGCTGCTTTGTGACCTTGAAATCTTTATCAATAAGTCTTTGAGCGGAAATTCTTCCGAGGCAGACAATTATTTTCGGGCGGATGAGTTTTGTCTGCTCACGCAGCCATTGGATGCAGCTTTCCGTTTCCTCCGGTTTCGGATCACGGTTCATAGGAGGACGGCATTTTACCATATTTGCGATATAGATATTTTTCTTTCGGTCAAGGTCGATGGCTTCAAGATATTTGTCAAGAAGCTTGCCTCCCCTGCCTACGAACGGCTCGCCCTGAAGATCCTCGTTTTCTCCGGGACCCTCGCCTACAAACAAGACCTCTGCATTTTCATTGCCGACTCCGAAAACAAGATTTGTTCTTGTTTCGCAAAGCTCGCATTTTCTGCATTGCATACATTCTGCCTTAAGCTCTTCCCAGTTATCGAACATTGCCGTTCGCCTCTTTCTTTTTGAAAATTTCTTCTGATTTTTTTGCATCGAGAGCGATCTGCCTGCGAAGCTCATCGGAAGATTCAAACTTTCTTTCAGGACGGATGAATTCAAGAAGCCTGACTTCTATTTCTTTTCCGTAAAGATTTCCGCTGAAACCGATTATGCAGGTTTCGCTCCGGAGATCTTCGTTTTCAAACGACGGACGAAGACCGATATTCGTTACCGACGGATAATTTTTGCCGTTAACAATTGAATAAGAAGCATAAACGCCCGATTTCGGAATGATGAAATTTTCTCCGAAATATTGGTTGATTGTAGGAGCGCCCATAAGATGACCTCTTTGGCTGCCGGTTACAACGGTATATTTATAGCCGAAATCCCTGCCAAGCATTGCATTTGCGAGCCGAATATTTCCGTCAACGATTGCACGGCGGATCCTTGACGAGCTGACGGGCTGACCGTCAACATCGATATGATCGCTTACGCACAGTTCCAGACCGAATTCATCGCAGAGCTTCTGCAATTCTTCGCATCCGCCGGCATTGTTTTTTCCGAATCGGAAATTCCAGCCGCAGCAAACGGCTCCAGCTTTGAGTTCATCGACGAGAATATTTTTAACGAAATCCCTGCACGGGAGATTTCTGACCGAATCAAAGGAAATAACTTTTATCTGAGTGCCGAGTTCTGAAAGGATCCTGTTGCGTTCCTCAACCTGAAGAAGCTCGGCAGGCGCCTTGCCGGTCAGGCTCAAAAGAGGATGCTTATCAAAAAGAAGCACAAGAGGAACAAACCCACGCTCCTTGAATGAAAGAGCGCAGGTTATGACCGAAATATGACCTTTGTGAAGACCGTCAAAGCTTCCGAGAGCAACGGCGGTTTTAAAATCGGTGCTCAATTAAAAATCATTTCTTTCTGAATTGTTCCTTCATACGCAATTCCTTTGAAAGAATGCGTTTGCGAAGACGGAGCGACTGCGGAGTGACCTCAAGAAGCTCATCGTCCTTGATGAATTCCATGCACTGCTCAAGGCTGAGAACGCTGTGGGGAACAAGGCGGAGAGCGTCATCGGAGCCGGATGCACGGGTATTGGTGAGATGCTTGGATTTGCAGACATTGCAGGTGACATCTTCATTCTTTGCGCATTCGCCGACTATCATTCCTTCGTAGACATCAACGCCTGCGGGGATGAAAAGTCTGCCTCTGTCCTGCGTGTTGAAAAGTCCGTAAGCCGTGCTGACGCCGGTTTCGTGAACAACTATCGAGCCTCTTTCACGGGTCTGGATCTCCCCCTTATAAGGTTCATAGCCGTTGAAGAGCTGATTCATAATGCCGTTTCCGTTTGTATCGGTAAGGAATTCGGCACGGTAGCCGATAAGTCCTCTTGAAGGGATTTTGAATTCAAGATGGGTTGAGCCGCCTTCACGGGAGCCCATATTTTCAAGCTCGCCTTTGCGTGAGCCGAGTTTTTCGATAACTGCGCCGACATACTGCTCCGGGACCTCAACGATAAGAAGCTCAATGGGCTCGAGAAGCTGACCATCTTGTTCCTTGAAGATGACCTTGGGTCTTGAAACCTGGAATTCATAACCCTGGCGGCGCATTGTTTCTATGAGGATGGAAAGATGAAGCTCGCCTCTGCCCGAAACCTTGAATGTATCGGTGCTTTCGGTTTCTTCAACTCTCATGCTGACGTTTGTTTCAACCTCTTTGAAAAGTCTGTCACGAACATTTCTTGAAGTAACGAATTTGCCTTCTTTGCCTGCAAAGGGGCTGTCGTTAACAATGAAGTTCATTGAAATGGTCGGCTCATCAATTTTGATGAAGGGGAGAGCTTCAATGTGTTCGGGATCGCAGGCGGTTTCGCCGATATTGATTCCATCAATGCCGGAAACGCAGATAATATCGCCGGCGGAAGCTTCTTCGCATTCAACTCTGTTAAGACCTTCAAACTGATAAAGCCTTGAAATTCTTACATTCTGAACGGAGCCGTCGGTTTTGCAGAGCGAAACTGACTGGCCTTTCTTTATAACACCTTTTTCAATTCTGCCAACGCCGATCCTGCCGACATAGTCATCATAATCAAGGCTTGAGAAGAGAACCTGGAGCGGCTCATCGGGGTCGCCCGCAGGAGCGGGAATATTTTCAAGAATTGCGTCAAAGAGGGGACGCATATCGCCTTCACGCACATTGGGGTCGGCGCTTGAATAGCCGTCCCTTGCGCTGGCATAGATAACGGGGAAATCAAGCTGATCTTCGTCTGCGCCGAGATCAATGAAGAGGTCAAGGACCTCGTCAACAACTTCATAGGGTCTTGCGTTCGGGCGGTCAATTTTATTGATAACAACAAGAACTTTCTTTTTGAGGTTGAGAGCCTTTTTGAGAACGAATCTTGTTTGAGGCATGCAGCCTTCAAATGCGTCAACAAGAAGCACAACGCCGTCAACCATCATAAGAATACGCTCAACTTCGCCGCCGAAATCGGCATGGCCCGGCGTGTCAACGATGTTGATCTTTGTGCCTTTATAGTGAACGGAGGTGTTCTTTGAAAGAATTGTTATGCCTCTTTCACGCTCAAGGTCATTGGAGTCCATAACACGGTCTGCAACCTGCTCGTTTTCTCTGAAAGTGCCGCTCTGTTTGAGCAATTCATCAACAAGAGTTGTTTTGCCGTGGTCAACGTGAGCGATGATTGCAACGTTTCTTAAATCTTTTTTCTGAGCCAATGGAATTCACCTGATTTTCTGTAAAATTTGAGTTATATATACAACCGAGCCGAAAAAATGCTGCGGAAATTGTTTTCAAATTGATAAAAGTGGAAATAATGCGGTAAAAGTGGATAACTTCAGTAACATTCAAGAAGGAAACAACACCGGAGATGCGCCGCATCATCCGGTGTTGCGGTAAATCTGAATTATTCGCCCTTCATTTCAAGGAGCTTGACTTTGCCTTCATAGGAAGCAACGCTGACCTTGATCGAATCAAAAATGGCAGCTTTGATATCATCGGGAGTTGCGCCGAGTTCTTCGCTTATCTTGCAGCTGTAGAAAATGTCCTTATCCATGATGTCGGGAAGGTTGAACGGATCCATGCCGGAATCGATTTTTCTCTTCTTATAATCGTTTGCAACCTTGACCATACCCATCTTCATCATAAAGGGAGGAACACCGATGATCTTTCTGTTGGGGCCCATTCCTCTTGCATCGTAAACGATCTTGAGGAATTCATCCCACTTGAGGTTATACATACCGATGGGGAAAGCTTCAAATCCGGGAACATCTCTTTCTGTTGCGCCGCAGATAACTTCGCCGACCTGGCGGCAGGTAAGCATTGCCGTGCCTCCCTTGGGATAAAGGGTGCAGGGAAGCTTATCCATCATCTTGATCTGCTCAATGAGGATAGTCCAAACGGGCTTTCTGCCGGGCTGAGTTCCGAAGATATACGGAAGCTCAAGAACTTTAACGCTGAAGTTTTCGTCGCAGGCATCTTCGCAGACCTTTTCCTGCATAAGACGAGCCTTGAAATACTTGTTCTTTTCGTCAAGCTTCATTTCGGGATGCTGCTTTGTGAACCAAGAGAAATATGAGCCGAGAACAACAGCCTTCTTAACGCCTGCCTTCTTGCAGAGAGGGAATAATCTCTCAAGAGGAGCAATGTTGAATTTTGTGTAATAATCCATAACGGGTGCGGGGAATTCTACTCTTTCGTCAACGCCTGCTGCGAAAATGAAAGCATCCTTGCCTTCGAGCATTTTGAGAACATCTTCATCGGAAGTCTTGTTGATATCCTGGAAGATAAGTTCCATTTCTTCGGGAATGGGAGCGCCCGCAGGAAGGGGAGGGAGAGCAACTGAAGTAACTTCGTGGCCATGCTTGATAAGCTGGATGGCAGCTTCACATCCGAGAAGACCTGTGCCGCCGATCATGAAAACTTTCATTATTATATTTCCTCCTTAAATGTATGCTTTTTGGCGCATACTGCCTATAATACTAATATAATATATAACAAAATATTTCATTAGTCAAGGAAATGATTGAAATATCAAGGGATTTTTTGCATTTTGTTTTCATTTTTCAATTGCCCTTGCGCTTGTAATATGGTATAATCAGACAAAATAGTAAAAATTACGGCTTATTTATATAAAATCTGATCGGAGGTCAATTATGGCTCATTCGGAAAAAAGAAGAATGCCGAAATGGATGCCGGCGGCGGTGTGCGCTGCAGCTGCGGCGATGATTGCGCTTGCCTGCATAATCGGACTTTCTCTCAAGCATAAAAAGGAAGAGGATGCCAAACGGGTCACGGGAGGAACATTCATAACGGATGGATTTGAAACGGTTTCGCAGGCTAAAAGCGTTGACGGAAAATTCAATGTTTTCGCCGATTCTAAAACCGGCAAGCTCGGAATTCTTTCGCCGGACGGGGTGAAAAAAGAGGCGGCGGAGAACGATGAATTCAACATTCTCTGCGATAAATGGAGAAATTTCAGATATATTGTTAAAAGTCCGCTTTCGGAATATCTTCTTCTTGTTGATCCCGAAAGCATGACCATAACAAACAGGCAGTATCACGGAGCGGAAAAGCCGGAGGAAATGCCGTGCTGGAGCGAAGAACACGATCATCTTGCGTGGTTTGATGAGCTTGGCTATAACGGCAGGATAAAACCCGGCGAACTTGAAGCGGAAAAGGGACTTTATCCCATAGCGAACGGATTTAATGACGGCGCAAAATGGGGATATATCAACGAAAGCTATTCGCTCGAAATTGCTCTCGCATACGAAGGGGCAATGGATTTTTCAGAGGGTATCGCCGCAGTCAGAAAAGACGGAAAATGGGGATATATCAACGAAATCGGTGCTTCCGTGCTGGGATTTGAATATGAATCCGTCAGCGAATGCGACCTTCTCGGCAGAGAGATTGCATTCTCGTTTGAAAGCGGACTTGTGCCGGTCAGACAGAACGGGAAATACGGAATAATTGATCTTAACGGAAACACAATAGTCAGCTTTGTTTTTGACAGAATTCTTCAGGGCAAAGGCGGAAAATATGTTGCCGAAAAGGAAGGAAAATGGGGAATTCTGACCGTTGACAAAGAGCTGCTTGAAGCGGCAGCAGAGGACCTGACAACAACTGCACCTGCGCCGACGGGCCCTGCAATTTCTTTCGGAAAATATGTTGTCAAAACCGCAGGCAGCGTGCTGAATATGAGAAAAACATCGGAGCCCGATTCAAGCGTTATCGGAAAGCTCCCGAACGGAACGATCGTTGAGGTTGAGGAAGCGGAGCCGGGCAGAGCCTGCGTTAAATATAAAAATATGAAAGGCTGGGTCAGCTCGGATTTCCTTGTTGAATATATTGAGCCGGCAACATCGGCTCAAACAACGGCAGAAGTTGAAAAAACAGCCGCTCCGGAGCAGTAAAGCAAGACAATCTGCGAATAATATGTAGAAATTTTCAAAATGTCATTGACTTATCAGGCTGCAGAGACTATACTCATATTTACAGATCTGCAATTATGAGCAACATTGTAGAGCCATCCGATAAAAGACACAGAACAAAGCTGTTCTGTGTCTTTTTTCATCTGTTGATCCGTTTGAATTGACAAACGGGTTTTGCCGTGATATGCTGAATTAAATAAACAAGGGAGAGAAACGAAATGAAATTATTGGCTTTTTTTGAAAGTATTATCGTTGCAATTTCCTGCTTTTTCGGAAGCATATTCAATCTGCCGGATAAAAATGTTGAGAAAATAATCGAAAATAACGGCGGAATGATTTACGGAGTATGCCATCCCAACGAAAATTACGAAATGCTCGGGGATGCGGGCTTTAAATGGGTTAGGTTTGATATTCCCTGCCCGTATGACAGAAGCGGCAATGTTACGCAGGCATACAAAGATTTTAAGGAACGCTGCAGAGGATATGCCGAAAGAGGCTTCAAGGTTATGGCGGTAACGCCTTATCCGAGAGATTATATTTCAGGCATGGGCTTCAACCCCGTTGAAAATGAAGAAAATATTGCAAAAACCAAAGGGCTTGCCGTTTTTCTTTATAATGATTTGAAAGATATAACGGGCGCTTTTCAGATAACCAATGAAATGGGCCTTGTGGGATTTATGCATCCTCTGACTATTGAAGAAGCGGCGCTTTATATCGGAATTCAGCTTGAGGCGATAAGCGAAATCAAGGATGAAAGCTTCCCCATTGGCTATAATTCGGCAGATCTGATTCAGGTCAGCAGAGAACTTCATAAGCTTATGAAGCCGTATCTCAAATATTGCGATTATGTCGGAATTGACCTTTACACAGGCGTTCAGGGCAAGGCAGAAGCAAAGGATTATGTTGAAAAAATAAAGAAACTTTACAGAATGACGGGTAAGCCGATTATTCTTGAGGAATTCGGCTTCTGGAGCGAGGGAGGACCGAAATCGGCAGAACAAAAAGCGGAAATCCTCGGCATTTACGGATACTCCACCGAAGCAGAGGCAATAGCAGACGGCGCAAATTTTGTAAATAAACTGCCGTCACAGTTTCGCAATACATTGAGTCTTGAGCATCCCGGAGAAGAATCAAAATGGGCGGAACTGGTGTTCGGTCAGTATTCAAACCATTTTTACGGAGAATCCTCCGCAGAAACAATAGAGAATATTCCTCACACTCCCGATGGACAGGCGCAATATTTCAAATCCGTTATAACTGAATTGCAGAAATGCAAGTGCCTTGCGGGAATGATCATTTACTGCTGCCAGGATATGGGAACCTGTTGGGTGTGCGGTCACAGCTGGTGTCCGTTTGAAACGAAATGGGGAATTTTCAACATGGACGGCACTCCGAAGCCGGCATATTATGCGGTTAAGGAAATCATAACAGGCAAGTAAAAACGATTCGGGGCACTCCTCTTATATGAGGTGTGCCCCGAATTTTTTTACAGACCGTTATTTTTTAAATGTAATATAAAGCATTGAGCCGCTTTCGATTTTTTCGGGGAGCGGAATTTCGACCCATTCGCAGTTTTCATTTACCGTGAAGCATTTGTCAACGGTATATTCGCCTGCGTCGATTTTCAGCTTTCTGTCCTTCTTTTCGGAAACATTTGAAATCAGAAGTGCCGCTTCGCCGTTTTCACCCTTTGCGGCAACGGCATACATATCCTTGCGCAGCTTGTTCTTTATTTCGACCTGACTGCCCATTTTATAAAGCTGACCGAATGCCCGGAAGCCGTAATAAGCCGTGGAGGGGGTGCCGCCCTTGAGGAACATTCCGCCGTGAAGCGCACCTGTGGCAATAGCGCAGTAATAATGCGCCATATCAAGACCTTCGTTCTGGAACATACACAGCATAGACGCCTGATTTGCGCCGTAGCGGCGGTCGATTTTATCGTTTTCCGTGGGATTGTAGTTCCACTCGTCGCAGATTACTTCAGCATCGCCGTAACCTGCCTTTTCGAGATTATCGTTTACATATTTTATCCAGCGTTTGTTTACTTCGGTTGTTGAATAGCTGTGCCATGTGAAGAAATCCATGGGCGGCTTGTTCTCTTTTATGTAGTCAAGAAAGCCCTGAAAGAACTCAATAAAATATTTGTTGTATGCGGGAGCGCCCGACTTTACATTATTTGTTTTTGTCAATGCGTAAAATCCGCAGGAGCCGTAGCCGCCGATTTTGAGATCCGGGAACTTTTCTTTGAGATAGGTTGCCGCAACATCATACAGACGGTAAAATTCCTCGGGTGAGCCATGCCAGAAAACATTTTCCGTATTATATTCTGTTTCGGAAATTTCTTCATATTTTCCGCCGTCAGGCTCGTTCCAGATTTCCCAGTATTCAATGTTATAATTAAATCCGTTTGCCCAGCCTTTATTGTAATGGAGAATGATATGCTCGCAAATCTGCGCCCATTTGATATAGTCCGCCGGGGGCAGAAGCAGCTCATGGTCTTTCTGAGCATTGCTGTAACTTATGCCGAGGCGGAAGAAAGGCACCATTCCTGTGTCAACAATAGCCGCAAGCACCTTGTCGCTTTCTTCAAAGTGATAGGAATTTTCGTCATCTACATCGGCATAAAAATCGGGAAAAATTCTGTGAATATCAGTGCAATTTATATCGTGCGTTCTGCACGAGGTCATATTTGCTTCGGTGAACAGACTGTTGATCTCGCTGTCAAGCTCATATTCGGGCATTCTGCCGATGTTGTGAACGGGTCTGATTTCATCCACGATATTATCAAAGTCAATTCTGATAACATCAGGCGTAAAAATCATCTGCAATAAAGAAATAATAAATGCAAGAACGGATGCAAATATTCTTTCGAACATAGCCATACACTCCTTTGTTTAAAATTTATCGGGTCTTCTTGAGGTCATATTTGCGGGATTGATTTTTTTGAATTTTCTGATAGTGTGAAGATTGTTGAGCGTCCAAACGGAAACGGGTATGCCGTTTTTCCGAAGCGTTTCAACCAGGTGGGCGGAAACATAATGATAATTGCTGTTAAGGCCGATTGCACCGCAGGCTCTGATTTTGTTTATTACGAGCTGCGGATTTCTTTTTTCCGCAGTTGACGGAGAATAGTTGAGATAATAGGGGATGGCAGAATTTTTATCAACCGTTTCGCACCAGCTTTCGAAAACGCCGGTATAGAACGCTCTTGCCGAAAGGCCGTATTTTTCAATAAGCGCATCAACGGCAGGCAGATTTGCGGTTGATTTGAGATCAAGATTTATCATTGTTTTTGCCGCTTTTCCGATGAGCTTCAGCGCTTCTTCAAGCAAAACGCCCTCTGTTTCCGCCGGCTTATCCTTATGGATCATAACGGGTGTTCCGTCGGGGCGGAAGCTGACATCGACCTCGATGACCTGTGCTTTGCATTCAAGAGCTTTTTTAACGGATTCAACCGAGTTATCCGGCGTTCCGAGCGCACCTGCGTGATAGGTGACGGTGCTGACGGATGTGAGTTTTTTGTCAAGTTCAAACTTTTTCATAATATCATCCTCCGAAAAGAAATTTATATATCGAGTTCATCAACCACGGTCAGGCCGTAGAATTCAACCGTTTTTTCTGCAATTGCAAGGGATTTTTCATCAACCGTGTCAACCGGTTCGTGGGCATCAAGTCCGAAAATGACCTTCGGTTTTTCTTCGCCCGCAACCTTCCAAAAATCTGCGGCAGGGTAGTGGCGGCCCGTTCTGATTCCAAGAAAATTTATTTCAAGCGGAATATCAAGCTCACGGGCGGCAGCGCAGATCCTGCGCCATTCTCTTTCTCTGACGGATTTTTCTCCGGTAAAATTGAAAAGGTCGGGATGAGCAACATATTTGAAAGCGCCGGTTTTCATTCCCTCAATAACGCAGTCGGCATATTCAACGAGCTTTGATTCGTCTGCGCAGGGTGAGCCGGAATAGGATGCGCCCGGAGCCTCGTTGGCTATGAAATGCTGGCCGAGAATATAATATTCGGAGCCGAGAGATTTTGTATATTTCAGCATATCGTTAAAATGAAGAGGATAATATTCCATCTCAAAGCCGATATATATCTTTATTTTATTCTTATATTCTTCACGCAGGGCATTCAGAGTTTCAAAATAATCCTCTGCCATTGCGGTTTTGACCCGGAACTGCGATTCTGTGGAATCCGGGAACAGAAACGGAGAATGATCCGAAAATCCGAGTATTTTAAAGCCGCCTCTGATGGCGTTTTCGATGTATTCTCTTTCCGTGCCGGATGCATGGCCGCAGCGGAAGGTATGGGTATGATAATTTGCAAACATAAAATGACCTCTTGCCGTTTTTTCTATATTATAACACTTATATTCACGGCGGTAAACTGTTTTTCGGCAATTATCAAAACTTGAACATATTGCGGGAAAATGTTATAATGGGCTGAATTTAATAAAGTTGTAACTTTTTTATTCCCCGTTTGTAATATCGGCATATCAGAATATAATCAAGGCTTTTTATGAGGTGAAATGATGTATACCGTGCTTGTTTGCGATGATGACATTGCAATTCTCGATTCAGTTGAAATTTATCTGAAGCTTGAGGGCTATAATGTGCTTCGGGCTGAAAACGGCAGAGATGCTCTTAAGCAGATAGGGGATAATGAGGTGCACTGCGTTATTCTCGATATAATGATGCCGGGTCTTGACGGATTGCAGGCAACTCTGCGAATGAGAGAAAAGCATAATTTCCCGATCATTCTGCTTTCGGCAAAGAGCGAGGATACCGATAAAATAACGGGTCTTTCGTTCGGGGCGGATGATTATGTAACAAAGCCGTTCAATCCGCTTGAGCTGATGGCGAGGGTCAAATCGCAGATAAGAAGATACACTTTGCTCGGCTCAATGGAAGCAAGAGAGGGCACAATCAAAACGGGGGGACTTGTGCTTGACACTCTTGCCAAGGAGCTTACTCTTGACGGCGAGCCGGTAAAGCTGACCGCAACGGAATACGGCATAATCAATGTGCTGATGGAAAATCTCGGCAGAGTGCTTTCAACGGGTCAGATTTATGAGGCGGTCTGGAATGAGCCTGCGTGTTTTGCGGAGAAAACGGTCACGGTACATATCAGAAGAATCAGAGAAAAAATCGAAATCAACCCGAAAGAGCCTGAATATTTAAAGGTGGTATGGGGCATTGGATACAAAATTGAAAAATACTAAAATCAGAATAATCGCTTTCGTTCTTGCGCTCGTTTTCTTTGCGGTTTCGGGGTTTTTTGCATCCGCATTCATCAGAAGTTTTATTAATTACAATACTTATGAAAACAGAGGATTTGAGAATACCGATATTTTCCGCAGAATGATTTATACTTATGAAACTGCGATTATGGTGAACGCCGAAACGAAATCGGCCAAATCGGTTGAGGAATTCAAAAACACCTCAACAGGCAGGACAATCAAGGCTGATTACGATGCAAAGGTCAAAAAAATCAAAGAAGCATTTGACCTGCTTGACAATTCAGAAATTCAGGTCTACCACAGCGAGGATAATGTTTTCAGATATATGCTCGTCAACGGAAATATCGTTTATTATTTCACCTATAACGGCGAAATAGTTGATAAGAGGACCTTTGAAAGCATTGATTTTTATGAAGAGCCGGAAAACGCAGCAAGCGTAACCGCTCCGATAATTGAGTCAACAACAGTAACGGAACCCAAAAGCGATGTTCAGAGGATAAGCGAAGCTCTCGGATATCTTTATTATCTCGGAAGCGATACGAATTACGGCGAAACAACAAGGGATATAGTCCTCAAAAGAGCGGAGCAGGAATATCAGAACGCTCTTCTTGACAGCTTCAGAGATTCACAGTATAGCATTTATGACATTTCCGAAAAAATAAAGAGCGTTAAGTATGCGGTCTTTCTCACCAACGGCAATGTTGTTTCAAACTGCGGAATAACAAAGGCGGATACGCAGAAAACAGCTGCCGAAAAGCTCGGAAAGGATGCCGCTTTTCTTGAGGAATTCCGTGACGGAAAATATTATCAGACAGCCGAAACAAGCTATGAACAGTCGGAAAGCATGACGGCGCAGATCAACAGAGAAATCGGCGTAAATCCTGAAAATTACCGCATTATAAATCCTACGGAAAACTGCGGAATCAAGAGCGCCGTTTTCGCTTATGATTCTTCATTTGCGGACGAAGCGGATCTGATAACCGTTTTCAATGATATTTACGGCTCGTTCGCCAATTCGATCGGCGGCAGGTCATCTTCGGGAAAGAGCATTGCATTGTTTGCTGTCTTTTTCGTTCTTGCAGCCGCTCTCGGCATTTTCCTGCTTGTAACTGCCGGCAAAACCGCAGACGGCGGCATCCGTCTTCTGTTTGTTGATAAAGTTCCTCTTGCGATAAATATTGTGTTCTATGTCACGATTGCATCCCTTGCGGGAGTTGGCTTATGCGGAGGACTTTCCTGCGAATATTATACCGATGTGGGCAGAATTCCGTTAGGAATAGTCGGCTTTTTGGGCAGAAATTTCGATAAGCTGTGGGGAATCCTTTTTGCGATTTTCTTCGGCACAATAAATATTCTCATCGGCAGCATAATCAGAAATATCAGAGCAAAAACATTCTGGAAGCATACTATTTGCAGATGGATTTTCATGCCGGTAAAATTTATCCTTAAGAAGCTTTCTTATATTATCGAAACAAGCTATACCAATGCGGACGGAAAAAGAAAAAAGATAACGGCAATTATCTGCACGGTTGTTTTTTCGGTTGCTGATTTCTGCTTTATTGCCGTTTCTCATGCAGATGATTTTCTTTTCTTCCTTGCCATTTTGTTGAATGCCGCAGCGCTTGTTTTTGCGCTGATGATAATCAATTCTTACAGCAGAATTTCCGAAGCGACAAGAGAAATCAGAGAGGGGAACCTCGAAAAGACCGTTTCAACCGAAAAAATGCTTCCGTTCTTCAAAAATCACGCAGAGGATATAAATTCAATCGGCGACGGTCTGCAGAATGCGGTTGAAAGCGCAGTCAGAGACCAGAGAATGAAAGCGGAGCTTATAACGAATGTTTCTCATGACCTCAAAACTCCGCTCACCTCAATCGTCAATTATGTTGATCTGCTTAAAAAATGCGAAATCGAAAACGAAGATGCAAAGAAATATATCAATATACTTGATGAAAAATCGCTTCGGCTGAAAAAGCTTATCGAAGACCTTGTTGAAGCATCAAAAGCTTCGTCGGGAGCGGTTGAAATGTACCCCGTCAGGCTGAATTTATGCGAATTTGCCGCCCAGGTTTCGGGCGAAAACGAGGATGAACTCAAGGCAAGGGGAATAGATATAATTCTCAAAATTCCCGAAGAGCCGGTCATGGTTTTTGCCGATGCGCAGAAAACGGGCAGAATCATTGAAAACCTGCTTGTGAATATAAAAAAATATGCCCTTGAAAATACAAGAGCATATATCGAGGTCAAAAGCTCCGAGAAAAACGGAATAATCGAATTCAAGAATATTTCAAAATATGAGCTTGATATTCCCGCCGAAGAGCTGACCGCAAGATTCGTCAGAGGAGATTCCTCAAGAAACGGCGAGGGAAGCGGCCTCGGGCTTTCAATTGCGAGCAACTTCTGCGCTCTCCAGGGCGGAAAGCTTGAAATCGTTGTTGACGGCGACCTTTTCAAAGCGGTTGTTTCGCTGCCGAAGAATTAAATATAAAGTGTGCAATTTATAATATGAAAAGTCCGCCATTAGGCGGACTTTTTGTCTTTTTCTATAAGTATTTTCAGCGCTTCAATGGCTGTGTCAATCGCATCGCTTGTGTCGTGAACCTCCGGGTTTGAGAGCCCGAGCTTAACTCTTTCCTGATTCCAGACGCAGGAGAAAATTGCGCCTGCTCTCGCACGGAGAACGGACGAAACAACGAAGAGAGCTGCGCCCTCCATTTCGGAGGCAAGGCAGCCTGCCTTTATCCACGCCTGCCATTTATTATTCAGCTCATAGCTGACGGGCATTCTGTCCGGATCATGCTGACCGTAAAAGGAATCCTTGCTCTGCACGATGCCTGCATGATAGGTTTTGCCGAGCTTTTCGGCCGCTTCAACGAGCGAATTCGTGACCTTTAAATCCGGCACGGCGGGAAATTCGATGGGCACATATTCTCTTGTTGTGCCTTCCATGCGGATTGAACCGGTTGCGATAACAAGATCGCCGCCGATGACTTCGGTCTGCATTCCGCCGCAGGTGCCGATTCTTATAAAGGTGTCAACTCCGGTGCGATAAAGCTCCTCAACGCCGATTGCGGTTGAGGGACCGCCCATTCCGGTTGACATAACAAGCACTTTTTCGCCGCAGAGCTTGCCTGCCCAGGTTGTGTATTCACGGTTCTGCGAATAAAATTCCGGCTCGTCGAGCTTTCGGGCTATTTTTTCAACTCTGCCGGGGTCGCCGGGCAGGAGCGCATATCTTGCGCCGTGGCCTGAATTAAAGCCGATATGATATGATTCTTCAACTATCATGATTATTCGATTGTAAGAATGTCGGAAAATCCGGTAATTTCAAAGATTTCAAGCACATCGCTGCTGACGTTTTTGATTACCATTTTGCCCTGCTTATTCATCTGCTTCTGAGCGGAAAGAATAACACGAAGACCTGCGGACGAAATATATTCAAGCTTTGCAAAATCAAAAACGAGCGAATCAACGCCGTCAAGCTCTTCCTTGAGCAGCGCTTCAAGGTCGGGAGCAGTTGTTGTGTCAAGTCTGCCTTCAAGAGCGAGAACAAGCTCACTTGCGTTCTTTGTTTTTTCAATATTCATAGTAAGAATCCTTTCTGTAAATTATCTCCATAATAATTTATAATATATTATTCTAATAAATATGTTTATTCTTGTCAATGATTTTTGCGGGTCATTTTTAAATATGATATAAATTTTTTCAATAGGGTTGAATTTTTCGTATTGTTTGATATAATCAAATACATAAAATTTAATTTGGAGGTCAGATTATGGCAATCGTTAAACTCGTTGTGGCTTTTTTCCTTTCATTAACAACGATCCTCGCTCCGTATTTTCAGTTTTTATTTAAAGGAGCGGATTTTATCTATGAGGATTGGTCCGAAACCGATGAATTCACCGCAGATTATGCGTTCACTCTTAAAAAAGACCCCGATAAAGATTTCGTAATAGTCAACTTTGCGGATATCCAGCTTTCAGATGACGAAATCTTCGGCGAAGACGGCGAATTTGCAAAAATGCTCATCAAAAAGAGCATTGAAGAATCAAAACCCGATCTTATAACTCTTACGGGCGACAATGCAAGCGGCGATGTTACATATATCGAGCTTGTAAAATATCTTGATTCATTCGGAATTCCCTGGGCGCCGACAATGGGAAACCATGACGGCGGCAACGGCAACACCCTTCACGAGGCATGGGATTCATATATTATTTCCGAAGCGAAGAACTGCCTTTATAAGCCCGGTCCCAAAGGAATGGGCAACGGCAACTACATTATCAACATAACCGAAAACGGTGATATAATCCATTCGATATTCATGATGGACAGCCATTCCGACGCAGGCGACAACGATAACGGCATTATCAACAGAGGCCCCAACGGCGAAACCGGCTATGACCATCTCTGGGCGGATCAGATAAAATGGTATGAATGGGCAGTCAAGGGTATTGAAAAGCTTGCGGGCCATCCTGTTCAGAGCTCGGCATTTATGCACATTCCCGTTATCGAATTCAGAACCGCAAGAGATACAATGTGCGATTTTGAATACGGCGTTAACGAAGAGGGACAGACCGTAAAAGTCAAGGCGATTCCCAAGGCTGAATATACGGATGCGTTCGGCTCGATCGAAGAAGGCGGAGCGGCAATATGCTCCCCCGAGGGCAACAACGGTTTCTTTGCCCTTGCAAAGGAGCTCGGCTCAACAAAGGATATGATTTTCGGCCACGATCATAAGAACAATATGAGCATTGTTTATGACGGAATCAGGCTCAGCTTCAGCCTTAAGAGCGGCAGAGGTTCTTATTCAATGGATTCAATGAACGGCTGGTCAACTCTTTCAATTGATTCAAACGGCAAAACGGAATTTGCTCATCATTCGGTATTCGACAACTGAATAAGGCAAAAATCAACCGGGGCTGTTCCATTCGGCGTTTTCTGCATCCGAATGGGACTGCCCCGGAGTTTTTTATCAGTTGTTGTTAAGAGGAACAAGAGTAACTTCGATTGAGCCTGATGTTACGCCGCCTGCATAAACCGCAAGCTTCTTAAGGCCTTCCCAGCTTCCCTTTGTTCTGTTGTCAATGCCGTCAAGGAGCGATTCGGCAGCCATGACCTTGAATTCGCCAACGCTGTTTTCGGAAAGAGTTGCTTTCATCTGCTTGCCATTGATGGTGAGAATTGCATGATGAGCGTCAATTATCTCAATATCCGCCTTGGTGTGCATAAACCAGTAAACCTCTGACGGCTGGCGGCATTTGAATTCATCGCTGATGCGAAGAGAAGTTCTTGAATTGAAAAGCTCAAAGCTTCTTGTTGCCTTGCTTACGCCTGCGAACTTGTAGGCATCGGACATATCAAGAAAAGCTTTTCCGCCGTTTTCGGCATCGGGCTTGAAGTCCTTGAATGTTGCTCTTGCAAACGGATACTGATCTTCAAATGCCGAATTCGGGTTGAAAACGAGGGTGTTCTGGCCTTCGGCACGCTTTGCATAAACTTTCCATCTGCCGCCGGCAACAATGCCTACGAAATATCCGCTGTTGCCGTAATCTGCGGGGCCGAGATCCTCTGCCCATCTTTCGCCCATGCTGTCAAAGACGAAAGTACCTATATCGAGGTCGCCGTGATTCGTGTAGTTATAACCGCCCTTGATTGCGGCGTAGGTTGCGTTTCTGTCAAAAAATGCGCTTCTCATTGCAACGAATTCCTGCGAGGAATCGGAGCGGAGATAAACCGAAAGGGGAAGATTATCCGTATCAAGTCCCGCAAGAAGCTCTGCATCATACCAGAGAGCGCCGACTGCGCATTCTCTGCCGAGCTCAAATCTGCCCTTGCCGTGCGAAAGCTCATCGGCAACGCTTTCCTTTGCCTGATAATAGGCAACATCGGGTCTGCCGGTCTGCTTGCTGAACCAATAAAGCGAAGGAGCGCCGACGGAAACCTTTTTGTTGTCGCCGTAGTTGAAAACTGTTGTTGCGCCCGTTACATAGAGCGGGAATTCGCCGAGCTTAAGGAAACCGTCGATTTTTGAAAGGCCGAAATCCGTTCCGATGAAGTTGTTTGAAGTGGACATAAAATAGGTGAGATAGGTTGTGCAGTATTCCCAGTATCCGCTGCCCTCAACATAAACGCCGTCGGGAGTAAAGGTTTCAAAGTTATAAGCCATATTGTTATAGGTTTCTGCGAGAAAATCGGCTGCGAAGTCTTTATATTCATCATAAAAAACCATTGCGCCGACGCCGAGGCCGCCGTAGCCTACGCTGTTCCAGTTTGTTTTTGACCATTTCCACCAGTTCTGCGAAAGGATCTTGCCCTTTGAAACATCAAAGGATTTTTCTTTTACGGCTGTGCCTATCTGCTTGAATTCGGCTTCCGTAAGATAATCATAAAGCCAGTTTGCGCCGAGCGAGCAGGCAAAGGTAAGCTCTGCCGTGTCGAGAAAATGACTCTCGTGCCAATCGGAGAAATTGCAGGCGTTAAAAATTTCGGCCTTGCATCTGTCGGCATAAACGGCGCTGCCGGTCATGCGCCACATAAAGGCGAGAACGATAACTCTTTCGAGGATCGCACGGGCTGCTTCGAGGATGCTGTCTTCCTCATCGTCATAAACATAGCCCTGAGGCTCGGCGGAGAGAAGCTCATCTGCGCAGCTCTTCACATAGTCAAAATATTCGTTGAGCTTATCAATGTCTCTTAAATCGTAGTTTTTCTTGATTCTTGCAAAATCGGAATCGGTTGCAAGCACGAAAATATTCGAGGATGTTCTTGATTCCATTGCTTTTTCAACATCTTTTGTTTTTACAACGGTTGAATTGGGCGTGAGCGAAATATAATCGAGACCCATTTTTGCCGTGTCAACAAGCATGATTCCGAGACCCGGAAAAAGATTGCTGAGGAAAATCCAGATTGCAAGGAAAACCGAAACGGAGCTGCGGAGAATCACTTTGTTTTTGTTCTTTCCCATAAATTGTTTCACCTTTCAATATTTTGATGAGTTTATTGCAGTATAAAATATATAATACATTATGATTGTGATATAATCAAGTGTTTGATGAATATTTGTATGAGGCGGCTTGAAAAACCTTATAATAAATGATATAGTTTGGTCAAAAAAGAGAGGGGGCTGAAAATGAAAAAGATTCATTATGCGTGGTTTGTCTGCGCAGGCTGCGCCCTGCTTTTGTTCTGCACGAGCGGACTTTCGATCAATGCGTTTACCATTTATCAGCCCTATATTCTCAAGCTGAATAATTTTACCAATTCGCAGTCATCAATGATAATCACGGTCAGAAATCTTTTCAGCTTTGCATCGTTTCTCGCCGTCAGATTTTATTATAAGCATTTGTCCAAACGCACGGGAATGGCAATTGCCGGAGCGTTGACCGTTATCGGTTTTGTCGTTTTCGGAGCGGCGAAAAGCTTTGTGACCTATTGCATTGCGGCGGCGGCAGTCGGAATCGGTTACGGTTTTGGCACGATGGTGCCCATAACGATAATTTTAAGCGAATGGTTCATTGAAAAAAGAAACACGGCAATTGCGGTCTGCTCGGCGGTAACCGGCATTTCAACCCTCGGCATACCGTCGCTTACGGCAAAGCTGATTGAAAAATACGGAATTCGTTTTGCGTTCCTGAGCGAGGCGGGAGTTATCGCCCTGCTGATATTCATTTCATTCTGCCTTATCAGAAATCATCCGCAGGAAAAGGGGATTCTTCCCTATGGCTCTGATACGGAAAATCCGAAAAGCAGAATGCCCGGAATCGGTTTGAATGCGTGGGACAAGCTTCTTATCGTTCCCGCAATTCTGCTTATCGGCGCAGTTATGAATGTTTCTTACAGCCACCTTACCGTGCATTTCACATCCGCCGGCTATTCGGAATCGCAGGCGGCGCTTGCGGTTGCCGTTTCGGGAATAGTGCTGACTCTTTCAAAGATTCTTTTCGGCAGGCTCGGAGACAGAAAATCAAACTATTTCTGCAATTATCTTTTTTCGGCAATACTTATTGCGGGCCTTTTCGGGTTTATTTTTATCCGTAGGGGATTGCCCGTGCTTTTCGGCTCAACCGCTCTTTACAGCTGCGGACTGAGCTTCACGGCAATCGGTCTTTCCGTTTGGGCGAATGACCTTTCATCCGAAAAGGATTATGATAAAAACGTTCAGCTTTTTCAGACGCTCTATTCGGCAGGCTCGCTTCTGTTTTCGCCCGTTCCGGGACTTATTGCGGATAAATATAACGGTTCCTATAACAGAGCGTTCATTATGTTTTTTGTTTTCGCATTTTATGTGATTTTTGCCGTTCAGCTCACCTATATCAGAGTAAATAAACGAAGAGAGAAGTGAAAAAATTATGTGGATGATTCTTGCACTGTTATCAGCCGTTTTTGCGGCGCTGACTTCAATTCTCGCAAAGGTCGGAATTCAGAATGTTGATTCAACTCTTGCAACGGCGATAAGGACTCTCGTTGTTGTTGCAATGTCGTGGATGATGGTTTTTATCACGAATACGCAGAGCGGCATAACCGAAATCAGCCGCAAAAGCTGGATTTTTCTTATCCTTTCCGGCCTTGCAACGGGTGCATCGTGGCTATGCTATTATAAAGCGATCCGGCTCGGCGATGTTTCAAAGGTTGTGCCGATTGATAAACTGAGCGTTATTTTTACTCTCGTTCTTGCGTTTGTTTTTCTTCACGAAAAATTCAATGCAAGATCGATCATCGGATGTATTCTTATCGGAGCAGGAACTCTGCTGATGGCGTTATAAAGCACCGCCCAAGCATAAATCGGTTCAAAAGTTAAGAATTGTATTTATCTTTATTTTGTGGTATATAGAATATAAGAATATTTACGGAGGGGAAAAAATGAAAAAACTGCTTGTTGTTGTTGATATGCAGAATGATTTTATCGACGGAGCACTCGGCACTCCCGAGGCGGTTAAGATCCTGCCTGCCGTCTGCGAAAAAATCAGAAGCTTCGGCGGCGAAATCGTTTTTACAAAGGATACGCATTCTTCTATTTATCTTTCAACGCAGGAGGGCAGAAATCTTCCCGTTGAGCATTGCATCAAAGGAACAGCCGGCTGGGAACTGAATGACGAAATCAAGGCGCTTTCAAAGGATTGCAGAATAATCGAAAAGCCGACCTTTGGCAGCGTTGAGCTTGCGAATCTTGTTGCAGACGGCGATTATTCGGCGGTTGAGCTTGTCGGCTTATGCACCGATATATGCGTTATTTCAAATGCGCTTCTCATCAAGGCATATTTGCCGGAGCTGCCGGTATCGGTTGATTCGGCTTGCTGTGCGGGTGTGACCTCGGAAAGCCACGAAAACGCATTGAACGCAATGAAAATGTGTCAGATAACGGTTAAATAATGATTATTCGGCGGCACGGTTATCCGTGCCGTTTTTGGCTGCCGTGGAAACCTTGACCGCCTGTTTGCCGTGGAAGACCTTAACCGTTATGCGGCAAAGCTTTCCCTTTTTTCTTGACACACCAAAGAAGATATATTAATATGATTATGAATTGACTTTCGGGAGAGATTATTTTGAAATATGTTATTCTTGTTCTGCTTGCCGCCGTTTCGGCAGTTCATCTTTACCACAGCTGGACAGATGATTCATCAAAGCGGAAATATACCAAGCCTTTTCTGCTTCCGCTGATAATCGCATATTATATCGTCTGCGCAGATAAACTTTCCTGGGTGCTGATAATCGCTCTTGCGGCGAGCTGGCTCGGCGACGTGCTTCTGATTCCCAAAGGCAACGGATGGTTCACCGCAGGCGGGATAAGCTTTATGATAACGCATTTCCTTTTTATTGCGGTTTATGCGATGAGCGTTGATTTTTCAAAGGTCAGATGGATGCCTGTTGTTCCTGCGGTTATACTTTATTACGGAATATCCGCAGTCATAATAAAATCGCTTAAACCGTCAACGCCGAAAATGATGCTCATTCCCATGTATGTTTATTTGCTCGCAAACAGCACGATGAATGTTTTTTCGCTGATGCAGCTCATTTCTCTGCGCTCTGCGGGAGCAACGGTTGCTTTCATCGGAGCCGTTCTCTTCTTCATTTCGGACTGCACTCTTTTCCTTGTCCGCTATCATAAAAACAAAGACCTGATATTCAAAAAGCATTTCACGGTTATGCTGACTTACATTGCAGGCGAATTCCTCATTGCGCAGGGAATCCTGATGATTTCATAAGGAGAAAATTATGTTTGATATAAAGAACACACCGCTTCCGGATTACACAAGAAAAGAAGACATTGTAAACAGCATAACCCACGCCGCAGGAGTGCCGCTCTGCATAGCCGGAACGGTTATGCTCTATAAAGTTCTTTTTGAAAACGGTGCAGACAAAATGCAGCTTTTTGCCTGCGGACTTTATCTTGCGTCAACGCTGCTCGTTTTTTTCGGCTCGGCGATCTATCACGGAATGAAGCCGGGATACGCAAAGAGAGTTGCGAGAATTCTTGACCACTGCAACATATATGTTATGATTTCGGGCAATGTTACCGCCTTTTATCTCAACCATCTTTACAGCAAAAAGCCGGGTCTTTCAATCGGAGTTATCATTGCAGTCTGGGCGCTTTCGGCAATCGGAATGCTGCTTACCTTTATGGACCTGAAAAAATTCAATGTGCCGCAGATTTTTATGTATAATGCTCTCGGATGGGCGGGAATTTTTGCAATGAAATCCATTGCTTCGGCTTCGCCCGCAGGAAAAGAATATATCAGCACCGTGCTTATCGGCGGAGCTTTTATAACCCTCGGAGCCGTGCTTTATTTTATCGGCAAGAAATTCAGATATTTTCACGCCGTGTTCCATGTTTTTGTGCTTATCGGCTCGGTATTTTTCTTCCTTGCGACCTATAATTTTGCCCTTGCGGGATAACTATGAACGAAAACAAATCTTATATAGCAATAGATTTAAAATCATTTTATGCCTCGGTCGAATGCGTTCGGCGGGGGCTTGATCCGCTTGTAAACAACCTTGTTGTTGCGGATAAAAGCCGAACGGAAAAAACCATCTGCCTTGCGGTTTCGCCTTCTCTCAAAGCTTACGGAATTCCCGGCAGGGCAAGGCTTTTTGAGGTCATTCAGAAGGTAAAAGAGGTCAACGGCGAAAGAAGAGCAAAGGCACCGAATCATAAATTCAGAGAAAAATCGTTTTATGATCCGAAACTCCGGGAGGATCCTTCGCTTGAGCTTGATTTTATCATTGCGCCTCCGCAGATGGCAAAATATATGGAAATCAGCACGAAAATCTATGAGATATATCTTAAATATATCGCTCCGGAGGATATTCATGTTTATTCGATAGACGAGGTATTTATAGATGCAACGAAATATCTCCGGCTTTACGGACTTTCGCCTAAAGAGCTTGCGATGAAAATGATAAAGGATGTTCTTTCAAGCACGGGAATAACCGCAACTGCCGGAATCGGCACAAATCTTTTTCTGTGCAAGGTTGCAATGGATATAGTTGCAAAGCATATTCCGGCTGATGAAAACGGAGTGAGGATCGCCGAGCTTGACGAAATGAGTTTTCGTGAAAAGCTTTGGGACCATACTCCGCTGACGGATTTCTGGCGCATCGGCAGGGGATATTCAAAAAAGCTGGAGGCTCACGGACTTTATACCATGGGTGATATTGCTCTCTGCTCGGTGGGAAAGCCGGATGAATATTATAATGAAGACCTTTTATATAAGCTTTTCGGAATCAATGCCGAGCTGCTGATAGATCACGCATGGGGATGGGAGCCGACTGAAATTTCCGAAATAAAGGCATACCGTCCCGAAACCAACAGCATCAGCTCGGGCCAGGTGCTTCAATGTCCCTATACAGCCGAAAAAGGCAGACTTGTTGTGCGTGAAATGGCGGATTCTCTTGTGCTTGATCTTGTTGAAAAAGGACTTGTATGCAGCAGAGTGGATCTGACAGTCTGCTATGATATTGAAAATGCGGCGCATTTCAAGGGCGAAATGAAAGAGGATTTTTACGGCAGAACTGCGCCGAAAAATGCTCACGGCTCGTTGAATCTCGGCAAATTCACATCGTCATCAAGGCTTATCATTGATGCGGTCACGGAGCTTTATGACAGCATCGTCAACAAAGAGCTGACGGTCAGAAGATTTTATGTTGTTGCGGATAATGTTATCCATGAAAGCGATGTTAAGGAAGAAGAGTTTGAGCAGCTTGATCTCTTCACCGATTATGAAGCCGAAAAAAAGAAAAAGGAAGAGGATGCCGCATCTCTCGAAAAAGAAAAGAAGATGCAGCAGGCGATTCTTTCTGTTAAAAAAAGATACGGAAAAAATGCAATTCTCAAAGGAATGAATTATGAGGAGGGGGCAACCGCCAGAGAGCGAAACGGAACGGTCGGCGGTCATAAAGCATAATGAAATACAAAGATTTTGAATGCGTTGAGTTTGAATTTGAGGGCAAAAAGGCAACAGTCGTTTTTCCGGAAAAAGAGGGAGAAAAATCCGCTTTTATTCTGAAAACCGAATATTTTCAGGCGTTTCCCGAAACGGAAATAATGCTTCTTGAAAGAGGGCATTATCTCGGATTTATCGAAAATGACAACCGCTGGGGAACGGATGCCGACCTTGAACGAAAAGCGGATTTCATAAAATTCGTTTCGGAAAAATATAATATCAGCGGCGGATGCGTGCCCGTCGGAATGAGCTGCGGAGGAATATTCGCAATCAAGCTGGCGGCAAGGTATCCGGAGCTCATTGCGTGCGTTTATGCCGATGCGCCGGTCGTGAATTATATGAGCTGCCCATGCGGCTTCGGCAGAAGCAGCGCCTTCAACGAAGATCATTCGGAAATAATGAACGCTCTTTCGCTTACGGAAATCGGCGACCTGCTTTCATACAGAGATATGCCGCTTGATAACATTCACAAGCTTATCGAAAACAGGATCCCGCTCTTGCTTGTTGCGGGCGACAGCGACGAAATCGTGCCATACGAAGAAAACGGAATCTATATCAAAAAAGCTTATGAAAATACGGATATTCCGTTTGAGGTGTATATCAAGCCCGGATGCAACCACCATCCTCACGGACTTGAGGATCCGGCGCCTGCTGCGGATTTTATAGAAAGAAATTTGAAATAATGAATGAAAAATATAAGAAAATAGCGGATCTTCCGCATCATCAGTCGCTCAATCATCCGCAGATGACGCTGCATGACAGAGCGGCGCAGTTTGCCCCGTTTGCGGCGCTGACGGGCTACGGCGATGCGGTTGATGAAACGGCAAGGCTCGTTGATTTTGCGCCCGTACTGAGTGAAGATGAAAACGCCGTTCTTGATGAAAGAATGAAAAAAATCCGGGAGAATATCGGCAGTCAGCCTGAAATAACGGTTATGCGTTTTGTTCCGGATGAAAGAAAATCGGGCGGAGCCTTCGTTCCTTTTAAAGGCAAAGTAAAACGGCTCAATGAGGTCGGCAGAAAGATAGTTTTTGCAGACGGAACGGAAATAAGGTATGACGAAATTTTCGGCATCGAAAGCGAAATTTTCGGCGGCAGGGAAGTGTAAAAATGGAAGAAAAATTTGAAATATTCTATATACGCCATGCAGATACCTCCGGCGCTTCGCAGGAGGGAAAGTCAAAATGCGATATAGGCCTTTCGGCGCTCGGTGAAGAGCAGATAAAGCTTCTTGCGCAGAGATTTGCGGGCGCACGGTTTGATGCGGTGCTTTCAAGTCCGCTTGTCAGGGCGGTCAGAACTGCCGCCGCAGTTGCCGAAAAGCTTGAATATCCCAAGGAAATAGAGATTGTTCCCGAGCTTATTGAAAACGGCAGCTCAAAGGACTATTTCGGAGTTGATATTGATTTTCTCGGAAATTATTTTGAAAATATTATTCTTTGCGGGGATAAGATTTGCGATTTCAAAGATGAAACCGACGAGGATAACGACAAAAGAGCGGCAGAAATCATCGCTTATCTCAAAAAGCGATTCGGCTTCGGCAAAAGGATCCTTGTTTTTGCCCACGGCTCGTTCGGCAATCATTTCATTCCCGCTGCCGTTGAGATGGGCAGCGGGAATTATATATTGAGCATCAACAACACTTCCGTCACCAAGATAAAATATACGGCCGACGGCAAACAGAGAATCTCTTTTCAGAACGATTTTTCGCATTTAAGACCTCTTATGCCGGATTATGAATTTACGGTCTGAAAAAAATTTCAAAAAACACTTGACAAGCGCAGAGGAATATATTAAAATAATTTGCACAATAAAGCAGAGCAAGAAACGGCTCTCACCTTCCGGGATGCTCCCGTGCTGGTCAATACCGAATGAATGCAGGCGAAGTGTCTGCGTTGGTTTTGATTTTATGCGAGACAGGAGCGCCTGCCTCGCTTTTTTATTTGTAAGGTAACCGTTTCGGGCTCCTAATTAAGATTTCAGGAGGTGCTTTAATATCAGCACTAAAGAACAGCAAATCAATGAGGATATCCGTGATAAAGAGATAAGAGTTATCTCCGATGAGGGCGAGCAGCTCGGCATCATGTCTGCGGAAGAGGCGCTCAAAATTGCAGAGAGCAAGAATCTTGACCTTGTTAAGATCGCTCCGGACGCAAAGCCCCCCGTATGCAAGATAATGAATTACGGAAAATACCGATTTGAGAAGGCAAAAAAAGAGAAGGAAGCCAGAAAGAATCAAAAAATCGTTGAAATCAAGGAAATCAGGCTTTCTCTCAATATCGACACTCACGATTTCGACACTAAGATCAACCATGCCCGCAAGTTCCTTGCATCGGGCGATAAGGTTAAGGTTTCCATCCGCTTCAGAGGCCGTGAAATGGCTCATCCCGAGCTTGGTCTGACAATTATGCAGAAATGCGCCGAAGCGATCGGAGAAGCAGCCGTTATCGAAAAGCCTGCAAAGCTGGAAGGCAGACAGATGCTGATGTTTTTAGCCCCCAAAGGCAACAAATAATTAATGTGTAAAATATTAAGGAGGATATAACAATGCCTAAAATCAAGACACACAGCGGCGCAAAGAAGCGCTTCAAAATCTCCAAGGGCGGCAAGCCCATGCGTGCACATGCTTACAAGTCACACATTCTTAACAAGAAGAGCACAAAGCGCAAGAGAAATCTTCGCAAGGTCAGCGTTGCTGATGTTACAAACTGCAAGCAGATCAAACGTCTTGTTCCTTACAAATAATAAAGTAAGGCATTCTGATTAAATTAACGGAGGATAATAAATCATGGCACGTATTAAAGGCGCTATAATGACTCGCAAGAGAAGAAATAAAGTAATCAAGCTCGCTAAGGGCTACTATGGCTCAAAGAGCACCCTCTTCAAGACCGCAAAGCAGGCTGTTATGAAGAGCGGCAACTATGCTTATATCGGCAGAAAGCAGAAGAAGAGAGACTTCCGTCGCCTCTGGATCACCAGAATTTCCGCTGCCTGCAAGATGAACGGCATGAACTATTCAACATTTATGAACGGTCTTAAGAAGGCTGACATCAGCCTCAACCGTAAAATGCTTTCAGAAATTGCTATCGCTGATCCCGCTGCATTCACCGCTCTTACAGAGAAGGCAAAGGCAGCTCTTAACTAATCACATTGAACTCAAGAGATGCGGCATAATATACTATGTTGCATCTCTGTTTTCTTGAATAATTCAGGGTGAAGTGTTTCCTTTTTCGGGAAGCATCGCTTCGCCTTGAATTGTGCGTTATTGAAAAATCCCCGGCGGAAATGCAGAAAAATCCGTCGAAAAAACACATATAAAAGGTATCAAATAAAAATGGAAGTAATAACTGCTCGCAGTAATGAAAAAATCAAATATGCTTCAAAGCTTATTTCGAGCGCATCATTCAGAAAAGAGACCGGCGAATTTTTCCTTGAAGGTGCAAGGCTCTGCTCTGATGCCGCAGTCAGCGGAATCGAGATAAAAAAAGTTTTCTTTACTGCAAGGGCAGAAGAAAAATACAGGAGCTTTCTCGATGTCGTTATCGGCTCGGGCGGCATAAGCTGTGAAATAAGCGAGGATGTTGCGAAAAAGCTTTCGGATACCGAAAATCCGCAGGGTATATTCTGCGTATGCAGGGCAAAGGATAATCAGGCAGAGCTTGATGCCGGCGGAAAATATCTTGCAATCGAAAATCTTCAGGATCCCTCGAATCTCGGAGCGGTCAGCAGAAGCGCCGAAGCTCTCGGATTGAGCGGACTTATAGTGAGCGGAGGCTGCGATATTTATAACCCGAAAGCCCTGAGAGCGGCAATGGGTTCGCTTTTCAGGCTGAACATCATCAAAGCCGATTCGCTTGCAGAGCTTATTAAAAAAGCAAACGGCATGGGAATGCTTACCCTTGCATCCGTGCCAAAAAACGATGCCCTCGATATTCGCAGAGTTGATAAAAACTGCGGAATCATCTGCTGCATAGGCAATGAAGGCAACGGACTGACGGAGGAAACGATTTCAGTCTGCCGTGAAAGGATAACGATTCCGATGCAGGGCAGAGCGGAATCCTTCAACGCTTCTGCGGCGGCGGCAATTCTTGCATGGGAGCTTGTGAGATGACGGATAAAAAATATTGGATATGGCTTTCCTCCGCTCTCGGAGCTGCGGCAAGAGTTGATGAAATACTTTCGGAATTTCCCAATCCGCAGACGCTTTTTGAAGCGGACAGAAAAACGAGGATCCTTTCGGGCGTTTTCACAAAAGCTCAGCTTGAAAGGCTTGAAAAAGCGAGCATAAAAAATGCAGAGGTTGCAGTCAATACCTGCGCAAGAAATCATTGGAGCATCGTTACTCCCGATGATGCCGTTTATCCGTTCCAGCTTCGCCAGATACCCGATATGCCGCTTGTGCTTTATGTTGACGGCGATTTATCGGTGCTTCACAGCAGAGTTGTTATGGGAGTTGTGGGAACGAGAGAGCCGTGCCGGGAAAGCCGGATGATAGCCCGCAAAATGAGCGGAGATCTGGCAAAGGCGGGAGTTGTTATAGTCAGCGGCGGTGCGCTCGGAATCGACAGCTGCGCCCACGAGGGAGCAATTTCGGCAGGGGGAAAAACAGTCTGCGTGCTCGGCTGCGGCCTGGGAGCAAATTATCTTATGAGCAATGAGCCTCTTCGCAGAGAAATCAGCAGAAACGGAGCGGTCATAACCGAATATCCTCCGCTTTCATCGCCCACAAGAGCGAGCTTCCCCGAAAGAAACAGAATCATTTCGGGATTGAGCCACGGAGTGCTTGTTGTTGAAGCGGGAGAAAAAAGCGGCTCGCTGATCACGGCAAGATGCGCCAACAACCAGGGAAGAGATGTTTTTGCCATTCCCGGAAGCATTTTAAGCACCGCTTATATGGGCGCAAACAAGTTGATAAAAGACGGCGCAAAAGCAGTCACCTGCGCAATGGATGTTCTCGAAAACTATGAAACCGTTTATCCCGAAAGGCTGAAGCTTTCCGAGATAAAGGAAACAAAAGAAGATATTCCCGTGCAGACACAAAAAAGAAAATTATCTGCCTCGCTTACGGGCGACAAGCAGAAAATATATGGTCTTTTTACAGACGAACCGATTCATCCCGATGAGCTGTGCGCAATGAGCGGGCTTCCCGTTTCGGCGGTCATAACGGCTCTTATGGAGCTTGAAATGGACGGACTGATCGAACAGACCGAAGGAAAAAACTATATTCTCAGATAACAGGAGATTGAATATGTCGAAACTCGTTATTGTTGAGTCGCCTGCAAAAGCGGCTACGATCAAAAAATATCTCGGCAAAGAATTCGATGTTGTTGCCTCAAAAGGTCATATCAGAGATCTTCCGGCGGCAAAATTGAGCGTTGATGTCAAGAACGGCTTCGTTCCCAAATACGCTCTCATCAAGGGAAAGGAAAAACTCGTCAAGGAGCTTCAGGAAAAGGTCGATTCAAGCGAAGCGGTTTATCTTGCAGCCGACCCGGACCGTGAAGGAGAAGCCATTTCGTGGCATCTTGCAACCGTTCTCGGCCTTGACCTTAATTCCGCAAACCGTGTTACCTTCAACGAAATCACCAAGGGCGGCATTGCAACGGGAATGGCAAATCCAAAGAAGGTTGACCTTGATCTCGTCAATGCTCAGCAGGCAAGAAGAATTCTTGACCGCCTTGTCGGTTACAGATTAAGTCCCTTCGTTTCGCAGAAAATCAGAAGAGGTCTTTCGGCGGGCAGAGTTCAGAGCGTTGCGGTCAGACTTATCGTTGACCGTGAGGATGAAATAAATGCTTTTGATCCCGAAGAATACTGGATGATCGAAGCAAAGCTTGCAACTGCGCAGAGAAGAACATTTACGGCAGTTCTCTATTCCGACGAAAAAGGAAAGGTCAAAATCGGCAACGAAGCGGAAGCAAAGAGCTATATTGATCGCCTTGACGGCGCAGATTACAGCATAAAGACTCTTAAAAAAGGCACAAGGAAGAAAAATCCTGCTCCTCCGTTCATAACCTCAACTCTTCAGCAGGAGGCTTCAAGAAAGCTCGGCTTCCAGGCAGAGCGCACAATGAGAATTGCGCAGGAGCTTTATGAAGGCGTTAATGTCAGCGGAATCGGCACTATCGGTCTTATCACTTATATGAGAACCGATTCGCTCCGCATTTCGGAAGAAGCGAGAGCGGCGGCAACAAATTATATCGAAAATGAATTCGGCAGCGAATATCTGCCCGAAAAACCTGCATATTATAAGTCAAGAGCAAATGCGCAGGACGGCCATGAGGCGATCAGACCTTCAACCCCGTCAATCACTCCGGAAAGAGTAAAAGCCAGCCTTTCAAGCGACCAGTATAAGCTTTATACTCTTATCTGGAAACGCTTTATGGCTTGCCTTATGGCAGGATGCGTTCAGAATACCGTTAAAGCCGAAATCCTTGCACAGAAGGCAGGAGACGAAAAATTCTGCATTTTCACAGCAGCGGGATATTCGGTCAAGTTTGACGGCTTCACAAAGCTTTATGAGCTTCCCGAGGAGGAAACGGATAAGAGCTCCCTTCCCGAAATCAGAAACGATGAAGCTCTCAAGCTCCGTGAACTCAACTCAAATCAGCATTTCACCCAGCCTCCCGCCCGCTTTACCGAAGCTTCGCTTATCAAAGAGCTTGAAGAAAACGGAGTCGGCAGACCGAGCACATACGCCGCAATTCTTTCAACGATAATCAAGAGAGGCTATGTTCAGAGAAAGGCAAAGCAGCTTGCTCCGACGGAGCTGGGCGTTGCAACAACAGGTCTTCTCAAGGATAAATTCACAAAGATCGTCAACACCAAATTCACCGCTCAGATGGAAACCAATCTTGATAAAGTCGGCTGCGGCGAAATGAATTATGTCAAGATGCTTGACGAATTCTATGTTGACTTTGAAAAGACTCTTGAAAAAGCAAGAGCCGAAATGAAGAATGTTAAGATCCAGCTTGAAGAAGACACAACCGACATCCCCTGCGACAAGTGCGGCAGAATGATGGTCATAAAGACCGGCAGATACGGCAGATTCCTTGCCTGCCCGGGTTATCCCGAATGCAGGAACGCAAAGCCGCTTGTTGTAAACACGGGCGCAAAATGTCCGGAATGCGGCGGCGAAATCATCGAGAAGAAATCCAAGAAAGGCCACACCTTCTACGGCTGCGGAAACTGGCCGAAATGCAATTTTATGAGCTGGGATGCTCCTGCAGGCGAAAACTGTCCGAACTGCGGCAAGCCTCTTTTCCTCAAGAAGAGTGGCAAGACCGTTTGCATAACAGAGGGCTGCGGATATGAAAAATCCGCATCGGGAAAGAAAAAGAACAATGAATAAAATCAGAATAATCGGCGGCGGCTTTGCAGGAGCAGAGGCGGCGTGGCAGGCAGCAAACAGGGGCATTGAGGTTGAGCTTTATGAAATGAAGCCCGTCAGATTTTCTCCTGCGCATTCAAATGAAGGGCTTGCGGAGCTTGTTTGCTCAAATTCTTTCAAAGCAATGCGTTTAGGCTGCGCAGCCGGAATGCTCAAGGCCGAAATGAAAAAACTCGGCTCTCTCTGCGTTGAATGTGCCGAAGCAACGGCGGTGCCTGCGGGCGGCGCTCTTGCGGTTGACAGAGACAAATTTTCGGCGCTCGTAACCGAAAAAATCCTTTCAAGAAAAGAAATAACGGTTATCAGAGAAGAAGTGACCGAAATTCCCGACGGAATGACGATCATTGCGGCCGGTCCGCTCGCTTCGGAAGCGCTTTCGGAAAAAATCAAGACGCTCTGCGGCGGAAATTTAAGCTTCTTTGATGCTGCGGCTCCGATAGTTTCGGCTGAAAGCATTGATCTTGACCGTGCGTTTATGCAATCAAGATATGACAGAGGCGAGCCGGACGATTACATAAACTGCCCGATGAACAAAGAGGAATATGAGGCATTCTATGAGGCTCTCATAAATGCCGAGGTTGCTCCCGTTCACGAATTCGACAAACGAAAGGGCGTTTATGAAGGCTGCATGCCCATCGAGGTTATGGCATCGAGAGGCCACGATACCATCCGGTTCGGTCCGATGAAGCCGGCAGGCCTTGTTGACCCCAAAATGGGTCACAGACCCTGGGCAAATCTTCAGCTCCGGAAGGAAAATAAAGAAGGCTCAATGTATAATCTCGTGGGATTCCAGACAAATCTGAAGTTCTCCGAGCAGAAGAGAGTGTTTTCGATGATTCCGGCATTGAAAAATGCGGAATTTTTAAGATACGGTGTTATGCACAGAAACACCTTCATTGATTCTCCGAGACTTCTGAATGACGATTTTTCATTCAGAAAAAGACCCGACCTTTTCTTTGCGGGTCAGATAACGGGAGTTGAGGGCTATATGGAATCCGCCTGCGCAGGAATTCTTGCAGGCATAAACGCCGCCAACAGAATGCTCGGAAAAGAAAAATTTCTGCCGTCAGAGCTTACGATGACGGGTGCGCTTGCAAGATATGTGAGCGATGAAAGCATAACGAATTTTCAACCTATGGGCGCAAGCTTCGGTCTGCTTCCTCCTCTTGAAAAAAAGATAAGGGATAAGCAGCAGAGATACGAAGCGCTTGCGGCAAGGGGTCTGGAAAGCCTTGAAAATCAATTACAGATTGGGCGGTAATTTGTAAACCGTTTTATGAAGTACCGCACTTACGGAGGCATTTTGATGATCTTTGAAAAACTGATTTCGATCATCTGCGATGAATTCGGAGCGGATGAAGAAGAAATCAATGAAGATACTCTGATTGAAGACATCATTGACGATGAGCTTGACACGGAGGATCTTGTTTTGACTCTTGAAAGAGAATTCGGAGTTGAATTCGGCAGCGAAATAAGCGGAGATATTTCAATCGCAGAGCTTGCCGATATGATTGAGAAAATAGGATAACCGAGTGATGATAAAACGAACCCATTTTCTTTCGTTTTAAAGCAGCTATCTGCTTCGTTGCCCTCATTCGCAATACACAAAGTATTACTCATTCGGCCGCCTCGCATATAACTACTCTAAAACGAAATAAAACTTGCCTTGAATTTGAGATATTTTTTCGTATGACAAGGAAGAGGAAGCAGCAAGGCTTGGTGCCTTGCAATGACGATGACGCTGTCAGGCGGAAAAAGAACCGGATTCAAGGTGGGTTCGGATTATTATCACTCGGTTAGGCAAAAGGAAGTAAACCTGAAATGAACGAAAAATTTGAAGCATTGCAGAATAATATCGGCTATCACTTTAAGGATATCGGGCTGCTCGAAACCGCTCTTTCGCATTCATCTTATGCAAACGAAAAGGGCGGCGATGCGGTTTGCAACGAAAGGCTTGAATTCCTCGGCGATGCAGTGCTTGGATTTATCTCAGCAAAATATCTTTACGAAAGCATGAATGTGCCGGAGGGAGACCTCACGAAGCACAGGTCCGCAAGAGTCTGCGAAAGCGCACTCTGCTCCTATGCGAAAGAGCTTGACATCGGCTCGGCGCTGCTTCTCGGCAAGGGCGAAACAAGGATGGGCGGCAGAAACAAGCCTTCAATGCTTGCGGATGCGTTTGAAGCCGTGCTTGCCGCAGTTTTTCTTGACGGCGGACTCGACGAAGCTAAAAAGCTTGCTTTGAGATTCGTTTCAAGGAATGACGAGCTTGATGAAACAAAGGATTATAAAACAATTCTGCAGGAGGTCATTCAGCGCAATCCCGAAGAGCATATCGAATATGTTCAGATTGCCGAAAGCGGACCTGCTCACGCAAAAAGCTTCACCTTTGAAGTGCATCTCAACAGCAATGTTATCGGCACGGGCACGGGAAAGAGCAAAAAGCTCGCAGAGCAGCTCGCCGCAAAGGAAGCTCTTGAGCTTATGGGAATAAAATGAAGCATATAAATGTTGCTCTTTTCGTTGTGCATAAGGGATGCCCGCACATGTGCACATTCTGCAATCAGAGAAGCATATCGGGCAGTCAGAGAGATGTTGTTCCGCAGGATGTTCATTCCGCAGCCGAAACGGCGATAAAAAGCCTTTCGGAGCAGGAAGCATCGGGCGGCGAGATAGCATTTTTCGGCGGCAGCTTCACGATGGTTGAAAGAAGCTATATGGTTTCTCTGCTTGAAGCGGCATATTCTTATGTTGAAAAGGGAATTTTCAAAGGAATCAGAATTTCAACAAGACCCGACGGAATAGACGAAGAGATCTGCCGGATTTTGAAAAAATACGGAGTGACCGCAGTTGAGCTCGGAGCCCAGAGCCTTGATAACAGGGTGCTTGAACTAAATGAAAGAGGTCACACGGCGGAGCAGGTTGAAGCTGCTGTTATCCTGCTGAAAAAATACGGCTTTGAAACCGGACTTCAGATGATGACGGGGCTTTACGGCTCCGAAGATGAAGACAGCATCGAAACGGCTGAAAAAATTATTGCTCTTAAGCCCGAAACGGTCAGAATCTATCCGACGGTGGTTATAAAAAACACAAAGCTCTGTGAGCTTATGCAGGAGGGGGAATTCATTCCCAAGGGCGTTGATGAAACGGTGAAGCTCTGCGCAAGGCTTATTCCGATGTTTGAAAATGCAGGCATAAAGGTTATCAGAGTCGGCCTTCATTCGGGTGGCGGAGTTGAAGAAAATTATGCGGGAGGAGCTTATCATCCTGCGCTCCGTGAGCTTTGCGAGGGCGAAATATATTTCAACAACGCAAAAGAAAAGCTTGAAAAGCTTCCGCAGGGCAGCTATGTTCTCAATGTTGCCCCGGGTGAAAATTCCAAGATGACAGGGCAGAAGAAGACGAATATTATCAGGCTCCGTGAAATGGGTTATGAATGCACGGTCAGAGTGCAGGAGGGCATTGAAAAATACGGAGTCAGTATTACATAAAGAGGTACTTAAATGATACTTAAAGCGCTTGAAATGCAGGGCTTCAAGTCCTTCCCCGACAAAACGGTGCTGAATTTCGGCAGAGGAATAACTGCCGTTGTCGGCCCGAACGGCTCGGGCAAAAGCAATATTTCCGATGCGGTGCGCTGGGTTCTCGGCGAGCAGTCAACGAAAACGCTGCGAGGCGCAAGAATGGAGGATGTTATTTTCGGCGGCACAAGCCTTCGAAAGGCTCTCGGCTATGCCGAGGTCACGCTTTGCCTTGATAATACAGACGGCAGCCTCCAGAATGACAAGGCGGAGGTGTCCGTTACCCGCCGTTATTACCGCTCGGGCGAAAGTGAATACAGAATAAACGGCGAAGAATGCCGCCTTCGTGACATTCACGAGCTGTTTATGGACACGGGACTCGGCAGAGACGGTTATTCAATGGTCGGTCAGGGCAGGATCGCAGACCTTGTTTCCGCACGCTCAACGCAGAGAAGAGATATGCTTGAAGAGGCGTCGGGCATTTCGCATTTCCGTTACAGAAGAGCGGATGCAAACCGCCGTCTTGATCAGGCGGAAGAAAATCTCGTCAGATTGAGAGATATTCTCTCGGAGCTTGAATCACGCATCGGTCCGCTCAAAACGCAGAGCGAAAAGGCAATAAAATTCCTTGCGCTTGCGGATGAAAAAAAGGTGCTTGAAATCGGTCTCTGGCTTCATACTATCGAAAAATCAAAAGAAGGCCTGCGTGAGCAGGAGCATAAGCTTTCCGTTGCTTCGGCGCAGTATGAAAACACGGAAGCCGGCCTTGAAGAGCTTTCCGAAAAGATTGAAGAATCCATAGCAAAGGGTCAGGAAATAACTCTTGAAATCGAGCGTCTGCGCCAAAGCATAACCGAAGCGGAAGAGCAGGCGGCGGTCACAGAGGGTCAGATCGCAGTTGAAAAGAACACAATCGAACACAGCCGCCAGACTATCGAAAGAATCGTCGGCGATATGGGCGAAAGCGAAAAATCCGTTGCCGAAATAGATGCCGAAATAGAGAATGCGAAAAAGGATTCCGAAGAGAAGGAAAAGCTTTTTGCCTCAAAGAAGGAAGAACTTTCCGAAGAGCTTGAAAAGCTGAACGATCTGCTCGGTCAGAACAGCGAAAACGGCGAAAAATCAAAGGAAATCAACGAGAAGCTCACAAAAGCGGCTCTTGCTCTTGCAGATGTCAGAGTTGAAAAATCAACGGCTGAATCAACCGTCAGAGAGCTTGAAACAAGAATTGCGAACATTGATGAGGTCATAACAACAAGAGGCGGCATCATTGATTCGCTCGAAAAAGAAAAAAACGATGCAGAAAAAGAACTGCGCCGCCTTAAGGATATTGCCGAAGAGCATGAAAATGCGCTTGAAGGCTATCGCCTTATAATCGGCTCAAGAAGCGGAAAAGCGGAAGCTCTCCGCAAAGAGGCAGATGAGCTGAATCTTGCCCTCTATCAGAAGAACGCAAGAATCAAGATGCTTGATGACCTTGAAAAGAATCTTGACGGCTATGCAGGCAGCGTTCAGAAAGTCATAAAGGAATCCAAGAGAGGTTTTCTCCGTGGGATCCACGGCACTCTTTCGCAGCTTATTTCCGCTCCGCCGGAATATGCGGTTGCAGTTGAAACCGCTCTCGGCGCCGCAATTCAGAACATAGTTGTTGATGATGAAAATGCCGCAAAGAGAGCAATCAATTATCTGAAAGAAAACAGAGCCGGCAGAGCGACCTTCCTGCCGCTCACCTCAATAAAATCAAAGCCTTTCACCGAAAAGGGACTTGAAAGCTGCGAGGGCTTCGTCGATATGGCAGACAAGCTCCTTGATTTTGACAAAAAATATTCCGAGATCATAGGCTCGCTTCTTGCAAGGACGGCAGTTGTTGACAATATTGACAACGGCATTGCAATGGCGAAGAAATATTCATACAGATTCAAGATAGTTACCATTGACGGCCAGGTCCTCAATGCCGGCGGTTCGATGACGGGCGGTTCAAGAGGTTCGGGTTCGAATTTCTTAAGCCGTGTGACCGAAATCGAAGCGCTTAAAGAAACCGCTTCCGGAATAGAAAAGAAGCTTAACGAAAAAGAAGCAAGCTTCAAGAATATCTCCGAAGAGCTTTCAAATGTTCAGGCAGAGCTTGATGCTTCCGAAGCAGAGCTTATCAAAACGCAGGAGGATATTATCCGTGCGGAAAGCGACCTCAAGCTGATTGAAGACAGATTCAACGCTGCAAAGGGTCACATTGATGAGCTTAAAGCGGAAAAAGAAAATTCGCAGGCAAGGATCAAAGAATATTCCGAAGCCGGAAAGAACTTCGACAGAAGAATTGAAGAAATCACCGCAGAGAGCGGCAGACTTAACGAAGAGCTTGAAGGCCTTAACGAGCAGAGAGAATTCCTTGAGGGACTTCGTGAGAAATCATCCGAGATCCAGAACAGACTGAATCTTGAAATGGTTGCTCTGCGCAAGGAAATCGAAGCAAACGAAGAAACGATTGCTTCCTGCATTCAGAGAAAAGAAAACTTCAGTATGAGAGCAGATAAGCTCAACGAAGAAATCGACGGCCTGAATGCTTCTATTTCGGAAACGGAAGAAAAAATCAAAGCTCTTGAAGAGCAGGCTTCGGCGCTCCGTGAAAAATCAGTTCAGACAAAAGAAAACATAGAAGCTCTTATTTCAAGCAGAACGGAATCCGAAGGCGAAAGCACCCGTCTGCGTGCAAAAGAGCGGGAAATGAGCGCAGAAAAAGAAAAGCTCGGCGGCGAGCTTGCAAGGCTTGAGGAACGCAAGGATTCAATGCAGAGAGATCTTGAAACCGCTCAGAATAAGCTTTATGACGAATATCAGCTCACTCTGCGTGAAGCGGCGGAGGTCGGCGTTATTCCCGAAAACATTCCGCAGGCGCAGCGCACTCTTCAGGAAATCAAAAACAAGATCCGAGGCCTCGGCACGGTCAATGTCGGCGCAGTTGAAGAATACAAAGAAGTTTCCGAGAGATACGAATATATGAGCGGCCAGATAACGGATATTGAGAAATCGAGGGAAGAGCTTATCAAGCTTATTGAAGAGCTGACCGGCAAGATGGCGGAGCGCTTCAGAGAGCAGTTCAGGCTCATCAACAACAATTTCGGAGAAACCTTCAGAGATCTGTTTGACGGCGGCAAGGCAGAGCTGGTGCTCGATGATCCCCAGGATGTGCTTGAATGCAACATCAGCATCAGAGTTCAGCCCCCGGGAAAGAATGTTCAGAATATCGACCTTCTTTCGGGCGGCGAAAAGGGACTTGCCGCAATCGCTCTTCTTTTTGCGATTCTCAAGGTCACGCCCGCTCCCTTCTGCATTTTCGATGAGGTTGAAGCGGCGCTTGATGACATCAACGTTTCAAGGTACGCAAGCTATGTTCGCAGCATGACAAGAGGAACGCAGTTCATTCTCATCACCCACAGACGAGGCACTATGGATGAAGCTGATATGCTCTATGGCGTAACAATGCAGGAAGAGGGCGTTTCAAAGCTTCTTGAGCTCAAGACTGCCGAAATGGCTAAAAAACTGGGGCTTGAATAATATATAATTATATGATATAATCAAAAATACAAAATATAAATATTCAGGAGGATATTAAAAATGGCTAACCACGGCATTATTACTTATCCTGATGCTTCTGCTATATGCAAGCAGCTCGATGCACTCATCAAAAAACCCGTATATTCAATCAAACCCGAAGCTCTTAAGGCTTATGAGGAAAACTACTTTGAGAAGAAATGTGCAACCTCAAAGAAGATGATTGAAGAGGCAAAGACTGTTATACCCGGCGGCGTTCAGCACAACCTTGCATTCAACTATCCGTTCCCTCTCGTTTTCACAAAGGCAGAGGGCGCATATCTTTATGATATCGACGGTAACAGATATTTTGACTTCCTTCAGGCAGGCGGCCCCACAGTTCTCGGAAGCAATCCTCCCGCAGTTCGTGAGGCAGTTGTTGAGCTTCTCAACGATTGCGGCCCTTCAACAGGTCTTTTCCATGAATATGAATATAAGCTCGGCAAGAAGATCGCCGACCTTATCCCCAATGTAGATATGTTCCGTATGCTCGGCTCGGGAACTGAAGCATGTATGTGCGCTATCCGTGTTGCCCGCCTTGCAACCGGCAAGAAGAAGATCCTTAAGATGGGCGGCGCTTATCACGGCTGGAGCGATCAGCTCGGTTACGGCATTCGTATCCCCGGCACAAAGTGGACCCAGGCTCACGGCGTTCCTCATTTCTGCTTCAAGGACACTCAGGAATTCTTCCCCGGTGACCTCAATGATCTTGAAAAGAAGCTTCGTGCAAACAAGTTCCAGGGCGGCACGGCTGCTGTTATGCTTGAACCCATCGGACCCGAAAGCGGAACAAAGCCCGTTGACAAGAATTTCTGCAAGGGCGTTGAAGCTCTTTGCCGCAAATACGGCGCACTCCTTATCTTCGATGAAGTTGTTACGGCTTTCCGTGTCAGCATGAACGGCGCTCAGGGCTATTTCGGCGTTTCACCCGATCTCACCGTATTCGGCAAGGTTATCGCAGGCGGATACCCCGGAGCAGGCGGACTCGGCGGCAAGAGAGAATATATGAAGTATCTCGGCGCAGGTCTTGACGGCAACCAGAAGATCCACAAGGCATTCTGCGGCGGCACAATGTCGGCTAACCCCCTCAGCTGCGTTGCAGGTTACACAATGCTCACAGAGATGGAAAAGGCAGACGCCTGCTATAAGGCAGCTCTCGCCGGTGACAGACTCACCGCAGGTCTTCAGGGTCTTATCAAGAAGCGCAACCTTCCCTTCGTAGCATTCAACCAGGGCTCGATCTGCCATCTTGAAACAGTCGGCACTCTGAACTTCTCAATTGACTGGAAGAAGCTCTGGACAGTTCCCAAGGTTCTTGACGAAACCAACATCCGCAAGAAAGAAATGACACACATGGGCGCTGCATATATGGCAGAAGGCCTTGTAACTCTGGCAGGCAGCCGTCTTTACACGAGCGCTGCATACACAGACGAAATGATCGACGAAGCAATCGCCGCATTCGACCGTGTATTCGAAAATATCGGTGTTATCAACACAAAATAATTCAATTTGAATCAAACGGGCAGGAGAAACCCTCCTGCCTGTTTTGAAAGGAATAAACTATGGATGTTTTAACTGCAAAAAAGCTTGTTATCGAAGCAGGCGAAAAGCTCGTTGAAACAGGTCTTATCGCAAGAACCTGGGGCAATGTAAGCTGCCGTGTTGACGATAAAACTTTTGTTATTACTCCGAGCGGAAAGCCTTATATCGGCCTTACTCCCGATGATATCGTTGAAGTTGCAATCGAAACTCTTGAATGGAGCGGAGATATCAAGCCCTCATCGGAAAAAGGCGTTCACGCAGAGGTTTATAAGGAATATCCCGAGGCAGGCTTCGTTATCCATACCCATCAGAAGGCAGCTTCAATCATAAGCGCTCTCAAGGAAGGCATTGATAATGTTGCAGGCGAAGCAAAGAGCATTATCGGCGATAAAATTTTCATCGGAGCATACGGACTTCCCGGCACAAAGAAGCTCAAGAAGGGCGTTTCGTCAGCTCTTAAAATGAGCCCGTCAAAGGCTGTTATTATGGCTCACCACGGAGCAGTCTGCTTCGGAAAAGACCTTGAAGAAGCCTTTGAAGTTGCAAGCTCACTTGAAAAAGTCTGCGCAGAATATATTCTTGCTTCCGCAAAATCAAAGTTCGGAATAAACTCGGATAACCTCGGAGATTTCTGTGCAAAAATGGCAAGAAGAATAACAAATTCGAAAAAAACGGTTGAAATTGAAAAGTCAATGTTGTATAATAGTTCCATTAACAGAGAAAGCGGAAAAATCACCCTCAAAAATGCGGCTGACGGCTCCGAAATCTCAATGGATCTGGCAGACGGAACAACCAATGGAGCGGTTGCCGAAACAGCAAATGCTCACCGTGAGGTTTATATCTCCCGTCCCGATTTCAACTACATTATCCATAACGGCGAAAAAGAAACCGTTGCCGTTTCTTCTCTCGGCAAAACCATGAAGCCTCTGCTTGATGATTTTGCCCAGATATGCGGAACAAAAATCAAAACCGTTAATGATTATGATAAGATCGGCAAGGCCATCAAAGGCAAAAATGCCGTTCTCCTCAAAGATCAGGGCGCTCTCTGCTGCGGAGCCGTTGAAGGCGATGCGGAAGCAGTTGATATGATTATGAGCAAAGCGTCCGTCACCCTGCTCGGCAGCAAGGTTTTCGGCGAGCCGAAAGCCATCAATCCCGTTGAAGCTCTTCTTATGAGAGTTATTTATCTCAAGAAGTATTCAAAGCAGGCTGAAAAATAATTTTACACACTACCATCTTTTGTCCCCCCGTTTTATACGAGAAAAATCCGAGACTTATGTCTCGGTTTTTTCTTTTTTCGGGTTGATAATCAAATATTTTTATGTAATAATAGCTATCAGAGAGGAGAATGCTTATGAAATTCGATATTCCCGTTCCGTGTTTTTTCGGAAAAGATGATTTCTGCGATGCGCTGCAGAAGATAAAAAACTGCGGATTTGACACCGTTGAAACCTATAACTGGTCGGAGCTTGATGCTGAAAAGGTTTCGGAAACGCTGAAAAAGCTTGATATGAAGCTCATAAGTATCTGCACCTCGGATTTCAGGCTGACCGATATCGCTTTTCAGGCTCATTGGCTTGAGTGCCTTAAGGAAAGCATTGCGGCGGCGAAAAAGCTCGGCGCAGGTATGATGATAACGCAGGTCGGTCAGGATACCGGCGAAAGCAGAGAAATTCAGCATGGCAATATCGTTGCAACGCTTCGCCTTGCCGCTCCGATTCTTGAAGAAGCGGGCATAATTCTGCTTGTTGAGCCGCTCAACGTTCTTTATAACCATAAAGGATATTATCTGCCGTCAAGCGCAGAGGCGTTTGAAATTATCCGGGAGGTCGGAAGCGAAAACATAAAGGTCGTTTTTGACATTTATCATCAGCAGGTCACGGAGGGAAACATAATCAACAATATCCGTGATAATTTGCCGCTGATCGCTCATATTCACGCTGCGGGCCATCCGGGCAGAAACGAGCTTCAATACGGCGAAAACGATTATAAGGTCATTTTCAATGCTCTTGAAGATATGGGATATGCCGGAAGCGTAGGGCTCGAATACGGTCCGCTTCTGCCGCCCGAAGAAAGCCTTTCGGAATTCAGAAGAATATACACATAAAAATTCCTCCGCAGCCGGCGCTGCGGAGGTTTGCTTTATTTGAATATTGAGTTGAGCCAATAAATAACATGGCTTGCGAAGCCGTGATTGCAGCTGCAGTTGGGATACATATTTTCCCAGAGTGTGCCCGTTGTTTCAGCCATAGGCAGGAAAAACGCCTTTATTTCCGAAAGCATTTTGTCATACATTCCGTCCCTGAACATCAGTTCAAGGCGCAGATAATTGCCGATGAAGGCATTGGATTTGGGAATCTTCGGATAAGTTTTCTTTGTGTCACGGTTCGGGCCGAATTCGGCCATCATTGTTTCATAAAGCTCCGGAAAAGTTTCTTTTGTTGCCGTGCCGGAGAAGAAAGCATAATACTGGCAGGTTTCGGAGCAGTTTTCGGTCAGAATCGCTTTTCCGTTCTTATCAAGAACGGAATTATCACGGAAGAATTTACCGTCAAACGCAATTTCAATGATTGTTTTGCGCAGCTTGTCGGCTTTTGCGGAAAGCTCCGGCATGCCGTAAAGCTCCGCAAGCGCATCGAGCATCATCGAATAGAGCATATTGGTCGGATAGTTTATGTCCAGCACATAGTCGTTGGCTTCGGACCATTCAACGAAGATCCAGCTGTCAAGATCCTGAAGCAGACCGTTTTCGTTTTCATATTTCTCGGTGAAGCGAAGAAGAGAAAGCATCCTTTCCTTTGCATTGTCAATAACTTCTCTGTCGCCCGTTCTTGCAAGATATTCACGAAGCTGAAGCACATACCACATTGCCCAGTTATGGATGAACAGACCGTCATAGTGATCGGCAGGGTAACAGCAGGGGATCATTCCCTCGGGAATGACCTTGAAGCTTTCAGGCATTATGAAATTCTCAAGGAAGTCCTTTTCAACGAGGCTTTTTCCCGTCAGTGAATTTTCAACTCTTGCAGTGAAAAAGCTGTCGCAGAGCCATCCGGCACGCTCTCTGCCGGGGCAGTCGGTGAAAATATCCGTCGCATTCTGAACGAAGCTTTCCTTTGCGGCATCGTATATTTTCTGAAGCGCTTCGTCGGGCATTTTTCTGCTTTTTACGAGTTTGCTTTCGGGATAGACTTCTCTTATCTGCGAAACTCCGGTTATCTTTGCTCCTGTGCCGGTGAAAATGAGCTGAATATATTTATAATCATAGGGCTCAAATGTGATGAAATGATGTTTTCCGCCCTTGTCAAAAGTCCATTTGATAACATTTGAACAGCTGTCTCTGCCGGGGTCGGGTATGTTGTTTTCGGGCAGCATTTCGTTGATAACGGCATAAAGCGTGCCGGCATTTTCGCTTTCAAAAAGAATTTCGGCATAACCCGTTGTGATGATTCCCATATCAAAAACAACTGTTCCCTTATCCGGGACCGAAATTTCTTCAAACGGAATATTTCTGCTTTTGAGCTTGCTTCTGAACTTATATGCCTCATTGACAGAGCAGCATTCAAGCTCTTTGAAATCAAAGCCCTTGAGCTTTTCATCGGTTTTCATCAGCGAACGGTCATTGAAGGTTTTCGGCATAAGCTCCTTTGAAACGGTGCCCTGCGAAAGAACGGTTTTTGCGAAAATCTTTCCGTATTCGCAATAAGGTGCGTTTCTGTCTATAAAAGCCTTGGCTTCGCATTCTTCAAGCTCAACAGTTTTGTTATTTCTCTTTGAATAATCGTAAACCTCGACGAACGGACGCTGAAAAGAATAACGCTGAACCTTTTTCAGCCTTTCGGAAAAGCGTTTTGCGGTGAAGTTTTTGCCCGTTGCGGCTATTACGGTTCCGCTGCGGATGATTTCGGCGCAGAGGAATGAAGGCTGATCGGTCAGCCAGAAGCTGTTTGAATTATATCCCGCAACAATGATTTCAACGATGTTTTTTTCGGAGGGATTTTTAAGCTCATAGCGATCAATGCGGAAAAATCCGTGGCCTGCTCTTGCCGGCCCTGCGGCGAAGAAATTTCCGTTTAAAAATATCTGGTATCTCGCCTGCGCCGCAATGCAGAGAACGGCTTCTTCCGTGCCGTCAAACTCTGCGGAAAACACGAGCGAATGATTCATTTCGGTCTGCATGGATTTTTCCCATACGGGCTTTGCGCAGAGGAATTCAAGTTTTTTCATAGTCATTCTCCTTTCGGGATGATTCAATTATAATTTACACCGCCTGCGAATGCAAGCGGCTGATGAAAATAATATACAATAAAATATACAGGCTCCGGAATGCCGAAAATCCTGCAAATTCATTGACAAAGCCATATCGTTGTGATATACCATATATTTGGAAATAAATTTGAATTAAGGTGTAAAAATGGTAACTATTTTAAGCGTCGGAGTTGCGCTTGCGGCGGGTCTTTTTATGACCCGTGTCACAAAACCTCTCGGTTTGCCCTCGGTAACGGCTTATCTTATTGCGGGAATCCTTATCGGACCTTACTGCCTCGGCAGGCTCGGCATTGCGGGGCTCGGCTTCACATCAATTGAAAATGTAAGTGAATATAAAATCATCTCCGATATTGCTCTCGGCTTCATAGCTTTCACCATCGGCAATGAATTCAGACTTTCGCAGCTTAAAAAAATCGGCGGCCAGGCAACCTTTATAGGAATCTGGCAGGCTGTTGTTGCAACTCTCTGTGTTGATGCCGTTCTTATCGGACTTCATTTCGCACTCGGAGACAAACTCCCGATTCCGATGGCGGTCATCCTCGGCGCCATCGCCGCCGCAACCGCTCCTGCGGCTACCCTTATGGTAGTTCGTCAATATAAGGCAAAGGGCAAGCTCACGGACCTTCTGCTGCCCATAGTTGCAATTGATGACGCAGTCGGACTTATCATTTTTGCAATTTCGTTCGGAGTTGCAAAGGCAATGGTAAACGGAGAATTCAGCTTTGTTGCGATTGCCGTTGAGCCGATCCTCGAAATTGTCTGCTCGCTTCTTCTGGGCGCACTTATGGGTGTGCTTTTTACCGTCTGCGAAAAGTTTTTCAATTCAAACAGCAAAAGACTCTGCCTTTCAATAACCTTCGTTATGCTCACCGTTGCAATTTCTATGCTGAAAATTGAAATCGGAGGAGTTAATATCGGCTTTTCAACTCTTCTTGTTTGCATGATGCTCGGCACGATGTTTTGCAATCTCTGCGATTTTTCGGCTGAAATTATGGATAAAACCGATAAATGGACCGTTCCGCTTTTCGCTCTTTTCTTCGTTTTGAGCGGCTCGGAGCTGGAGCTTGATGTTTTTGCGGACACCGCAATAATCGGAATCGGCGTTGCCTATATACTTTCGAGAGTGGCAGGTAAATATCTCGGCGCCTACGCAAGCGCAAAGATCACAAAGTGTGAGCCGCTTACGCAGAAATATCTCGGCATAACCCTTATGCCGCAGGCGGGTGTTGCTCTCGGAATGAGCGTAACGGTTATGGCGTCAACCGAAATCGGCGAAATCGGCGTTATCATCAGAAATATCATTCTTTTCTCCGTTCTCATCTATGAACTTTTCGGCCCGGTTATGACGAAATGGGCGCTCGCAAAGGCGGGCGAAATCAGCCCGAAGGATCTCGGAAAGGAACGCAAGAACAGAGAAGCCCCTGCAAAGGTATAAAAATACCGGCTGTATCTCAGGCGAGGTACAGCTGGTTTTTATATGGATTTCAGACTCTGTGGCCGTCAATCATCTTTATTTTGCCGAAAACGGGCACTTTGGCATAGCCTTCAACATTGTCGCCGTCAAATTCCGCATGAACAAGAACATCTTTGCCGGGCAGAACGGGCGCCTGAAGGATAGCTTCAACGGTATTTCCTTCTTCTTTAATACTTATCACATCTATCTTCGGGATTTTCATGCCGGGGATAATGAGCTTATAGCCGTAATTTCCGCCGTCATCAAAAATATCCAGCCTGACTTTGCCGGAATAAAACATGGATTTAACGCTGAATTCCCATTTGCCGAGACCTATCATAAAAATTATTCCTTTCGAGTTTGTTATTCAATATATTCTAAATGTATGATAACATATAAAAAACGGTGAATCAATATATCGTAAAAAAATATTTTTTTCACCACATTATGTTGTGGTTTAAATAATTATTATATATACCTTTTATATATGTGCATTTTGAGGAAATATTGTTTCAGCACAATAAAGAGCTGAACTGCTTGATATTGCTTGATTTCAGAGCCGAAAAAAGAATGAAAAAATTTGAAAAAAGGTATTGACATTGATATATCATTTGTGATATTATACTTGAGCATGCTGGGAAGTAGGCGTATTATGCCCACTTGCCAAAATGCAGATATGCGATGACGCAGGAGGTGGCCGCTCTTCGAAGCGGGGAATTTCTGCTGAGTATGTCCGATTTCAAACCGGGCGAATGTATTCGTAAGCGCTGCGGCTTCTGCCGTGCCTTGCCGAATGCCGATCAGGTTTTTCGTCAGTTTGCTCAAAACCCGTTGAAGCTTGCGATTCACGGCTTCTTTGAGTAAAATGATGAAAAATATGTCGGCATGAAGCCGGAATGGCTGAGCAGCGGAGCAGGGGCGGTCCGTCATTCCCGGACGGGGTCGTTTTTCGGATACAAGTGTGCAAATGAGCGAAGGCTTACCCGGAAATATAGTTTTCCGGTTTTTAAATCGGACGGGTTGAAACACCCGGGTCGGTTTTCAACAATTTGCAGCCCGCCAAATTTTTAAGGAGGCGTTCCAAATGGCAGCTATGGGAAAAATCAGAATCAGACTCAAGGGATACGATCACAGCCTCGTAGACAAGGCATCGGAAAAGATCGTTGAAACCGCAAAGAGAACAGGCGCTCAGGTTTCCGGCCCCGTTCCCCTTCCGACAGAGAAGGAAATCGTAACTATTCTTCGTGCTGTTCATAAGTATAAAGACAGCCGTGAACAGTTCGAGCAGAGAACCCACAAGAGATTGATCGACATTATCAATCCCACACCCAAAACAGTAGAGGCTCTCACAGGCCTTGAACTTCCCGCAGGCGTTGAAATCGAAATCAAACTTTAATTTCAGCTAATGCAGGTCAAGTTGGCGAAAGTCAACCAATAACCAAGGAGGAAAAAATATGCAGAAAGCAATCATTGGCAAGAAGATCGGTATGACTCAGATCTTCGACGAAAAGGGAAACGTTATTCCCGTAACAGTTGTTGAAGCAGGCCCCTGCACAGTCGTTCTCAAGAAAACAGTTGAAAATGACGGTTATGAAGCAGCTCAGCTTGGTTTCGGCGATGTTAAAGTTCAGCGTGTCAACAAGCCCCAGAAGGGTCACTTCGACAAAGCAGGCGTTGCTTACAAGAAGACTCTCAAGGAGTTCAAGCTTGACGATATGGCAAGTGTTAATGTTGGCGACATCATTAAGGCAGACATCTTCGCTGCAGGCGACAAGGTTGACGTTGTCGGCACCAGCAAAGGTAAGGGCACAGCAGGCTCCATCAAGAGATGGAACTTCTCAAGACTCAAAGAATCACACGGCACAGGTCCTGTTGCAAGACATGCAGGTTCCCTCGGTGCTTGCTCCGATCCTTCAAGAGTTTATAAGGGAAAGAAGCTTGCAGGCCATCTCGGCTGCGAAAGAGTTACAATTCAGAATCTCTCAGTAGCAAAGGTTGACGCAGAAAACAACCTCATCGCTATCAAGGGCGCCATCCCCGGCCCCAAGAACGGCATCGTTGTTATCCGCAATTCAATTAAAGCATAAGGAAAGGAGTAGAAAAGAATGCCTACAGTATCAGTTTTTGACATGACAGGTAAGAAGGTTTCCGATATCGAGCTTGCAGACGGCATCTTCGGCATCGAGCCCAGCATTCCTGCAATGCATCTTTGCGTAGTAGCTTATCTCGCAAATCAGCGTCAGGGCACACAGTCTACTCTGACCAGATCAGAAGTCAGCGGCGGCGGCAAGAAGCCCTGGAAACAGAAGGGCACAGGCCGTGCAAGACAGGGTTCAACAAGAGCTCCCCAGTGGTATCACGGCGGCATCTCCCACGGACCCAAGCCCCGCAAATATCATAAGGATGTTAACAAGAAAGTCAGAAGACTTGCTATCAGATCGGCTCTCTCTGCAAAGGTTGCAGACAGCGAGCTCATCGTTCTTGAAAGCCTTACTCTTGAAAACATCAAGACAAAGGAAATGGCAAAGGTTGTTAAATCACTTGAGACCGGCAAGAAGGTTCTCTTCGTTCTTCCCGAGAAGAATGATGTTATCTACCGTTCAGCCCGCAACATCGCAGGCGTAAAGACAACTCTTGCTTCAACACTTAATGTTTACGATCTTCTTAACTGCGACACAGTTGTAGTTCTTAAGGATGCCGTAAGCAAGATCGAGGAGGTTTACGCATGAGCAAATCAGCACAGGATATAATCCTCCGTCCCGTTATCACAGAAAACAGCATGGACGGTATTGCAGACCGCAAATACACCTTCGATGTTGCCAAGGACGCTAACAAGATTGAAATTGCCAAGGCAGTTGAAGAGCTTTTCGGCGTTAAGGTATCAAAGGTAAACACCATCAATGTTGACGGTAAGCTCAGAAGATACGGCCGTTTTGAGGGCTACACAGCTTCCCGCAAAAAGGCAATCGTTACTCTTACCGAGGATTCCAAAACAATCGAATTCTTTGACGGCATGATGTAATATCAGCTTCAGGCTGAAAGACAAAAACCATAAATCCGGCGGTAAAGTATGGAGAATGACATTGCTCCGCAAAGCCGCTATAAGGAGAGTGTAGAAAAATGTCTATTAAGGTTTACAAGCCGACAGGCAACGGCAGAAGAAACATGTCGGTTACCGAATTCTCCGAGCTTTCAAAGGTTGCTCCCGAAAAGAGTCTTCTTGTTTCAAACAAAAAGAACAGCGGCCGCAACAGCTACGGCAGAATCACAGTTCGCCACCGTGGCGGCGGACAGCGCAGAAAATATCGTATTATCGACTTCAAGAGAGATAAGTTCGATGTTCCTGCAACAGTAGTAAGCGTTGAATATGATCCCAACCGTTCATCATTCATTGCGCTCCTTCAGTATGAAGACGGCGAAAAGAGATACATCCTTCAGCCCGCAGGTCTGAAAGTCGGAGATACAGTTATTGCCGGCGAAACAGCAGACATCAAGGCAGGCAATGCTCTTCCTCTTTCAAAGATTCCCGTTGGTACTGTCGTTCACAACGTTGAGCTTTATCCCGGCAGAGGCGGCCAGCTTGCAAGAGCAGCCGGCAACTCCGCTCAGCTCATGGCAAAAGAAGGCACATACGCACTTCTTCGTCTTCCTTCAGGCGAACTTCGCAATGTTCCCGCTGAATGCATGGCAACTATCGGTCAGGTCGGCAATCTCGATCATGAGAATGTCAAGATCGGTAAAGCAGGCCGTAAGCGTCATATGGGATGGAGACCCACAGTCCGCGGTTCTGTTATGAACCCGAACGATCACCCCCACGGCGGTGGTGAAGGCAAGTCACCCATCGGCCGTCCGGGCCCTGTTACCCCTTGGGGCAAGCCCGCTCTCGGTTACAAGACAAGAAGAACGAAGAAGTCTTCCGACAAGCTTATCATAAAGCGTCGTAACGACAAATAAGTGAAAGGAGCAGATAATAATGGGCAGAAGCATTAAAAAAGGTCCTTTCGTGCAGCCTAAACTGCTCGAGAGAGTTCTTAAAATGAACGAAGCAGGTGAGAAGCAGGTTCTCAAAACATGGAGCCGCTCATCCACCATCTTCCCCGACTTTGTCGGCCACACATTTGCAGTTCACGACGGACGCAAGCACGTTCCCGTATATGTAACAGAGGATATGGTCGGACATAAGCTCGGCGAATTTGCACCTACAAGAACCTTCAGAGGTCATGCAGGTTCAAAGACATCAAATAACGGTAAATAATCGGCGAAAGGAGTGTATTAATAATGTCAGATATGGCAATGCAGAGTGTGCCCACAGCAACAGCTAAAGCCACTTATATCCGTATTGCGCCTCGCAAGGTTCAGATTGTGCTTGACTTAATCCGCAATCAGCCCGCAGATAAGGCAATGGCAATTCTCAAGTACACGCCCAAGGCCGCGTGTGAACCCTTGATGAAGCTTTTAAAATCAGCTATCGCAAATGCTGAAAACAACAATAACATGGACGTTAACCGCCTTTATGTTGCAGAGTGCAGCGTAAGCCAGGGTCCCACTCTTAAGAGAATCAGACCCAGAGCTCAGGGCAGAGCGTTCCGTATAAACAAGAAAACATCCCATATCACCCTTGTGCTCAAGGAAATGGAATAAGCTAAGGAGGAGGTTAAACAATGGGACAGAAAATTAATCCTACCGGTTTAAGAATCGGCGTAATTAAGAACTGGGAATCCCGCTGGTATGCAGATTCATCAAAGTTCGGCGATACTCTCGTTGAGGATTACAAGCTCCGTGAGTACCTTCTCGAGAAGCTTGCTCCCGCAGGCGTTCCCAAGATCGAAATTGAGCGTGATGCAAAGCGTGTTTACGTTAACATCCATTGCGCAAAGCCCGGTATGGTTATCGGCAGACAGGGCGCAGAAATCGAAAAGCTCAAAAAGATCTGCGAGAAGAAGCTCGGTGGTAAAGAGGTTTCCCTCAATATCATCGAAATCAAGCAGCCCGACCTTAATGCACAGCTCGTTGCTGAGAGCATTGCTGCTCAGCTCGAAAGAAGAGTTTCTTTCCGCCGCGCTCTCAAGCAGGCTATCGGCAGAACAATGAAGCTCGGCGCAAAGGGTATCAAGACTCAGGTTTCCGGCCGTGTTGGCGGCGCTGAAATCGCAAGAACAGAAACCTATCATGAGGGAACAATTCCCCTTCAGACCATCAGAGCAGACATCGACTACGGCTTTGCAGAAGCAAAGACAACTTACGGTCGAATCGGCGTTAAGGTCTGGCTTTACAGAGGCGAGGTTCTTCGTGAATCAAGAAACACGAACTCCCGTCCCAGAAGACGCAGAGAAGGAGGTAACCAGTAATGCTTTTACCGAAGCGTGTTAAGTACCGCAGAGTACAGAGAGGCAGACTTAAAGGTAAGGCTCTCAGAGGCAATAAGGTTGCTCACGGCGAATACGGTCTTGTAGCACTTGAGCCCGCATGGATTACCTCGAATCAGATCGAAGCAGCCCGTATCGCTATGACAAGATATATCAAGCGTGGCGGTCAGGTTTGGATCGACATCTTCCCCGACAAGCCCATCACAGAGAAGCCCGCTGAAACCCGAATGGGTTCCGGTAAAGGTTCTCCCGAATATTGGGTAGCAGTAGTTAAGCCCGGCAGAGTTCTCTTTGAGATCGCCGGTGTTGAAAGAGAGCTTGCAGCAGAAGCCATGAGACTTGCTGCTAATAAGCTTCCTATTAAATGCAAATTTGCAAGTAAAGAAGAATTGGGTGGTGAGCAATAATGAAAGCCAGCGAAATCAGAAAACTTTCCGCCAACGATCTGGATGCTAAGCTTGTTGAGCTGAAGGATGAGCTGTTTAAACTGCGCTTCCAGCAAGCCGTTAACCAGCTCGACAACCCGATGCGAATCAACGCCGTTAAGAAAGATATCGCCCGTATTAAGACAATACAGAGAGATATTGAGCTCCACGGCTCGAAGGCATAAGGAAAGGGAGGTTAAGATTCATGAGCGAAAGAAACCTCAGAAAGACCCGTGTTGGTATAGTTACCAGCGATAAGATGGATAAGACCGTAGTTGTATCCGTTAAGGATAAGGTCAGACATCCTCTCTATAAGAAAATCGTTAACAGAACCTACAAGCTTAAGGCTCATGACGAAGAAAACGTTTGCGGAATCGGCGACCGTGTTCTCGTTATGGAAACCCGCCCCTTGTCAAAGGATAAGAGATGGCGTGTAGTAGAAATCATTGAGAAGGCTAAATAATTTAGCCGAAGTGTAAGGAGGAAAACACTGTGATACAGCAACAGAGTTACCTCAAGGTTGCCGACAACACCGGAGCAAAAGAGCTTATGTGCATCAGAGTTCTCGGTGGTTCAGGCAGGAGGTATGCCAATATTGGCGACGTCGTCGTTGCTTCTGTTAAAAAGGCAACACCCGGTGGCGTAGTTAAAAAGGGCGAAGTTGTAAAAGCGGTAGTAGTACGCACCGCAAGCGGTCTTCGCCGTGACGACGGAACTTACATTCGCTTCGATGAGAATGCAGCCGTCATTATTAAGGAAGACAAGAACCCCAAGGGCACTCGTATCTTTGGCCCGGTTGCCAGAGAGCTTCGTGAAAAGGACTATATAAAGATCCTTTCACTCGCTCCTGAAGTACTTTAATCGGAGGTGCGATGATGAATAAGGTTCATGTTAAAACAGGCGATGAAGTAGTAGTCATCAACGGTAAATACAGAGGCAAGAGAGGCAAGGTTATGCAGGTAGCCCCCTCAGAAGGCAAAGTTATTGTTGAAGGCGTTAACATCGTTACAAAACACGTTAAGCCCAAAAAGATGGGTGAAGAAGGCGGCCTTATCAAGGCTGAAAGCGCACTCTATGCCGATAAGGTTCAGCTTATCTGCCCCAAGTGCGGCAAACCGACAAGAGTCGGCCATAAGATCAATAAAGACGGCAAGAAGGTCCGTGTTTGCAAGAAGCCGGACTGCCTTGCAGAATTTTAAGTAAGGGAGGACACTAACAATGGCAGCAAGATTAAAAGAAATGTATGTCAAGGACGTGGCACCTGCTCTTATGAAGAAATTCGAATACAAGAGCGTCATGCAGATTCCGAAGATTGAAAAGATCGTTATCAACGTCGGCTGCGGCGAAGCAAAAGAGAATTCAAAAGTTCTCGATGCAGTCGTTTCAGACCTTAAGCAGATTTCGGGCCAGAAGCCCATTCTCTGCAAGGCTAAGAAGTCAGTTGCTAACTTCAAAGTTCGTGAAGGCATGGCAATCGGCGCCAAAGTAACTCTCAGAGGCGACAGAATGTATGAGTTTGTTGACAGACTCTTCAATCTCGCTCTCCCCAGAGTTCGTGACTTCAGAGGAATCAACGCTAATTCCTTTGACGGCAGAGGCAACTACTCAATGGGTATTAAGGAACAGCTTATATTCCCCGAAATTGAGTATGATAAGATCGACAAGGTAAGAGGCATGGACATTTGCTTCGTAACCACAGCAAAGACAGACGAAGAAGCACGTGAGCTGCTCGCACTTATGGGCGCTCCGTTCCAGAGATAAGGAGGGATTACCGTGGCAAAAACATCAATGAAAGTTAAGCAGGCTCGTCCCGCAAAGTACTCAACAAGAGCTTATAACAGATGTAAGATCTGCGGAAGACCCCATGCTTATCTTCGCAAGTACGGCGTTTGCCGTGTTTGCTTCAGAGAGCTGGCACATGCAGGTCAGATCCCCGGCGTTAAGAAAGCAAGTTGGTAATAGAGCAATTGCAAAGGAGGTAATACAGTATGCAAATTACTGATTCCATCGCTGATATGCTCACCCGTATCCGTAATGCGAATGCGGCAAAGCATGACACAGTGAAAGTTCCCGCATCGAACATGAAGAAGGCGATTGCTCAGATTCTTGTTGATGAGGGTTACATCAAAGGATATACGGTTGAGGATGACGGAAAACAGGGCATGATCGAAATCGCTCTTAAGTACGGTCCCAACAAGTCTCAGGTTATCACCGGTCTTCGCAGAGTTTCAAAGCCCGGTCTGAGAATTTACACAAATTGTGAGGATATGCCCAAGGTTATGAAGGGCATCGGCATTGCCATCCTCTCAACTTCAAAAGGCGTTATGACTGATAAGGACGCTCGCAAAGCCAATGTTGGCGGCGAAGTTCTTGCATTCATCTGGTAAGGAGGTGCCGTTTAAATGTCAAGAATAGGTAAAAAGCCTATCACGATCCCTGCTGGCGTTGATGTTAAGCTTGACGGCACACTTATCACCGTTAAGGGTTCCAAAGGCACCCTTTCAAGAAACATTCATCCCAACATGATCGTTGAGATCGACGGCAACACAATCAATGTAAGCCGTCCCAATGACGATAAGGAAAACAGATCGCTTCACGGTCTCACAAGAACCCTTATCGCAAATATGGTAACAGGCGTTAACGAATGCTACAAGAAAGAGCTTGAAATTAACGGCGTTGGTTACCGTGCAGAACTTAAAGGCAAGGATCTTCTCCTTAAGATCGGCTATTCACATGATGTTATCATGGCCGCTCCCGAAGGAATCACAATCGAAGTTCCCGGCCCCAACAAAATTATTATTTCGGGTCCCGACAAGCAGAAGGTCGGACAGTTTGCCGCAAATGTTCGTGAGAAGCGTCCTCCCGAGCCTTACAAGGGCAAAGGCATCAAGTATGTTGATGAATTTATCCGCCGTAAGGAAGGCAAGGCCGGTAAAGGCGGCAAATAAGTCTAATTAAGGAGTGAAAATTTATGGTTAACAGACCGGACAGCAATAAGGCAAGACAGAAGCGTCATACCAGAGTCCGTGCCAAGATTTCAGGCACAGCTGAATGTCCTCGCCTTAACGTATTCCGCTCCCTCCAAAATATCTACGCTCAGTTAATAGACGACGTAGAGGGCAAGACCCTTGTGTCCGCATCAACTGTTGAGAAGGATTTTGAGGAATACGGCGGAAACAAATCCGCAGCTCACAAAGTGGGCGAATTATTAGCAAAGAGAGCCGCTGAAAACGGCATTGAAGAATGCGTTTTCGATCGTGGCGGTTACATTTATCACGGCCGTGTTAAGGAACTGGCCGATGGCGCCCGTGAGGGTGGCCTCAAGTTCTAAGAAGGGGAGGAATACTTTTGGCTAAGATTGATGCATCGGCATATGAGCTCACAGAGCGAGTAGTAGCCATAAACCGTGTTTCCAAAACCGTAAAGGGCGGTCGTATCTATAAGTTTGCGGCTCTTGTAGTAGTCGGAGACGGAAACGGCATTATTGGTTTCGGACTCGGTAAGTCAGGCGAAGTTCCCGACGCTATCCGTAAGGGTATCGAGGACGCAAAGAAAAATCTCATGAAGGTTGCTCTTAAGGGATCAACGATCCCCCACGAGATAATCGGTAAATTTGGCGCAGGCGAAGTTCTTCTTAAGCCCGCAGCACCCGGTACCGGCGTTATCGCAGGCGGCCCCGTTCGTGCAGTTGTTGAGACAGTAGGTATCAAGGATATCCGTACTAAGGCTCTTCGTTCGAACAACCCCTGCAACGTTGTCAGAGCAACTCTTGACGGACTTTCAAAGCTTCGCAACGTTGAAGACGTTGCAGCCATCCGTGGCAAGTCCGCTAAAGAAATTATAGGTTAAGGAGGGCGGAAAAATGGCAGATATTCAGGTTAAGCTCGCTAAGAGCCTTATCGGAAGCACCAAGCCTCAGATTGCTACCGCCCATGCACTTGGTCTTCACAAAATCGGTGATGTTTCCGTTCAGCCGGATTCACCCGCAACACAGGGCAAGATCAGAAAGCTTGCTCACCTCGTTGAGGTAACCAAGCAAGGAGGTGCAAACTAATGAAGTTGCACGATCTTTCACCCGCTGCAGGCGCTAGCAAAGAACGCAAGCGTATCGGCCGTGGTCCCGCTTCAGGACAGGGCAAAACCGCAGGCAAGGGTCATAAGGGTCAGAAGGCACGTGCAGGCAGAGGTATGCGTGCCGGTTTTGAAGGCGGTCAGATGCCCCTTCAGAGAAGAATCCCCAAGAGAGGATTCAACAATATCTTCGCAACAGAGATGGCAATAGTTAATGTTGCTACTCTTGATAAGTATTTTGAAGACGGTGCTGTTGTTACCGTTGATGCTCTTATCGAGACAGGCATTCTTAAAAAGACTTTGGACGGCGTTAAGATTTTAGGCCAGGGCGAAATGACGAAAAAGCTCACCGTTCAGGCAAATGCTTTTTCAGAAACTGCCAAATCAAAAATCGAAGCTGCCGGAGGAAAGGCAGAGGTGATCTGACGTGCTCAAAACGTTTATCAACGCCTGGAAAATCGCAGATCTCCGTAAGAAGTTGATCTTCACGGCTCTTATCGTGTTCATCTTCAGACTCGGTTCTGCAATTCCTGTTCCTTTCACAGATATTACGGGAGAGCTTGTGGCTCAGAACCAGGACTCTTTCCTGAATTATCTCGGCATGATGAACGGAAGTGCATTTACATACGGAACGATTTTCGCTATGTCGATCACTCCCTACATCAACAGTTCAATTATTATGCAGCTGCTCGCAGTTGCAATTCCCGCTCTTGAAAGACTTCAGAAGGAAGGCGAGGAAGGACGCAAGAAGATTGCTTCCATCACCCGTTTCGTAACAATTGCTCTCGGCGTTCTCCAGAGCACAGCTTACTACTTCTATCTTAAGAGCCAGAATATGCTTGTTACCGCAGCAGACGGCTCGGCTTTTACCGGCTTTGCAGCAGTATTCCAGGCAATTGTTATTATTGCGGTATTCACCGCAGGTACAGCCCTCGTTATGTGGCTCGGCGAGCGCATCAATGATAAGGGTATCGGAAACGGCGTTTCGATCATCCTCTTTGCAGGTATCGTTTCAAGAATTCCCACCCTCATCACTTCGCTCTACGGACCCAAAAACGGTTACATTGCAAAGGGCGGCGCTTATGTTCCCCTTGCAATCATTGTCGGCATCATCCTTCTTGCCATGATCGCTTTCATCGTATGGATGGATAACGCCGAAAGAAGAGTTCCCGTTCAGTATGCAAAGAGAGTTGTAGGCAGAAAGATGTATGGCGGCCAGAACACTCATATTCCTATCAAGGTCAATATGTCCGGCGTTATGCCCGTTATCTTTGCTTCCTCAATCCTTTCTCTGCCTCCCACAATTCAGATGTTTATTTCAAATAAGCTTACTGCTGAATCAGGCTGGACAAAGTTCTTCAACCTCTTCTCATCTGATAACTGGGCTTACGCAATCATTTATTTCGTATTCATCATTGCTTTTGCATATTTCTATGCAGGCATTCAGTACAATCCCATTGAAATGTCCAAGAACATCCGTGATAACGGCGGTTCAATCCCCGGTATCCGTCCCGGCGAGCCGACAGCAAGATACATCGGCAAGATCATCAACAGAATCACACTTCTCGGTGCGCTTCTTCTTTCAGTTGTTGCTCTTTTCCCGATCATCTTTTCCCAGGTTGCAACAGCAATCCTCAAGGCAAGCGGCTTTGCAGATGGTCACATGAACGTTTCACTCGGCGGTACATCAATCATCATTCTCGTCGGTGTTGCTCTTGAAACAGTTAAGCAGCTTGAGAGCCAGATGATGATGAGACATTACAGAGGCTTCCTTGATTAAGGAGCCGGCAAATCAGATTGATTTGCATTAACGGAGGATCAGCATGATAGTGCTCAAAACGACAAAAGAACTTGACCTCATGAAAGAGGCTTGTGCTATTGCTGCCGGAGCATTAAAAGCAGCGGGCGCAGCGGTTGCTCCCGGCGTTTCAACAGCCGAGGTCAACCGGGTTGCTCATGATTACATAGTCAGGCACGGGGCGATCCCCACGTTTCTCGGCTATAACGGTTATCCCGCTGCCTCATGCATTTCCATAAACGATGAGGTCATTCACGGCATTCCGAGCAAGAAGCGCATAATCAGGGCCGGCGATATAGTCAGCGTTGATGTCGGCGCAACCTTCAACGGCTATGTCGGCGATAATGCCGCCACTTTTGCGGCGGGAGAAATTTCTCCCGAAGCACAGCGGCTGTGCGACACCACCAGAGAGAGCCTTTATGAAGGCATCAAGGCGGCTGTTGCAGGCGGCAGGATCGGAGACATCGGCTCAACAATCCAAAGGTATTGCGAGGAAAGAGGCTTTTCGGTGGTTCGTGAATACACGGGCCACGGAGTAGGAAAGGCTATGCACGAAGACCCCAGCGTACCGAATTTCGGCACGCCCGGAAGAGGTGTGCGCCTGCTCCCAGGCATGACTATTGCCATTGAACCCATGATAAATATGGGCGGCGCAGGCATCAGGCAGTTGCCTGACGGTTGGACTGTCAAAACAAAAGACGGCAAGCTTTCGGCTCATTTTGAGCATACCGTTGCAATAACAGCAAACGGTCCCGTTATTCTTACGCAGGTTTAAGGAGCGGGTTATGCTTGAAAAAGGTTCGGTAGTTTTATCCCTCGCCGGCAGAGACAAGGGCAGACCTCTCGCAGTTATGGAGAGCATCGGCAAAGAGGTTTCGGTCTGCGACGGAAAAGAGCGTTCAATAGACAGGCCAAAAAAGAAAAACATTCGCCATGTTATGAACACGGGCGTTCAGCTCGGCGCTGAAGAGCTTCGTTCAGACAAAGCGCTCAGAAGAGCGTTAAGGCGCAAGATCAACGGCAACACTTAGGAGGTTTTTATGTCTAAGTCTGACATGATCGAGATTGAAGGTACGGTAGTAGAATCGCTTCCCAATGCGACCTTCCAGGTTGAATTGGAAAACGGACACAAGATATTGGCACATATCTCCGGCAAACTCAGAATGAATTATATTAAGATTTTGCCCGGCGATAAAGTGACTGTTGAAATGTCGCCATACGATCTTACAAAGGGTAGGATCACATGGCGTTCCAAGTAAGATTCAAGGAGGTATTCTAATATGAAAGTCAGACCTTCTGTCAAGAAAATTTGCGAAAAATGCAAAATCATTAAGCGCAAGGGAAAAGTAATGGTCATCTGTGAAAATCCCAAGCACAAGCAGCGTCAGGGTTAATTCCCTGAGGAAACCAAGTTTTATTTGGAGGTGCAACTGACAAATGGCGCGTATATCAGGTGTTGACCTGCCCAGAGAAAAGAGAGTTGAAATCGCTCTTACTTATATCTATGGCATAGGTCGTAAAACTGCAAGCGACATTATCGCAGCAACCGGCGTAGATCCTGATTTAAGAGTTAAGGATATGACTGAGGAAGATGTTTCAAAGCTTCGTGAGTATATCGACCATAACGTTAAAGTAGAAGGCGATCTTCGCAGAGAAACTGCGTTCGCAATTAAGAGACTGGTTGAAATCGGATGTTATCGTGGCGTTCGCCATCGCAAGGGACTTCCCGTCAGAGGCCAGCGCTCAAAGACAAACGCACGCACACGCAAAGGTCCCAAGAAGACCATTGCAAACAAGAAGAAATAATCGAGGAGGGATATTATGGCTAAAGCAGTTAAAAAGGCAACAGGCACACGTAAACGCCGTGAACGCAAGAATATCGAGCGTGGTGCAGCCCATATCCAATCCACCTTTAACAACACTATCGTTACTATCACGGATACTCAGGGCAACGCAGTTTCATGGGCAAGTGCCGGTGAGATGGGCTTCAGAGGTTCAAAGAAGTCAACTCCCTTCGCAGCACAGACTGCAGCTGAAACAGCAGCTAAGATCGCTATCGATCACGGCATGAAGACTGTTGAAGTATACGTTAAGGGTCCCGGTCAGGGTCGTGAAGCAGCTATCAGAGCTCTTCAGACAGCAGGTCTGGAAGTTAACATGATTAAGGATGTTACTCCCATTCCTCACAACGGATGCCGCCCGCCCAAGAGAAGACGCGTGTAACCAGAATTTTTTGGAGGTGTAACACAATATGGCAAGATATACCGGTCCGGTATGTAAACTCTGCCGCCGTGAGGGCAAAAAGCTTTTCCTCAAGGGTGAGCGTTGCTATACCGGTAAATGTGCTTTAGAGCGCAGAGCGTATGCTCCCGGCCAGCATGGCCAGAGCCGCAAGAAGGCTACAGAATACGGCCTTCAGCTCAGAGCAAAGCAGCAGGCTAAGCGTTACTACGGAATTCAGGAAAGCCAGTTTTATAAATATTTTGTTATGGCTGAACGCAAGCAGGGCGTAACAGGTGAAAACCTGCTCCGTATCTGCGAAAGCAGACTTGACAATGTTGTTTATCTTCTTGGCTGGGCAAATTCCAGAGCAGAAGCAAGACAGCTTGTAACTCATAGTCACTATAAAGTAAACGGCAAGAAGGTCAACATTCCTTCCTATCTCCTTAAAGCAGGCGATGAAATCGCTATTGCCGACAAGAGCAAGGAAAGCGAAAAGATCAAGGCAACAGTTGCAGCTAACGAAGCTCGCCCTGTTCCCCAGTGGCTTGACCGCAACGCAGAAGCTCTCACCGCTAAGGTAATCGCTCTGCCCACTCGTGAGCAGATCGCAGTTCCCGTTGAAGAGCATCTTATCGTTGAACTTTACTCCAAGTAATAATTGCCGTGTTCTTTGCCCTTTCAAGGGCAAAGGCCCGCATTGTTACAAGGAAGAACTGTTGGAAAACAACAGCGTTTTTGAATGCATTTTAAGCAGGATTTCCTGTGTGTTTTTAAGGAGGGTTTTGAATGATTGGTATCGAAAAGCCCAGAATTGATACTGCCGAAGTTTCCCCCGACGGTAAATACGGAAGATTCGTAGTTGAACCGCTTGAAAGAGGATACGGCACAACATTGGGCAACAGCCTGAGAAGAGTTCTTCTTTCATCGCTTCCCGGCTATGCGATAACCTCCGTTAAGATTGACGGAATTCTTCATGAATTCAGCACGATCCCCGGCGTTAAGGAAGATGTTACCGAGATAGTTCTTAATCTCAAGAATGTTATCCTTAAGATCCAGGGTGACGGCCCCAAAACAATTTATATTGATGCCAGCGGTGACGAAGAAATCACGGCAGGCAGCATTAAGACCGATTCAGAGGTTGAAATCCTCAACCCCGAGCTTCACATCGCTACTCTCAATTCCGATGCGCATGTCAGCATGGAGCTGACCTGCGACAAGGGCAGAGGATATGTTTCGGCAGAAAGAAACAAGCAGATGATGCAGCCCATTATCGGCGTTATTGCAATTGATTCAATCTATACACCCGTATTAAAGGTTAATTACACTGTTGAGAATACCCGTGTCGGCCAGATTACTGACTATGATAAGCTTACTCTCGAAGTGTGGACAAACGGAACCATCAATGCTATGGAGGCCGTTTCTCTCGGAGCCAAGATTCTCAACGAGCATCTCAATCTCTTCGGCGAGCTCTCAGGTGAGATTTTCGACACAGAGGTTATGGTCGTTAAGAACGACAGCGGAAAAGAAAAAGTGCTGGAGATGACCATTGAGGAACTTGACCTTTCTGTTCGTTCCTTCAATTGCCTGAAGAGAGCCCAGATCAATACGGTTGAAGATCTGATCAACAGAACCGAGGAAGACATGATGAAGGTCCGCAACCTCGGCAGAAAATCTCTTGAAGAAGTTGTTTCAAAGCTCAATTCACTTGGCTTTGACCTTCGCAGAGATGAAGAATGATGACCCATACAAACGGTAAAGGAGTGTGAACTAAATGCCCGGTACCAGAAAGCTTGGCCGTACAACTGACCATCGTAAAGCAATGCTCAGAGGCCTTGTTACCTATCTTTTGGAAAACGGCAGAATCGAAACCACCGTTACAAGGGCTCAGGAAGTTCGTGCAATGGCAGAAAAAATGATCACCATTGCTAAGGACGACTCTCTCGCTTCAAAGCGTAAAGTTCTTGCTTATGTTACTAAGGAAGACGTTACAAAGAAACTCTTTGACGAGATTGCCCCCAAGTATAAAGAAGTTAACGGCGGATATTGCCGCATAATCAAGACAGGTCCCCGCAGAGGCGATGCTGCTGAAATGTGCATCATCGAGCTTGTCTGATTATAAGATAGCTTAATAAACAGACTCCCCGCTTCGGATGAGGCGGGGAGTTTTTCTATGCTTGAGGCAGATGCGGCTGACAGAAATACAGAAAATCAGATGAAATGCGGCGTTTGAAGATTGAGGGTTTCTCCGTAGGGCACGGATTCATCCGTGCCGTTGCTAAAATTCATATCCGTTTTCGGCGAAACGGTCAGCATAAATGCTGACCCTACGGTGTTATTTTTCGGTAAGCATAAATGCTTGCCCTACGGATGGATTTTGACAAATCGTATCCCGCAATTAAAATTTATATTAATTCTGCCTTTTCGGGGAACCCCCGGCGAGGGTTCCTCACGCAAAACAATTCACCGAAATGTTTTGCTCCCCTCCTGCGCTTGGGGGTGTAAGAGCATTTCGCTGACTGCGGTCAGCGACCACGGCTCCGCCTTTGGATTCCACAAGCCTTTGAAAAGGCTTGATCTAAACTTTTGATTTCTGAGAAGCAGGCTGTTGCTTTTGCACGGCAAGCATGAATGCTTGCCCTACGATGAGCAGTGGAAACCGTTTCGTAGGGCACGGATTCATCCGTGCCGCTATAAACAATTAAAAAAAGGCGCTGGAAATCAGCACCTTATTTTAATTCTTTTTTGAATAGACACCACGGAGCTTCTTCCGTATCGGGTAAGGCCGAAAAAGAAAGCAGCTCGCCTGTCTGCGGATCCGGGAATTCAAGCTTATAGGCAAAGAGCGCAAGCTCGCCGGCGGGGCCGCCGTATTTTCTGTCGCCGTAAAGAGGAAGATTTCTTGAAGAAAACTGCGCTCTTATCTGGTGTGTTCTGCCCGTGTGAAGCAGAATATCCGCAAGGCAGAAACCGTCTGATTCCTCAAGGATCTTATATTCGAGAGAAGCGTCTTTGACTCCGGTTCTCACTTTGTCAACGGTGAATACCTTGTTCTTTGTTTTGTCGTGAAAAAGCAGATCCTTCATTATTCCGCTCTTTTCATCGGGCGAGCCTTTGATGACCGCATAATAATGCTTCCGGAAGTTATTTCCGGCAATCGCCTTTGAAAGAGCCGCCGCAGAAGCGGAGTTTTTGGCGTAAACCATAATTCCCGCAGTTTCCTTATCAAGTCTGTGAACGGGAAAAGCCTCTGCCTTTTCACCGTTTTCTTTGAAATGTGAATTAAGCAGGGCTATCATATTTTCGCCGTTCCCGAGCTGACTTATAACATTGCGGGGCTTGAGGCATACTATTAAATTTTTATCCTCACAAAATATTTTCATTTGTTTGCTCTTGCCCGTTTTTCGCTTCTGCGAAGAGAGAACTTTATGCCGTCAAGCACAAGCCATATTTGGCTTGCAAGGCCTGCGGGAGTTTCTCTCATACCGGTTCTGAACCAATCCGAAAGAATTCCGACCATTGCGTATTCATAAAAGGAAGCGATGAATTCAATATCTTCGGACGGAACATCCATATCCTTTGCGTGAAAGCTTACAATATCAACCATGATTGAACTGCATGATTTATACATATAGTTTTCAAAATATTCGTAGCTTCGGGAGGAACATATATTGTTGATAACACGCTTGTTGGTATAAGAAACATTGAGCATTTTGATGAAGCCTTCAACCCAGGAGCCGCCCTTTTTATAATCATCAATCATAAGGCAAAGCTCTTTTTTGAAGATCTCTTCAAGAAGATCATATATATCGCTGTAATAATAATAAAAGGTGTTGCGGTTGATGTTGCATTCCTCAACGATATCCTTGATAGTGATTTTATCAAAGGGTTTCTGGTTGAGCAAAACAAGAAAAGCATCGGAAATAATAGCTTTTGTATCCTTCTGCATTTTGTCACCCCCGTAAATTTTCACGCTTTCTCCGGCAAATCGCCGAATAAATCCCCGCTTTATAATTAATCATTATATCATAATTTATGAGAAAGTTCAAGAAAAAAAGAAAATGCAAAAACAGACAAAATAAAAGGTTTGTGCAGAGCTTTTTTGTAGGCTTTTTAGGCGAAAATCGTTGACTTTGGGGAACAATTAATGTATTATATTAGCATAAAACTATAATGCGGGAGTTTTGGATATGATGAACAACACCGAAAAAACAATGGAAAAAATCGTTGCTCTCTGCAAGAACAGAGGCTTCATTTTTGCGGGCAGCGATATATACGGAGGCCTTGCAAATACTTGGGATTACGGCCCTCTCGGCTCAAGACTCAAGAACAATGTTAAGGATACCTGGCGCAAGAGATTCATTCAGGAAAGAAAAAACAGCTTTGAAGTTGATGCAGACATCCTTATGCATCCCAGAGTATGGGAAGCAAGCGGCCATGTTGCCAGCTTTTCGGATCCTCTTCTTGACTGCAAGGAATGCAAAATGCGCCACAGAGCAGATAATCTTATTGACGATTTCGACCCCGATGCTCATGCAGACGGCATGACAAAGGAAGAAATGTTTGAATATATCAAGGCTCATTCAATTCCCTGCCCTCACTGCGGCAAGCACAACTTCACCGACATCAGAGAATTCAACCTGATGTTCCAGACATTCAGAGGCGTAACAAATAACAGCAAGAGCATTATTTACCTCCGCCCCGAAAATGCGCAGGGTGAATATGTTAACTATCTCAATGTTCAGAGATCAATGAGAGCAAAGCTCCCGTTCTCAATCGGTCAGATCGGCAAGGCTTTCAGAAATGAAATCACTCCCGGCAACTTCACATTCAGAACGATTGAGTTTGAGCAGATGGAATTCCAGACCTTCTGCAAGGAAGGCACGGATAACGAGCTTTATGAATATTTCAAGGAATACGGCAAGAAGTATTTTGAGGATCTCGGCATTGCTCCCGAAAATCTTCGCTATCACGATCACGAAAAGCTTGCCCATTATGCAAAGGCTGCCTGTGATATAGAATTCCTCTTCCCGTTCGGCTGGGGCGAAATCAACGGCACTCACAACAGAACGAATTTCGACCTTACAAGGCATCAGGAATACAGCGGCCAGAAGATGGATTATCTTGATCCCGACACAAACGAAAGATTCATTCCGTTTATCATTGAATCAACCTACGGACTTGACAGAACCGTTCTCGCTCTTCTCTGCGAAGCTTATGATGAAGAAGTTATTGATGCAGAAAAGAACGATGTAAGAACCGTTCTCCATCTTAATCCCGCAGTTGCTCCCTTCAAAGCGGCTGTTCTTCCTCTTTCAAAGAAGCTTTCGGATGATGCTCTCAAGGTTTATGAGAAGCTTCAGAAAAAATTCATGGTTGAATTTGACGAAACCGGCTCGATCGGCAAGCGTTACCGCCGTGAAGACGAAATCGGCACTCCGTTCTGCATCACCTTTGATTTTGATTCACTTGAAGATAACTGCGTAACCGTCAGAGAAAGAGATTCAATGCAGCAGGAAAGAGTTGCAATTGATGCTCTTGAAGAATATATTTCTTCACGCATCTCATTCTGAATTTATATATTAAGTAAAGGGCAGGTGAAACTGCCCTTTGTTTCAGAAAGGAAGATACATATATGAAAGTAAATTTCACTGAAACCGTGCTCAGAGATGCAAATCAGTCTCTTATAGCAACGAGAATGCCTTTTGAGGCTTTTGAGCCGATTCTTGCAGCAATGGATAAAGCTGGATACTATTCGCTTGAATGCTGGGGCGGCGCAACTTTTGATTCCTGCCTGCGTTATCTTAACGAGGATCCATGGGAAAGGCTCCGCAAAATCAGAAAGGCCTGCCCGAACACGAAGCTTCAGATGCTCCTCAGAGGTCAGAATCTTCTCGGATATAAACACTATCCCGATGATGTTGTCAGGCTTTTTGTTAAGAAGAGCGTTGAAAACGGAATTGATATAATCCGGATTTTTGATGCACTCAACGATGTTCGCAACATTCAGGTCGCCGTTGACGAAACCCTCAAAAACGGAGCTCATGCATCAGGCACAATATGCTACACCCTCAGCCCCATCCATAATCTTGAAAACTATGTTAAGCTTGCAAAAGAAATTGAAGCTCTCGGAGTTCAGTCCATTTGCGTTAAGGATATGGCAGGCATTATGAGCCCGAAAGAGGGCTATGAGCTTATTAAGGCTCTTAAAGAGAATGTTAAAGTTCCCGTTGTTGTTCACACTCATTCAACAACCGGTCTCGGCTTTATGACGCTTCTCAAATGCGTTGAAGCAGGCGCCGATGTTATTGATTCGTCAATTTCGTGTTTCTCCGGCGGCACATCACAGCCGGCAACCGAAACTCTCGTTTATGCTCTTAAGCAGCTCGGCTATGATGTTCCCGTTGATGAAAAGGTATGCAAGGAAATCAACGATTTCTTCAAGCCCGTTCGTGCAAAGGCGCTTGAAAGCGGCCTTCTTAATCCCGTTGTTATGGGCACCCAGACAGATGCTCTTATTTATCAGATCCCCGGCGGTATGCTTTCAAACCTTGTTGCTCAGCTTACGGCTCAGAATAAGCTTGATAAGCTTGATGAAGTTCTTCTTGAAACTCCCAGAGTCCGTGAAGACCTCGGCTTCCCGCCGCTCGTTACTCCCATGAGCCAGATGGTCGGAGTTCAGGCAACCGCAAATGTTCTTGCAGGCGAAAGATATAAGAATATCTCCAAGGAAGTCAAGAGCTATATCAAGGGCGAATACGGCAGGGCGCCCGGCAAAGTCAGCGAAGAGCTTCAGAAGCTTGTGCTCGGCGACGAACAGCCCATCACCTGCAGATTCGCAGATACTCTTGAGCCCGGCGTTGAAGCTGCAAGAGCTGAGCTCGGCGACAGAGCAACCTGCGATGAAGATGTTCTTTCATACATTGCTTTCCCCGCTCAGGCGGAAAAATTCTTTGAAGCCCGTGAAGCAAAGAAGAAAAACACCTTCACCTATGCAATTAAGAAAGTTGACTGAGGGAAGATATAATGGAAATTAATGCAATCGCCCTTGCGGCAAATGTTTATACTCCCGACACCGTGCTCGGAATCTCCGAAGCGCTCAAGGTTTCGATAACAGGCGTATGCGTTGTTATGTTTGAGCTTGCTCTCATTGCTTGCTTCATTCTTCTGATGGCAAAGATATTCAAGCTTGCAAACAAGAACAAAAAAGAAGAAGTTAAAAAACCCGTTGAAGCGCCGAAGCCTGCGGGAACTCCTCTTGCAGAGGGAAACTCGGCAGGAAAGCTTGACCTTATTGATGTTGATGAGCCGACTGCTGCCGTTATAATGGCAATAGTCAGCGATCAGAGCGGAATACCTCTGAACAGGCTTAATTTCAAATCAATAAAGAAGTTGGAGGATAAATAATTATGAAATATATCGTAACTCTGAATGGAAAAAATTATGAAGTTGAGGTTGAAAAAACCGATGCCGTTATTACCGCAGTAACCGATGCAGCTGCTCCCGCCGCTGCTCCTGCTCCCGTTGCCGCACCTGCACCGGCAGCTCCTGCGGCTCCTGCGGCTTCCGCAGAGGGCACAAAGGTCAATTCTCCCATGCCCGGCACGATCCTTTCGGTCAGCGCAGCTCCCGGAAAAGCCGTTAAGACGGGCGAAGTTCTTATGATTCTCGAAGCAATGAAAATGGAAAACGAAATCGTTGCTCCCTGCGACGGAACAGTTAAGCAGATCCTTGTTCAGAAAGGCTCAACTGTTGAAACAGACGCCGTTCTGGCTGTTATCGGCTGAGGAGGACGGAAATGAGTATTGTTGATGTTTTTGCGGGCTTGTGGTCAAGTTCGGGCTTGTCACAGCTCTTTACGGCAGACGGATGGAAAAACCTCATTATGATCATCGTTGCGCTGGTTTTCCTCTTCCTTGCCATTCATCCCAAATTCAGATTTGAACCTCTTCTCCTTGTGCCCATCGCATTCGGAATTCTTCTTGCCAATATGCCCTCAACCGGACTTATGGCAGACCCTGCCGGATTGATGGATGAAGCGCAGATGGTTGAAGGCGCTCATTGGTATAATGACGGCGTTCTGCGGTTGATATATGCAGGCGTAAAAAGCTCGATTTTTCCCTGTCTTATTTTCCTCGGCATCGGCGCAATGACCGATTTCGGTCCGCTTCTTGCCAACCCCATCAGCCTTCTTCTCGGCGCAGCAGCCCAGCTCGGCATCTATGTTGCTTTTATGATTGCAATTTCAATCGGCAAAATCACCGGCGGCGCAGTTTCGTTCACGGCAGGTGAAGCGGCGGCAATCGGAATTATCGGCGGTGCAGACGGTCCGACAGCTATTCTGACGGCTTCAAAGCTTGCTCCGCAGCTGCTTGCTCCCATCGCTCTTGCCGCATATTCATATATGGCGCTGATCCCTTTGATCCAGCCTCCCATTATGAAGCTTCTCACAACGAAAAAGGAAAGAGAAGTTGAAATGAAGCAGCTTCGTGAGGTCAGCAAGGTTGAGAAGATAATCTTCCCCGTTGTTGTTTTCATTATCGTTGCTCTTCTTATTCCCGATGCCGCTTCGCTGGTCGGTTTCCTTATGCTCGGCAACCTCTTCAAAGAATGCGGAGTTACGGAAAGACTCAGCGAAACTGCTCAGAATTCTCTTACCAACATAGTAACGATCATGCTCGGCACAACAGTCGGCGCAACGGCAAACGGTCAGGATTTCATTCAGGTCAAAACGATTCTCATCGTTATTCTCGGCCTTGTTGCGTTCAGCTTTTCAACCGCAGGAGGAGTTATTCTCGGCAAACTTCTTTACCTTATTACAGGCGGAAAAATCAATCCTCTTATCGGCTCGGCAGGCGTTTCCGCAGTTCCGATGGCAGCCCGTGTTTCGCAGGTTGAAGGCAGAAAATATAACCCCAAAAACTTCCTTCTCATGCACGCCATGGGTCCGAATGTTGCAGGCGTTATCGGTTCAGCCGTTGCCGCAGGATTTATGCTTCTTATGTTTAATCACTGATGCAAAATTTGATCCCCGCTCGATTGAGCGGGGATTTTTGTATTTTTGACAGCGGCACGGAAAAATCACGCATCGTAGGGTAAGCATTTATGCTTACCGTCATTCTGTAAAAACAATTGTGAATTTATACACGGCACGGATGAATCCGTGCCCTACGGTTTTCGGCGGAAACGGTTGATGAATTAAACATCACTCCCCGTAGGGCAAGCATTTATGCTTGCCGTCTTCCGGCAAAACAGCTGTGAATTTTATCCGGCACGGATGAATCCGTGCCCTACGGGGAGAGAAAAATATTACGGCACGGATTTACCCGTGCCGTACATCATTTCACCGAAAAACGGTTGTTAAATTTTAAAAACAAACGCCGGTTTTATTTTTTCATTGCGGCGAGGTCACGGTAATTGATGAGCTTAATGCCGTGAGCTTCGATATGCTGCTTTGTTTTGGGGTCTTTCATAATCTTATATTCCCATACTCTGTGATGCCATACGCTTGAAGTTCCCTTAAGGTCATCGGTTTCGAGGGATGGATGAAGATAGGTTTCGGTTATGCCGTTCGGCATATTCGCATAGAGGTCAAGAAGATATTCTCTGAAATCTTCATAGCTGTTTTCCTGCGGCTTTGCCCATTCATTCGGGAGCAGGAAATCGGGAATTGCAACGCCTATCTGATTTGTGAAGCTGACTACCTTGCCGAAAACCGCTTCAATTGTGGGGCGGTCAATTTTTATGTCAAGCATAGTGTTGTTAAACTGCGCATCGGTAAACTGTGCGGGGAAGCGGAACGGAAGGCCGAGCTGACCGCAGATGCCGAGAGTCAATTCAAGAAGCTCAAATCTGCCGGTTTCAATGCCGTAAAGTGAGCCCATGTGATTGTCAAGGTGAGAGGGATTTGTAAGGCCGAAAATCTTGCAGCGGTTGATCTGCGCAAAAATTTCGTCCTTAAGCTCTTCAGGATCGGCGTGCTTTTCAACATCAACGCTTTCGTGCCACATAAAGCCCTCTTCGTCACGCAGAGAATCGGTGTTGTTTGAGTTGACGGGAGCCCAGCGATAGTTGCCCCATTCGCTTGTGAGCGTAAGATGAACGCCGATTGCAAGCTCGGGATTCTTTGCGGCGAAGCGGCAGGCTTCGGGAGCCCAGGCGCAGGGAGCCATAATTGTTGAGGATGTGAGTGCGCTGTCGGGATCCTTGAGAAGATCCATAACGCCGAGATTTGAGCCTCTGCACATTCCGAAATCGTCAGCGTTGATGATGAGGTATCTGTCCATTTTCATTTTCCTTTCTTATTTGAATATTTCATAGGGGATTCTGTTTTTATATTCATCGGCATCAAATGACTTGCCGTTGATTACAGATTTTTTAACCTGCTTTTTGCCCTTGACGAAATCCGTTTTGCCGGGGCAGAAAGGATAAAATCCGAGAACACCGAAGATATACCAGAGAGCCATTGAGCCGTTATCCTCGTCGCCGGGGAAGCCGTCATCCTCATAGGAGAAAGCTTCTTCGCACATCTTTTCGACCCAGTAAGCCGTTTTTTCGGTTTCTCCCAGCTCGGAATAGATATAGGGAAGATGGAAACTCGGCTGATTTGAGATTGCGCACTGGCCGAAATCTGCCGCCGCCATTTCCGTTATTTCGTGTATCTCGCAGCCGTAACCGACAATTTCATAATCGGGAGCAGTTGAGAAAAGCTCATCAATTTTTTCGAGAAACTTTTCTCTGCCGCCGTAAAGCTCCGCAAGGCCCTCCATATCATGAGGCACGGCAAATGAATTCTGCCAAGCAGAGCCTTCGGTATAATCTCTGCCCCAACCGATGGGGGAGAAGTCGGGTCTGAAATTGCCGTTTGAGTCCTTTGCCCTCATAAATCCGGTTTCGGGATCAAAAAGATTTTTATAATTTTTTGCTCTGATGCGGTATTCTTTTTCAATATCCGCTCTGCCGAGCATTTTGGCGATTTCCGCTATGCACCAGTCGCCGTATGCGGCATCCTGCGTAAGGTTAACGGATTCTCTCTGCTCGTCATAAGGCACATAACCGAGCCTGCAATAGCTTTCGGCGCCGTTTCTGCCGAATCTGTCATCGGGCGAATTGGTTGTTGCGTGTTTGAGCATTCCCTCAAGAGCGGTTTCAAGGTCTTCTTTTTCAACGAATCCTCTTGCGGCGGCATCGCAGATAACCGCATCAACAAGGGTGCTGGGCATACAGCCGTGTTCGCCGATTGAAAGCCACCTCGGAAGCCATCCGCATTCTCTGTATTCATTGATGAATGCCTTGACCATTTCCTTGAGCTCGTCCTTTGCAACGAGAGCAAAGAACGGATAAACCGTGCGGTAAGTGTCCCAGAAGCCGTTATCCGTGAAACGAACGCCGTTATGGATTTTTCCGTCGTGGGGACAATAATGAATCTCTTTTCCGCCTGCATCAAGTTCGGAACATTTATGCGGATAGAGGAAGGCACGGTACATACAGGAATAGAATGTGCGGAGCTGCTTTTCGTCTTTTGCCTCTATTTTGATGCGTGAAAGATAATTTTCCCATATATTTTCCGCATCGGATTTTATATCTTCAAAGGATTTGTTTCCGATTTCTCTGCCGAGGTTGATTTTTGCCTGCTCAAATGAAATATATGAGGCGGCAACCGAGATCTCGGTTTCTTTATTTTTGAGCCTTATGTGAATTGCGGTGTTTTCGCCGCTGATCGCAGAGCCGTTTTCGGCATCGTTATCTTCGCCCTGAATCATAATTCCGTCTGCATCAACGCTTCCCTCGGGGAACGAAACAACAACATATTCTCTGAAATCAACCGCTTCGCCGCCGAATGAACAGTTTGTTGAAGCATAGAGAATATTTTCTTCTGCATTGAATTCATAGCTGTAATCATCCTTGACGGGCAGAGCGGAAAAATAGTTTTCGCCGTCGGCGTCAAAGATAACTTTGATTTTTGCGCATCTTTCGGTGGGAGTCAGCTCAATTGTTGAACGGGTGCGCAGAAGACGATATTTAAGATAAAACGGAGTGAGTATTGCATCCTGCGGCCTGAAGCCGGACCATCTGTCTTCTCCGTCAAGCTTAAGGGGAGAAATCTGCGGCAGAAAAACCATTGAGCCGTAGTCCGCAATCCAGGGAGACGGCTGATGAGTAAGACGGATTCCCTCAAAAGAACGGTTTTCGGGATGATAATACCATCTGTTGTTTCCGTCGCTCGTCTGCGGACAGAATGCCGTCATTCCAAACGGAAGCTGAACGAGAGGAAGCGTGTTTCCGTTGCTGAAACGGTGAACGGAGCGGCTTCCCTGTTTTGTATTGACAAGGCTGCAGTATTTCATAAAGAGTTCTCCTTAAATGAAAGAATATTTATAAGATTCTCCGGACTGTAAAATCGGCTTTTTCTGATTTTGGAGCGCAGCAGCGCCATATTGAACGCCGAATGCTCTGTTTCCTTTGAATATCTCTGCATAAGTCTGATCCTTGCCTGCTTGTCCGTGCAGCCGGATGCAAGACTTTCGATAACGATTATCGCCTGAATGCAGAATTTGACCTTGCCGATAAGGTCGCCGTCATAGGCGGCGGTTATGAAATAGCGGAAGAAAAAATAAACCGCAAGATGTTCGATTTCAAATTCTTCCGGATATGTGCCGGAAAAGAGCTTTGTCGACGAAAGGATGCTTTTCCAATTGCCGTTGAGGGCTTCCGCTTCAAGATGATCGGAAATGTATTTTGAAAATGCACGCTTTGCACGGGGAGCATTTGCCACGGCTTCAAATTTATTTTCGCAGAAGCTCCGGATGAATTCTTCTGCCTCTTCATATTCGGATTTCCGGATAAGTCTGTCAAGCTTATCCGAGAGAAGGATCACATCAATGAGCCTTTCGTGAACGGATCTGCTGCGGTTCTGAATGATCGAAAAAATTTTTTCTCTCGCTTTCATCAGAAGCAGATAAAGCTCCGCATTGAAATCCGAGGGAACGAGCGGAGCAGAGGTTTCTTCGGTTTCAAATGTTATCGGAGCGGGGTCGTTCAAAATGATTTCTGCCGCTTCGGGGCAGGAGAGCGAAATTCCCGTTTCTGTTCTTGCGCCGAAATATACCCGGTGGCGCGGAAAGTTTTCGCAGGTTTTGCAGAGCGATTCTCTTCCGAGCCTGATATACATTTCGCAAAGTCCGTTTTCAAGCAGAAACGGGCATCTGCCGTTTATGTTCTCAAAAATCCTGTCGCCGTCTTCGTCTGTTTTTAAGACCCTGCGCAGCTTATCTCCGAAATCTCCGCAGACGGCATTATATTTTTCCGCACTTATGCCGTCAACAACTATCTCCCAGCCTGCGCAGCAGGTGTCGGGGCATTTATCGGCAATGCACGCAAATTTTTTATAATAGGTCGGATAAGTGTTTTTCATTGAAATTTTCTGATCGCTCTGACTGTTGAGGCAACGGGAAGACCGACTATGTTGAAATAGTCGCCCTCGATTTTTTCAACAAGAACAGAACCTTTTCCCTGAATGCCGTAGGCACCGGCTTTGTCCATTGGCTCGCCCGTGGCAACATAATCTGCAATTTCTTTTTCGGTCAGCGGATAGAAGCTGACTTTGCTTTCTTTATGAAAAATCTCCGTTTTGCCTTCGCAGGCAATGCACACTCCGGTTATAACGGTATGCTCTCTGCCGGAAAGCATACGGAGCATTCCGGCGGCATCCTCTTCGCCGTGAGGCTTGCCGAGAATTTTTCCTTCGGCAACAACGATCGTGTCTGCGCCGATAACAATATCGTCCGGATGCTCTGCTGCCGAGGCAAGAGCTTTTTTTGCCGCCGTCATCTCTGCGGCATCGGAGGGAGGAGTGCCTTCGGGAACGGATTCGTCAACATCCTTAACGCAGATTTCAAACTCAAGGCCTGCGGTTGAAAGAAGTTCTTTTCTTCGTGGCGAAGCGGATGCAAGAATAATTTTTTTCATTTTTTCGCCTCTGTTCTGCGGAGCATTTCCGCAACTCTCATAACGAGAGCCTGTGTTTTGCCGTCACGGATCTCGCCGTTCATAACCATATCAACGGCTTTTGTGAGCGGGATTTTTGTAACTTCAAGGAATTCATCCTCGTCCGGATGCATTGCCGTTGTTTTAAGTCCCCTTGCGGCATAAAGATGAATTATTTCTCCGCAGTATCCGGGCGAAGGATAAAACTTTCCGAAATCAAAATATTCATCGGCAACTCTGCCGGTTTCTTCTTCAAGCTCTCTTTTGCCGGCTTCAAACGGATCTTCGCCTTTTTCGAGCTTGCCGGCGGGCAGTTCAAGGATCTCTTCCATATAAGGATACCTGAACTGGCGGACAAAAATCAGCTCATTATTATCGGTTATCGGAGCAATGCAGACTCCTCCGTTATGTTCAACAACTTCTCTTGTGCAGGGCAGACCGTTGGGAAGCTCCGCATCATCGCAGCGGACATTGATTATCCTGCCTTTATACACATAGTTTTTGCTTACGGTTTTTTCCGTGAGCTTCATATTGTTTCTCCTTTGCGATTTTTATTTTGTTCTGCCGAGGAACACGAGGCCCGATGAAATAACAAGACCTGCGAGCAGGAACAGGAACGAGGTCATGCCCGTGAAGAATTCGCCGCTGCCGGTGCAGAAGAGAGCGGCGGTAAGAACGAATCCGAGGGCGCTGATGATTATCTGAAGAACTGAGCCGAGCTTTGATTTGGCGGTTATGTTGCATGATGAAGCAAGAGCACGGAGCATTGAATAAGCCGTTCCGTCGTGGATTATGCCTGCCGGGAGCTTATCAACAACTGCATCTCTTCTTCTTTTGAAGAGCTTGCCGGCAACCGACGAAAGAACTCTGAAATTTTCCTGCGGAAGATCAAAATGCTCTGACATAAGCTCTTCCGTAACATTAACATCATTTGTTCTTACGAGAGTCTGAATTCCGTTTGCTTCAAGCACACGGAGATAAGGTTCAAGCGTATCGTCAACTGCATAGCTTACAACGAACATTGCGGCAATTTTTTCCGCAACCGCAAGATAAATGATTTTTCTGCCGCTGTGAGCATATCTGTCTTCAACCGATTTTTCGGGAACATCAATGTTATGATGAATAAGCATATTTCTGTTGCCGAGAAGGACTTTCTGATTGTGGATCCATGCGGAAATGCCGAGCTTATCCTCATAATTCAGCTCTTTGACGGGAGGAAGAATATCCTGCCTGCCGTCAATAACTTTTTCAAAGCATTCACGGAGCGGTCCGCCCGATTTGATAACGAGAGCGGAAGCATAGAGAAGCACATCGTCTATTCTGATGTTCTTAAAATCCTTCATCCCGTGCATTGTGCATCTTGAACGGCTGAAAATATCGGCGGAATCAAGGATGACCGCATTGGCACATGAAGCTTTTTCGGCTTCATCAAGGCTGACTATCATCGTGCCCGCCTTGTTAAGTCCGTAATCATAAAAGCTGAGAATGAAAGAGGGGATAAAGGATATGATAACAGGCGAGCATATACAGAATGTGCCCGCAAAAGCGGAAAGGGCAGTCATAATATCCTTTGTGAAGATTCCGGCAAGAACTGCAGCGGCAGCGCCTGCGGCGGCAGCGGCAGGAACGGCAATCTTCATAAGCTTTTCGCTGCCCTTTTCTATAACGGAATTTTTGATAAGGTCAGTCGGGAAACCGAGCTTTGATGAATAAAGCATATCGGCATCGCCCATCATAAGACCTCTTCCGAGTTCAAAAATTTCGGCTTCATTTTCAAGAGAATGCACCGCATACATATTATGCTCATATTTGAATGCGCATACTTCAAAGTTTCCGAGAGTTCTCTCGGCGTCAAGCATATCGGAAGCCTTGAGAAGGAGCAATCCGAGTCCTGCGGCAGCGGTGAATATTGCAATGTTTTCGCCTTTGCCGAAAACTGCGGCTGCCGTGTTCTGAACAAGAGCAGCGGCAACGGCGAGCGAAACGGCTGTGTCGCAGGTGATTCTTCCGCTTCTCAAATCAGAAAATCCGGATGAAAGCTTATCGCTGCAGAATGCAGAAAATACGATAAGAAGAACGGCGTTGATAATATAGAAAATTACCGAGCCCTTTGCAAAAATTTCAGATTCGATGGAAAGCTTTTCGGTCAGCGAAGGAAGAATGTTCACAAGCAGAAGAGCAGCTTCAAATACGCTGCTGATGATCAGACTTCTGACGGATTTTGATGCCTTTCTCGTGAGCCTTGTGTGCATTTCCGCTCTTTCTTCGGGAGCGGTATATTCAACGCCGACGGCTTTTTTCTCGATTTCTTTTTCAAGAGCGAGTTTTCGTGCCGCCTTTTTGCGGGCTTTTTCTTCTTTTGCGACCTCGTCGGGGGAGGCGTTATAGTCGCCTTCAAAATCTGTGTCGAGGTCAATATCGTTTATCAGCTTGAAATCCTTTGCCTTCTGGCGGCGCCTTTCCGAGAGGTTTTCCTCAACGTCGTTAACATTTGTCTGTTCGGGAAGGGTTTCGGCGGGGATATCATCAAAGCCGGTGAGCATAATCTGGCCGTCAACATCATCGCTCGTTTTTTCTTCTGCAAAGGCTTCGCCGCTTTTTATGCCGACAACACGGGTTTTTTGCTCGTCAAGAGCCTTTGCGTTCTCTGCGGCAAGCACCTTCGGCATGGCTTCAAGTCCGGATTCCGACGTCTCGGAGCTTTTCTCAACAATTATGCCTGATTTGTCAACGGGACCATCGGGCAGAAATTCAATTTCGGGATCATCTTCAACAGTCATCTTTTTGAAGAAACGGGTGCGGTATTCGCTGCTGTCGATATGAGAATTATCAAATTCATCGAGCGTTTCTTCGGTTTTCTTTCTGAAGATTTCTCTTGCCTGCTCGGTATCCTTGTCATAATCGGTTATATCAATCGGCTCCTTTTCCTTTTGAGGAGCGGGAGCAGGTTCGCTTTCAGCCTCATCTTCGGGTATAATGACGGTTTCAAGCTCAAAAAGATCCATATCGAATTCTTCCGGCTCTTCGTCTGCGGAGTCATCTTCTTCAAAGAATTTTTCCTGACCGTCAACCTCAGCCTCTTTGCTGCTTGATGAAATATCCTGCATTTCGGGAGCGGCAGCTTCAATCGGTTTTACCGTAAAGATTCCGTCATCAAAATCACGGCTGAGGATTCTTTCGAAATCCTCGGCAGGGGTGAGCGGCTTGCTTTCGGCTTTCGGAACATATATTTCTCCGTTTGATTCGGCAATGAGCCTGTCAATATCATCCATTGACCAGGATTTTGAAGGCTCTTCGGGCTCTTCGTCAAGCTTTGAACGCATTTTTTTGACCTGTTCAAGAATGTTTTCAATATCGTCATAATTTTTATTTTCGCTCATTTCGGTCACCTCTTTCGTGCTACTTCATACATCAGAATGCCGGCCGCAACGGAGGCATTGAGAGAGTTTATTTTGCCTTTCATCGGCAGGGAAACAATGAAATCGCATTTTTCTTTAACAAGTCTGCCTACGCCTCTTCCTTCGGAGCCAACAACAAGAGCAACGCTGCCAGAATAATCCTGCTCGTCCCAGCGGGTGCCGTCCATATCGGCGGCATATATCCAGAAGCCTTTTTCTTTCAGCTCATCGAGAGCGGCGGAAAGATTTGAAACCCTCGCAACGGGCACATATTCGATTGCGCCTGCCGAAACCTTACCGACTGCATAAGTGAGCGAAACTCCTCTGCGCTTCGGAATGATCACTCCGTGAGCGCCGCAGGCATCCGCCGTTCTGATGATTGCGCCGAGATTGTGGGGGTCTTCGATTTCATCGCAGACAATAACGAACGGAGCTTCTCCCTTTGACCGTGCATTCTCAAGAATATCGTCGATTGAAGAATATTCGTGAACCGAAGCCCGGGCGGCAACGCCCTGATGGTTTTCGCCGCCGCAGAGGCTGTCAAGCTTTCTGCGGTCAACCTCTTTAATAACGATTCCCTTTTCACGGCATTTTGAAATAATTGCTCCTATCGAGCCGCCTCTTTCGCCTTTGGCAACGAGCAGGCTGTCAATCGTTCTGCCGCTTCTGACAGCCTCCGAAACGGCGTTTCTGCCTATGATGAGGTCCTCGTGTTCGTTTTGCATTTCCATAGCGGAGTTACCTTCCCTTGTCGCAAATTGTCTATAATCAATTTATTATATCATAAAAAAATAAAAATAAACAGTATTAGTAAAATATTTGCGAAAAATTCTTTCGATTTCTTCCGGTCAGGCAACCAAATATGACTTATTTCGTTTGATATTGAGTTTAAAATTGATACAGCCTCGATAAAGGAGTTTGAAAAATGGAAAATATAAAAACCATCGGGCAGGAGGATAATCTGGACAGGCTCTGGAACAAGGGGGTTGAAATCATTTCGTTCAGCCTGTGTTTTCTGGGAGGATTTATTTTGTCCGGAGCAAGGCTTTTTTCGGTTCATGTGCCGTTCAGCACCGGATTTGCGGCGGCGTGCACGGGAATTTCGTTTCCGGTTGCCGCTGCCGGAGCGTTCCTCGGAGGCTTCCTTCGCCTTTCGGGAGCAGAGCTTATCAACACTCTTGTGCCGCTTGCGGGAACGGCGGGAATAAAATTCTTTTTTGAAAAAACCGGATATCGCCCAAAGAGCAGATATGCGCTTTCGATCTGTGTTTTTCTTGTTTCTTTTCTGTGCGGAGCGGTAACGATGTTCAGCGGAGAACCGTCGCTCTATTCGCTTGTGATGAGCGCCTGCTCCTCGTGCCTTGCCGCATCGTCGGTCACATTTTATTCGGGCGCAGTGGACTGCATTCTGAAAAAGCGAAGCCCTTATATGCTTGATGATCATGCGCTCACCTGCATATCGGTCAGCCTGTGTTCTCTTCTGCTCGGATCATCGGAAATAAGCTTTGCAGGATTCAGGCCGGCGGGAATGTTTGCGGCGTTTGTTACGCTTGTTGCATCCTATCTTTTCGGCCAGACCGGAGGGAGCGTTTCGGGAATCGTTATGGGCGCCGGAAGCGCAGTCGGCGGCACGGGAGCCGCTCTTGCTTCGGGGCTCGGTATATGCGGACTTTTGGGAGGCATATTTTCAAAATTCGGCAGATTCGGCTGCGCACTTGCATTTTCGGTTGTTTCGGGAATAATATCGCTGATTGACGGCACGGCGGAGGGCATTGCGGTTTTTGCGCAGACTGCGGCGGCGGCTCTGATTTTTGTTCTCATTCCGGGAAAGAAACTGGCGAAGGTCAAAAGCAGGATCCGTGAGCCCGGAGCAGGCAGAATACGGCTTGAATTTTCATCTGCCGGAGAAAGACTTAAAAATGCCGCCAATGCCATATCGTCGGTTTCGTCCTGCGTTTCGTCGGTTTCGCAGGGAATTAACGCTATGGCCCCGTCAACGGATATTATCGTGTGCATGAGAGTCAGAGAAAGAGTCTGCTCATCGTGCAGGCTTAAAGACACTTTTTGCCCTGAAAACGGAGATTTTGAAGCGATAACGGATAAACTTTCACGGGGAGAAGAAATCAGCGCAATGGATTTTTCGCTTGATTTCAATTCAAAATGCCCGAGTGTGCCGAGGCTGGCGGATAATTTTAACCGTATTTATGCGGGGCGCAAGGCGATCAACGCTCTTAATGCGAATTCGGCAAGAAACCGGGAGCTTGCCTGCGGACAGTTTGACTGGATGGCGGCGCTTCTCCGGGAGCTTGCGGAGCAGACCCGTGACGGGGCGTCAATGCTTTTCGGAAAAGAAAAAACCGCTTCGAGAGTGCTCTCGGAAAGCGGATTTGAAACGGTTTCGGTCAAATGTGTTTGCCCGTCATCGGGAGCGCTGAAGCTTGAATGCGTTGTGAAAAGCATACCGGCAGGCATAAGCCTTTCGAGGCTTACGGCAGAGCTTTCAAGAGAGCTCGGAGCAGAACTGATGCCGCCGAAAATCAGAGAATCAAAGCAGAATAAAGAGCTTGTTTTTTGCAGAAAGGAACTGTTCAGAGTTTCCGTCGGCTCCGCAAAGGCAAGCTGCGGAAATCAGAAGCTCTGCGGTGATTATTTTGAACTTTTTCGAACGGAAAACGCTGCCTATGTTGTGTTGAGTGACGGCATGGGAACGGGCGGCAGAGCGGCGGTTGATTCAACAATGACGGTTGAGCTGTTTTCACGCCTTATCAAAGCCGGATTAAGTCCCGACACGGCGCTGAATATAACAAATTCGGCTCTTGCGGTCAAATCCGATGATGAATCGGTTTCAACTCTCGATATGGCAAGAATCGATCTTTTCACGGGCGAGGCAATGCTCTTTAAATCAGGAGCCGCAGCATCATATCATACATTTTCGGGCAGGGTCAGAACGGTTGAAATCCCGTCAACTCCGCTCGGGATTTTAAGCAAGGCAAGCTTCAGCAAATATGAATTCAAAATGCGTGGAGGCGACCTGCTTCTGATGGTAAGCGACGGAATTCTCGGAAGTGGGAATTCTTGGATAGCGGAGGAAATCCGCTCGGCAGACGGCGAATGCGATCCGCAGACCTTTTCGGAGCTGATCCTCAACACGGCAAGGAATAAATGCGGCGAAGGATATGACGATATGACGGTTATTGCCGTGCTGACGGAAGAACTTTAAAGTATTATGTTAAACAATGCCGCATATAATTTAGAAAAAATAACGGAATGGTGGTATGAAATGAAACTGTATAAACCGGAAGGTCAGATAATAACAACGGACGAAAACAGAAGATTTCTGTCGGGTCAGGCGGGAATCAGGGAAGCGTGTTATTCGGGAGCGGTGCTTGAGGGAAGAGTGACGAGGTGTGACGGCGAACATAATCTCCATGTTGACCTCGGCTGCATGAACGGCATTATTCCGAGAAATGAAGGAGCAATCGGAATTGAAGACGGTTCCGTGAGGGATATTGCGCTTATTTCAAGAGTAAATAAACCCGTTGCCTTTACGGTAACAGGTTTTGAAAAAGATGTTTTCGGAAATGAGGTCGCCGTGTTGAGCAGAAAAAAAGTTCAGCAGGCGTGCGCAGAGGAATATATTTCTTCTCTGCGGGCGGGCGATGTTATCGAAGCGGGAGTGACGCATATTGAAGGCTTCGGAGTGTTCTGTGACATCGGCGCAGGAATCAATGCGCTTATGCCGATAGACAGCATATCCGTTTCAAGGATTCCGCATCCCTCGGCAAGATTCACGCCCGGTCAGAGAATCAGGGCGGTAGTCAAGAGCGTTGATGAATCTGGCAGAATCACTTTAAGTCACCGTGAGCTTCTCGGAACATGGGAACAGAACGCCTCCGCCATTTCAGTTGGTGAAACTGTTCCGGGCATTGTGCGTTCTGTTGAAAAATACGGTATTTTCGTTGAACTCGCTCCGAATCTTGCAGGCCTTGCAGAATATTCCGAGGGTGTTGAGGTCGGAAGCCACGCAGGTGTTTATGTGAAGAGCATAATTCCGTCAAAAATGAAGATCAAGCTGATCATTGTTGATTCGTTCAAGGCGGATTATCCGATTGAGCCGCCGGGATATTTTATAACCTCCGGTCATATTGACCGATGGGTATATTCTCCTGCCGAAAGCGATAAAGTTATCGAAAGCGTTTTTTAATCTGACCGGGTGATGATCCTTCCGCCGCCGATGACATAATCATCCTTATATATAACGGCGCTCTGCCCCGGTGTCACCGAACGCTGGGGCTCTTTGAATTTAACGGCAAAGGTGTTGCCGCAGGGAATGATGAGTGCCGGCTGCTCCTTTGCACGGAAGCGGATTTTAACATCTGCTTCAAACGGCTCACGGGGAGCGTCCGCAGCCCAGCTTACTCTGTCGGCAGTCAGCCCCGGGCTGTATTGAGCGCCGTTTTCGCCGATGGTGACGGTGTTGTTTTCGGCGTTCAGAGAGATGACGAACATCGGCTTGCCGAAAGCGCCGAGCCCCTTTCTCTGGCCGACGGTATAATTTGTGATCCCGTTGTGTCTGCCGAGAATGTTTCCTTGAGTATCAATTATATTGCCGCAGGGAGAGGAAATCCCCTCCGATGAAAGAAAGGCAATGTAATCATCATCCGGCACAAAGCAGATTTCCTGGCTGTCCTTTTTATCCGCAACCGAAATTCCCGCCTTTTTCGCAAGGCGCCGGATTTCGGTTTTTTCCATTCCGGCAAGAGGAAGCTCGATCATCGAAAGCTGTTCCTGGCCGAGCCGGAAAAGAAAATAGCTCTGATCCTTTGAACTGTCTGTTTTGCGCAGCATATATTTTCCGTTTATACATTCGATTGAAGCATAATGACCCGTTGCGATTTTTTCGCATCCTTTTTCCTTTGCGAAATCAAGCATGGCACCGAATTTAATGAGCTTATTGCATTCAATGCAGGGATTCGGGGTGCGGCCTGCGAGATATTCCGCACCGAACGGTTCAATGATGTTCTTTCTGAAATAATCTCTCAAATCAAGAATTTCAAGGGGGATTCCGACGGCCTGTGCAACCTTTTCCGCATCTTCAATGTCTTTGTCCGCAAGGCTGCCGGGCTTAAGACGAAGAGTTATTCCCAAGACCTCAAAGCCTTGATTTTTAAGGAGATAAGCCGCTGCGGCGCTGTCAACTCCGCCGCTCAAGCCGACTGCAATCTTTTTCATAATTATCACCTTTTTTATTCTATCATATTGATTTCTTTAATCCAATACTATTTGAAAAAATTTTGTTAAAAAGTAAAAAAGTCTTGCAGAAAAGAAAACAATGTTATATAATAGAGCTATATTGAGGTATTTTGCACATTTTTGAAAGAGGTATAAGACAGTATGGCAGGAGATTTGCATTGTCATACCAAGCTTTCAGACAGCTCGATGGGAATTGATGATCTCATAGTGCTGGCTCAGAAGCGTGGTGTTGATACAATAGCTATAACAGACCGTGACTGCCAGGCGGGCACGGTAAGGGCAAAAATTATAGGCGAACGCAGGGGAATAACCGTTATTCCCGGCGTTGAAATATCAGCTTATGATTCAAAAAGAGACAGTTACGCAGATATAATTTGTTATATGAGTGACAGCCCGGACAGGCTTGAAGGTCTGTGCCACCGTAATATAGTTGCAAGGAAAAAAGCAAGCCAGATGATGACGCTCAAAATTGCACGTAAATATCCCATAACCCCCGAGCTTGTTCTCAAGTGTGCGTCGGGATCAACTGCAGTTTTTGAGCAGCATATTATGCACGCTCTTATGGAATGCGGGCTTACCGATAAGATTTACGGCGATCTTTATCACGAGCTTTTTTCTCCCGAAAGTGCAGAGAATGTTCTTGTTAAAGCAGTTTATTCTGAACCGTCGGAAGTGGTTGCCGCCATTCACGAAGCAGGCGGAATCGCAGTCCTTGCTCATCCCGGAAAATACAATAACTTTGAGCTTTTTGAAGAGCTTATCGCAGAGGGACTTGACGGCGTTGAAGTATGGCATCCGTCAAACACCGAAGAACAGCAGACTGCGCTTCTTGAAAAGGCAAAGAAGGCCGGAATTCTTACCATCGGCGGAACGGAATTCAAGGGAATGTATACCGAAAAGTCAATTTCAATCGGCGAATGCACAACTCCCGATGCTTCGCTCAAAGCGCTCAATTCGTATAAAGCAAAAATGAAAAAGCGCAAGGTCCAGGCGGAAAAAGAACAATAATTTATAAACGGACTGTGATGATTTTCATCGCAGTCCGTTTTCGCCTTTATTGAAATATTCTCCCGAAATGACCGAACGGGGAGTAACCGTCTGCTGCGCCGCTCTTGCCGCAAAGAACTCCCTGATTTCGGGATATTTCTTTACCGTCAGGCCGAGAGCAATGCTCCGGTCATAATTATCGGCCTTTGAAAGTTTTTTTATTCTGTAAAATCCGACGATATAAAGGAAAATGATGAACACATAAAGCCAGAGCGAAGGGAGCCTTTCGGAGCATAAAAAATCCCAGATCCCGTGAATTGCCGTCGGATAAATTATGCTTCGCCTGAGCCAATTTTCGCCGTCAAAAGGCAAACCTTTCTGCTTCACGATCCCGTTTGAAACATAAGCCGCTTCGCATTGCTTTGCAAGGTCAAAAATGTGCCACATCGAATAGCAGTAGCCCATAGCAACGGAGAAAAACATGTGACCCGGCACGGATGTGAAAAATCTTGCGAATGCGATTGAAAAGCCGTCGGCAAAGCTGTTTGAATTGAAAACATACATTATGTTTTCAAGCGCCGCAAAGCCGAGCGAAACGAAAACGGAATAAATAACGCCGTCAAAAAGGCTGTTGAAATTGCCGTTTCGTTTTGTGGTTTTCATAACAACATACCATTTCATGCCCTCTTCAACGAGTGCAATTCCGAAGGTGTTATATATAAATTGATAAAAGATATATATAACAAATGGCATCGAGCTGACATCGCCGTAAGCGGAAAATATGCCACGGATGACCGGCTCCGTTATCCCCTCAATTATCGAGGTCGGAACGGTGATCAGAGCGCCGAGCAGAAACAGCTTCAGCAGAAGAGAAACCGGCTCCTTATCGGTGCGGTCTTTTTTGTAAATATAAACGCAGAGTGCGGCGGCGGGAATAACCGCCATAAGAAAAAGTGTTATTGATTTCATAAAATGAGCCTCAATGAAAGATTCTGAATGAAATATATCATAAGCGGTCATAGTTGTCAATTATCATATATATAATTGTATAAAAGGAACCGAAGGATCATTCGGCAAGACTGACAAAAAACGAGCAAATTTTTAGGCTATATTGCTCTATTTAAAAACGCAGATAATAATGATATAATGAATTTACTTTCCAAAGAAGGAGAATAGAAATGGATAAAAAATATTTTTGCGCCAAAGAAAACGGTAAGCTTAACTATCCGCATACGATTCTTACCGGCTTCGGTTTTCTGGCATCATCAATAGCATGGGCAATTTATGACCCGTATATAACAAAACTTCTCAACTGGCTTCTCAACAGCAGTGAAACCATCAGCAGCTGGAGTGCCAAGCTTAACGAAGCGTTTCCGAAGCTTGCGGAATTTGCAGCCGCAAACGGAAATGATGTCAATGCGATCGGCGGCGGCATCACGCTTGTTCCTCTTTTCATCGGTATCATTATGACCTTTGATAACATTTTCGGCGTTATCTTCCAGCCGACCTTCGGCAAGCTTTCGGATAACACTCATTCACGCTTCGGCAAACGTCGTCCCTATGTTATCTACGGTGCTCCCGTTTCGGCAATTCTTTTTGCGCTGATTCCTATTATCGCACTTAAAACAACATCGCTTCCCCTTACAATGATATTCATCATTCTTTTTGTTTTCGTTATGTCACTCTGGAGAGCGCCCGTTGTTGCTCTTATGCCGGATCTTACACCCAACGAACTTCGCTCGGAGGGCAACGCAGTTATCAACCTTATGGGCGGCGCAGGCAGCGCAGTCGGACTTGTTGCCGGCACTATCGTAACCGCAATTTACTGCGCAGTTACCGGTCTCAACTCAAAGGCGGACGATTTCAACGAGCTTGATACTTTCCCGTTTGTATTCCTTCTCGGTGCGGTTGTTATGATCGTAGGTATGCTCGTTATTCTCTTCTTCGTTAAGGAACCGGACAGCCGCATTCAGGTTAAAGCCGAACTTAACAAGGCTGCGGACGAAAACGCAAGAAGAAAAGCCGAAAAAGAAGCCGCAAAGGCTGAAAAGGCTGCAAGAAAAGCAGAAAAGCTTTCGGGTTCCGAAAGAAAGAGCCTTATATTTATGCTTCTCGGTCTTTTCTTCCTCTTCTGCGGAACAAATGCAGTCAGCACATTCTTTGCTCTCTTTGCAGAGGAAATTCTCAACAAGACCACTGCGCAGGCAACCGTTATGACTACCGCTTTCGCAGCTGCATCCGCAGTTGCCGCAATTCCGGCAGGCTGGCTCGGCAAGAAGCTCGGCAGAAAGAAGACCATTCTTCTCGGCCTGACCACCTTCATCGTTGCTTTCGGAGCATACCTTGTTGCGCAGATCAATAACATCACGGTCCTTACCGGCGCACTTATCTGGGTTGCTCTTATTGTCGGCGGCGCTGCAAATATGTTCATAACCGTCAACACCCTTCCTCTTGTTCTTGAAATCGGCGGAATTGACAAGGTCGGCACATTTACCGGTTATTACTATACCGCAACATTCTCCGCACAGATCGCAACTCCGATCATCTACGGTATTGTCCGTATGTTCACCGGAACATATATGTCGCTCTTCTATTACTGCCCCATTGCCTTCGCTCTTTCGATGCTTTGCATCTTTGTTGTCAAACACGGCGAAGCGATTCCCGAAGAGATCATCAAGCAGGTCAAGGAAGAAAACGAAGACTGATAATAACAGATCGGATGCAGTCCGTGTCCGATATTTATACATCCTTCTGAAAACGGAAGTGCCGGGTCCTGTCGGTGCTTCCGTTTTTTATAATGAAACCAAACTATAAAATAAAATTTTTAATTCATATAGTAATCAATGGAAATCACATCATATAGTATGCCCGCAAAACAGCGAAAAACAACATAGTGTAGAGAAGAAAAAGAAACACACGGCGGCGTTTAAAAGAACGGATAAAAAAGGGCAAAAAAGTGTTGACAAAGGGAGACGGATGTGATATATTAGTCAAGCGCTCGCAAGAGAGGGCGCAGATCGCACCTTGAAAATTAAACAACGATAAGAAAGAAAAACCCTTGAAGATTAATTTGAGAAGTACTTTCAAGTACAACAGTAATTCTTGTGAAAACAAGAAAAAAGATGTCAGAAGACATCTGAGCGATTAAGCTCTGAAAATGATTTTAAGGCTTCGGCTTTGGGATAGAATTTTTAGAGAGTTTGATCCTGGCTCAGGATGAACGCTGGCGGCGTGCCTAACACATGCAAGTCGAACGGAACTCTTAAGGAATGCGGCTTCGGCCAAATGAGATTTGAGTTTAGTGGCGGACGGGTGAGTAACGCGTGAGTAACCTGCCTTTCAGAGTGGAATAACGTTTGGAAACGGACGCTAATACCGCATAACATAGCGAGACCGCATGATCTTGCTATCAAAGATTTTATCGCTGAGAGATGGACTCGCGTCCAATTAGGTAGTTGGTGAGGTAACGGCCCACCAAGCCGACGATTGGTAGCCGGACTGAGAGGTTGAACGGCCACATTGGGACTGAGACACGGCCCAGAC
>JAKSQP010000034.1 GCA_024404025.1 Clostridia bacterium | reverse complement strand
TTATCTTTTTCTCCATAACATACCTCAGTTAAAAACAAAAGAAAGCGGCGCTATGCTTTCAGTTACAATCTCGCCTTCATAAACGCCGTCGGAAAGGGAAATATCGATTTCTACCAAATCGCTTTCGGTATCGACGAGCTTGACAACACCATTGGTATCGCCCGCTTCAACAGTCATTCCTACTTCTATCTTGTCAATATCACCATCCACGGCGCAGATAATCTTGCCGCTGTCAACGGTGATCTGTGCAGGAACGGTTGTTTTTATCTGTCCGAATATGCCCCAGACGCAAAAGCCAATCAGCAGCACGACGACGGCACAAAGAAGCAGCCATACGCCGGGATTTGCCACGCGCACATAGTCGTTTAACTGATCAGGGGATTTGATTTTATCCAAACTTTTCTTTCTGAAAAGATCATCTGCCATAATAATTCTCCTTTGCTTTCCCGGTTTATTTTTTCGCGGATTTGCGTGGGTCAGTTGGCTTCACTGCATTTGCGGGAATTGCCCACGAACGGCCGAAACGGACAACTCCGGATATTCTTCCCGCTGAACAATACTGATGTACTCTCCGTTCAGAAACTTTCCACTTATCAGAAGCTTCTCTTGCCGAAATATATCCTTCCATTGTTTTCCTCCAAAACGCAATTCTACATGGTATATTATATACGAACATCCGAATACTTTCAACAATTTCTGATATTGGTCGAAAATATCGGCAGCAGGGATTTCTCTCCACTGCCGTGCGTCTGTTATGCAAATATGAAATCGTTGTTGACAATCTCCGTTCTTGTCCAAGAAGGTGCATTTGAACAGGGTATATGCCCCAAAAGTACACCAATAACAAAAGCTCCTGATATCGTTTAGATATCAGGAGCTTTTGTTATTTGAAGGTAATTACTCTCTCCAAGTGCCGAAAACACCGTTGCCGCAGCTGCAATCACAGCCGTTTCCGGAATAAGAGCCGTCTCTTCTGACCTTGCATCTCTTTATATGATGAAAAATGAAATGCGGCTACACCTTTTTGAAAAAATATTTTTCTTACTCGGCAGCTTAACATATGCGCGAAAAGGTGCTTATTCGCTTGCATTTTCTGTAGGTATTGTACCATGCCGCTGCGTCGGCTTAAAGAGGCGTTTCAACTCCACCGGCCGCCGTCTTTGCTCGGTTTATTTGAAGTAAAAGCTGCGCAGCTTTTTTGCTCGATTTAAGCAGCAAGCCGCGGCTCTTTGAAGTACGGTGCAGAGATGAGCTGAACGCAATTTCACTTGCGCGGTTGGATTGCAGGTGATAAAATAACTGCATTCTACTGCTGATATATAGAGGGAATTTTGAATGAGCACAAGTAAGTCCTATAAAAAATATCTGCTTCTGATCCTCGGAACATTGTCCTTTGTTGTGTATCTGACGCTATTCCATCAATTCGGGAAAAGGGAATATGCGATTAAGAACTGTCGGTCTATCTTCCTGAAGACCGGAATTCCCGCCATCTCAAAGGATTGATTACCCTCAAACCCAACGATTGTAAATCCTGCGGTTTTGGTGTGAATCACAAATAACAAAGAAGCCTGCTCCGGCAACGAATCCGAGGCAGGCTCTTTTTTCATAATCCCTTGAACCACAGTGTTTTCAAGGCTTTCAGGTATAAAAAAGAACTACTATTCTATCAGAATAGTAGTTCTTTTTTGGAAAGGAAATCATATATTGATAGAATTTCCTACTATGGTTGCAAATCAAAGGGTACGGTTGCACAGGAAAACTTTTACCGCAAGCTCGCCTTTGCCGAAAAGCAGACTCAGCAGGCACATATTGCCCTCCTTATTTATTCAGACCGTCCGCCCAGCCGGCATCAAGGTCGTCGGCACTGCGAATGCTTTCAACCGCCATGCTCATGCAGGCATACATCGCACCCGTTCCCTCTTTGGTGGCATTGTAGTTTGCGGCTCTCTCCCTGCGGATGCCGTAGCGCTCCGCGGTCTCAAC
>JAKSQP010000033.1 GCA_024404025.1 Clostridia bacterium | reverse complement strand
GCGGAAAATAGGGACGGAGGGAGACGGAGAGAGCCGAGATCCGAATCGCTCGAAACGAATGAACAGTAGCAAAATGAACTCCTTTCATTATTTATTATAACATTTTTCAAAATGATTTTTGAATTTTACGAAACATTATCGAAAATCGTTTTGAAAAACTTGACAATTGTTTCGAAAAATGCTATAATCTATTCGGATAATTGAAAGGAGAACGGCTATGACTGAAAAAGATTTGATCGAACTGATTGAAAAAATAAAACGTCAGAAATGCGAAAAGCAGTACATTGAGTTAAAAAAGGCTTTCGGTGGCACTTCCAAAAAGTTATATGATACTCTATCAAGTTTTTCCAATCAGAATGACGGTGGTACAATTATTTTCGGAATCGACGAAAATGCGGGATACGAAGTCACCGGCGTATATGATGCGCAGGACTTGCAAACGCAGGTGAAAAACGCTGCTGAGCAAATGGAACCGATCGTCCGCCCGTATTTTACAGTGGCTGAATATGAAGGGAAAATGATTGTCAGTGCCGAAATTCCGGAATGTGAACCGCAGAACAAGCCTTGCTTTTATAAGCCGGCGGGAAGACTCCGCGGCTCATATGTCCGCGTGGGCGATGCGGATATGCCTATGACGGAATATGAGATATACAGTTATGAAGTCTATAAGAAAAAAATCCGTGATGAGCTTCGCATTGCAGACCGTGCAGTATTAGACGATTTAAGTCGTGATAAAATAAATTTGTTTTTTGCAAAACTACGGGATGAAAAGCCGCAGCTTGCAAACCAAGGCGAAGACAAAATTTTGAAACTTCAAGGTATTACCGATGGGGCAAAGCCGACTGTTGCCGGACTTATGCTTTTGGGCTCCTATCCGCAGGCGTTTTTTCCACAACTCGGGATCACTGCTATGGTCGTTGACGGTTGTGAGATGGGGGAAGTTGGTTTGTCGGGAGAACGTTTTATTGATAACAAACGGTTTGACGGCACCATACCGGAAATGCTTGAATGGGCAATGAATTTTGTAAGACGCAATATCAAAAACGCTGTCATAATAAATGAAAACGGAGAACGTACGGATAAACCGGAATATCCGCTGATTGCGGTACGTGAACTTATTCTGAATGCACTCATTCATCGAGATTACAGCGTTCACACCGAAGATTCTCCTGTACGTGTGATTATCTATCGTGATCGGCTTGTTGTGGAAAATCCGGGCGGGCTATACGGACGTCTTACCTTAAACGATTTGGGAAAGGTCCCCGGAGATACCAGAAATCCGTTTATTGCAAGCAATCTTGAAGTGATGATCCATACGGAAAACCGTTTTTCCGGTATTCCGACGATACGGGAAGCTATGAAAAGCGCAATGCTGCCGCCTCCGCTTTTTGAAGTTTACAGAGGAAACTTCAGAGCAACGCTTTTTTCGTCAGTAAACCCCATCATGATAGGCGAACACAAGGAATACTCGATCGAAGAGAAAATACTGACTTGCTGTAAAGAACCGAAAAGCAAAGAAGAAATTGCTGAGCTTCTTGGAATTCAAACGCCGTATTATGTTGTCACGAAATACTTGAAACCTCTTGTCGCCTCCGGAAAACTTGCCATGACCATTCCGGAAAAGCCCAAAAGCAAGTTTCAGAAGTTTTATACCATAATGGAATGAATACTGTCAGGAAATAAACGAATCAAGGTTTACAAGCCCGGTTATATTCCGAAACCGAAATACAAAACAACACAATAATACAGCCGGACCGATTTTCACGTTCTGAAAATTTGCCCGGCTTTGATTATTTTTTGATGTAAACAGCAGAAGAGTATTGCAACTCCTTTCATCAGAATCAATCAAGGTGCATCGCTTCCGTTTTCCTTCATTTTTCTGTCATTTTTCCGATTTCCGTGAAAATTCCCCCGTTTTTCAAAAAAACCGGCGGACAGAGAGGGACGGTGAGGGACGACAACCATCTGATTTTTTATCAGACCGATATGAAACGCTGCTGAGTTCGAATAGATGACTTTGTACAGCAATTCTTTGGCATTTTGAGCTGATTTCACGCTCTCTGAGCTGCGAATAAACCGCTGAAAGACGCCGATCGGAAGTTCTTTTTCCGATAGTGACAGCTCGTCACTTTTATCTATCACTTTTCTATCATTTTTCTCAAAAGCGGTGCTTTTTCTGTCACTTTTTCGCTGAAAAAGGCGGAAATTAGGGACGGAGAGAGACGGAGAGAGACGAGATCCGAATCGCTCGAAATCAGTTTGCGCGCAAGCGCACAAGAGTCAGAATC
>JAKSQP010000032.1 GCA_024404025.1 Clostridia bacterium | reverse complement strand
AAAGCCGATGATGTTCGCAAATAAAACATCATCGGCAAATTGCAAAAGTCGTAAATCCCCCGTCTTTCCGCAGAAACAAAATTCGCATTTCAATAGTTTTCGTTTTCAAAAAGAACCAGCATTTCTTTCGGAAGCGATGCGGAGGAAAGAGAGAAAATATAGCGAATCACATTCTGAGCATAGAGGTTGGTTTTGTAAAAATCTCTGTCGGCGGGAGTTATAACTTCTGCCGATTTTTTAATAAAATCCAAAACGATTTCGCCGGGTTTATCGTCTTCATCCGATGTCACCGGAAGATAAAAATATGTTGCTTTTTTCGTGCTGCGTTCATTCGGTTTTCTGAAAACTTTCGCACCAAAAACGACTCCGCTTTTCAGCAATTCCTTTTTCATTTTTTCAAGACCGTTGTAATAAATATCTGAAATCGTTTCTCTGCTGCAGGCAAAATCAACGGCAAGATTTTCGAGAGAACGGGCCCTGCTTTCCTCCTTCACATCGTAACATTCCGGGCACACCGCAAGCCGTGAAAAAATGATTTCACGCTCATCATCACTCAGCACCTCCATCGCTTTTTCAACAACGGAGCAAAGTCGGTGACGGTAAATTTTTTCAGTGTAATCGGAGTTGTATTCGTGAGTAGTATCGGCAAATTTATCGCCGGGTTCCATCTCGTCTTTTTCTTTTCTGTAAAGCTTTACTCTTCTGCGTTTTGCCTGCGGAGCCGCTATTTTTGAAACGGCTTTTTCATATGAACAGCCGTGGTCAAGCATATACCTGTTTACTGCATCCGCATATCCTTTTTCAGATTCAGAATAGTTCTGGCAGATGCTTCTTTCCGTTTTGTATTCGCTCAGAGAAGTACTGCTCCAATCCTCCTGCAGATATAAAAATGATATCGCCGGATCACGCTTTCCTTTTTCAAAATAGGATGTAAACTGCACACCGAAATCCGGATCGAAAGTCAAAAGTTTTTTCAGCAGAAAGTCTCTGTAAACCGCTTTCATGTCATAAATATTTTCCGGTGAATATGCGATCCTGCCGTCATTTAATATCTCGTGCTCAACAGCTTCATTCAGTATCCGTTCATAAAAATGAAGGAAGAACCAGAAGTATGTGAGGTCTTTTTCACGAACGCAGATATCAATATAATCCGTAAATTTTTTCAGCTCCGGCGGAGAAGGTTTCAGAGAAAAACAGTACAGAGCCTGATCAACAGAAACGGGTTTGTTCTTCATCGGTCTGAGTAAAGAATAACCGCTGAGATTGCATTTCCACTTTTTCAGTTCCGACGTTTCTTCTTCCGTCAGATAAAACAAATCTTCCCTTTTCATTTACGCAGATTTCAATTCCTCTTTTAACGCTTTCATCTTTAATTCATCAATATATCCGTTCAAAAAATAATCGTGATTTCTTGTTGCCTGCTTCGCTTTTTTGCTTATCAGTACGCAGATTTTTTTGTATTCTTCCTCGGTTATCGAACCGTACTGCATCTGCTTTTTCGCCCTGTCGATTGCATTGTTCTTTTCGTATTCAATGGGGTTGTTCTTCTTTAATTCTTTTCTGCTTCTGCCCTTTGCGGCGGCGATATTCCGGCAGGGTCTGTGCTCCGGATCGTTCGGGTCAGTACCGTTACAATACCTGCCGACATTACCGTTTGTTGCGAGCCAGTATCTTCCGCAGTTTTCGCAAAGGCTCGGTGCATGACCGCATCTGAGACCTTCGTAAAAATCAATTTTCAGCAAATCGGGATAGAAGTACATATTGTATCTTCTTCGGAATATCCCGTTCTCGGAATAGTACACCATACCGCCCGGAAACTGCATTTCACCTCGGATATATTTATCCTCATTAGCCTGCACGGCTCTTTCAAATGCTTCGGCATAATCGGAGGGCTTGTGCAGGCCTTTTTTGTTTATCTCGGAAACAACGGCATTGATAAGATTCCTTACCGGAGCCATACGGAAATATATCATCATTATTGAAGCAGACCATTTTTGAAACCTCAGAGCGTTATTGTCCATCGTCGCATAGCCCTGCAATGCCGCTTCACATTTTTCGGGAGTTCCGAAGCTGCCGACAAAGCTTGATGCTATCCTCTCATATCCCATATATGAAAACGGCGGAACATCCTTGAGAAGCCGGATGATCTCCAGCATGGCATTACCGGCGGAATTCATCAGCTGTCTGTTTGCCTCGTTATGCAGACAAACTCTTTCATTGAATGCGTTGATGATTTTTGCCTGCTCATCAAACTTTTTCCAGACCTCATTCGGGATATTCAGAATATCGCAGGCAAGGGTTCCCGTTGGAAAAGATTGACCGCAATAATGGATATCCTCATCGCCGAAGTCGGCGGAGAAAATGCCTCCGTCAACTACGGCTGTTCCCATCAGAAAATTAGGATTCATATCAATTTGGGTTTGAAAAACCATTCTCGATTTCATTTCAGAAGCACCTCCGTTATTTTTTCTCTTGCAAGCGGTTTGACTGTCTCCCCGGATTTTACGCAAAAAACGCATTTCCGGCATAAAAGGGTTGA
>JAKSQP010000031.1 GCA_024404025.1 Clostridia bacterium | reverse complement strand
ATTACTATAACAGCTCAATCCGTAAGTGGCTCACAGAGGATTTCTATGCCACGGCATTCAGCGAAAGTCAGCAAAACAAGCTGTTGAAATATAACTGCGACAACAGTTGTCCTGTGAATTCCTCATTCGACAGTCAAAATTCAAGTGACAAGGTATTCCTGCTTTCTTATGATGAAGTAAATAATACCGAATATGGTTTTAATTCTGACCCAAATGAAGAAGATTCCGCAAGAAGAGCAAAGGGAACGGATTACGCAAAGTGTCAGGGACTTTATGTTTACGAGAATTCCGAAAGTGAATACGACGGAAACTCTTTTTGGTGGCTGCGCTCGCCCGATTGCAGTTCCGACGATGCGTGCGGGGTCGGCAGCGTCGGCCGCAGCAACGACTACTACTATGTCGATGACACTGGCCTTGGCGTTCGTCCGGCTTTAAAACTTAATCTGACATCTGACATCTTTCAATCTGATGTAAAGACTGCTTCTGCACAAACCATCGATTACCGCAGCATTGTAACCATCACAGCAACCGCAACCGGTGTACCCGAAGGATATAAGCTTGCAATATATCTCGGCAGTCAGAAGGTTGCCGAGGGAGACAACAAATCCGTTTCATACGAATACGGCGAAATCAAGTCCGATATCAACTATACCGTAAAAGTAATTGATGCAAACGGCAAGGTTCAGAAGGATTCAAACGGAAACGAACTTTCAAAAGACGGCGGAAAGATTACCTGCAACGCCGGATTTTTCAAGAAGCTTATAGCGTTCTTCAAAGGCTTGTTTAAATCACTCCCGAAGGTTGAAGTAAAACCGTAATAATTTATTAGCTCCTGCTGAGAATTGCTCTCGGCAGGAGCTTTTCTTTATATCAATGCCAACGTGAACACAGCACCAATTCCGATGATGCAGACCGCAACAGCCCAAAACGGCTTTTTACTGCCAGTATTCGGAATTTCAATATCAGGCTCCTCGTATTCAATGGTGTTTTCTTCGGGTACGGATATTTCCGTGATTTGTTTTCTGCCACATTTTTTCTTGAATCCATGCAAAAACAATTTTTTCGATTTTTCAGGGTAACAATTCGGACTTGCATTCGAGATTCGAAATAATCCCATATTTTTCAAGGTATTACCGACATTTTAATATTGATTTGCGGTTGTAATGGTATTCCATTACAGCCGTTTTTCTTTTTTGCACACAAAAAATACAGGGCATAAGCCCGGAAAGGAGGAAACTCATGATAAGAAACGAAAGCAAAAATCTGCTGATAATCGGAATTGACCACGGATACGGAAATATCAAAACCGCCAGCCGTTGTTTCAAAATTGATGTTTGATTAAACGGTGTCACCGTTTAATCGAAGCCGGACTGAAAGCAAAAACGGCACCGAAACGGTGCCGTGCGGATTCAGAAAAAGTGCGTTTTTATCGGTCAGCCGAAAAAGCCAAAATCTTTTGACAAATCTTATGTGTATTAATTATAATTATTAAACATATAAAATAAAGTATTATAACTTCCGATGCTCTTTAAGAGGGTGATGAATTGGAAAAGGTAAAAACCGGATATGATTGCGGTTACGGCTTTCTGAGCCGAAACGCACTGAAATATTTTGCGGTTGCGTGTATGGTCTGTGACCATGCGGCGGTTGCATTCGTTGATGAAGAGCCGCTCAGAACGGTGCTGACTTTTCTCGGCGGACTGACTCGATAATGGCATTCTTTCTTGCGGAGGGCTATATTCACACAAGAAATGTAAAAAAAATATGCCGCAAGGATTTTTGTCTTTGCCGTGCTGTCAATTCTTCCGTTCTGCTATATTCCAACCGGAGGATGGCTGCCGGTTGAAATCGTGAGCGACAATGTGAGCCCGTCGGCAATCGGTATTCCTCTTTCAGGCGGCGATTAACTTGTGATTTACAGAGCGAATTTTCTTTTCAATTTTTTGCTTTCGCTTATCAATATAGCGGCGTGGGATAAATTGAAAATTCCAATCCCGTTCAAGGTGCTTATCATCGGCGCAGTCTGCTGGCTTTCAACGGGCTGTGACTGGGGCTACTGGTGTGTGCTGATGAGCTTCATATTCTGGAAATTCCGGGATAAGCAAATTCTGAAATGTGTGCTTTATGCAATTTGGGAATATGATTACGAGCATGATTTTGAGGTTACAAAAGAAGCTGTTGCCGCAACCTGTACATCAGACGGAAAAACCGAGGAAAAAGTCTGCGGCATCTGCGGCCGTACCGAGCAGAATATCGTTCCCGCCGGCGGACATAACTGCTTTTTTCATTAACATAGAATTCCTGCACAGCCGAATGCCTTACCTGCAGATATTATGCTCATCTCTATAAAAGAACTCTCGGTGATTATATTGTCTGGAGTGAAAAGACATCCGGAGAAGATGTGACATTTTCCGATGAAGACAACGGCGGCATACATTGACGGTCATCTTCCCGATAAAAACTCATCGGCGGTGCAGATTGATATAATTTAAATCAGAATTTTTTATGCTTTATATAGGAATATCGGCAGACAGCGGCAGTCTGAATCTCTTTTA
>JAKSQP010000030.1 GCA_024404025.1 Clostridia bacterium | reverse complement strand
TCTCCTTTTTCGCTTTTCTTTATCTTTTCCTTTGTTCAGTTTTCAGGGTGTGTTGCAAAAATGATTTAATTGGTCGTCTCAACAGAGGCGGCTTTTTATTTTATATTTTTAAATTATCAGTTGAAAAACAATCCCCGGAGGTAACATCAAAATGAAAAAATTATTTTGAGAATGGTCAATGGGATGGACAAAGGTAATTGTTTTATCGGTTGTAACGGCGGCGTTTACTGCAACTATGGCCATTATTCCGTTTTTTGCCGAAACATCGTTCCATGACATTGCGGTTAACCTCGAAGCGTGGATTTTGTTTGCGATGCTTATTATTATGAATTGCAAAACACGCAAGGAAGCATCGTTGAAAACTTTTGTGTTTTTACTTATAAGTTAACCTCTTATCTATCTGATTGAGGCGTTGATTCTTCCTGTTGGTTTCGCTGCTTTCCAATATTATAAATATTGGTTTATAGTTACCGTTCTTACGATTCCCGGAGCAGCAATAACATTTCAGGTCAAAAAAAATTTGGTCCGGAGTTTTTGCTCTTTCGGTTGCAACAGATTTTCTCGGTTATATGGCTGCCACATATTTCAGAACCTTCAGAATTCATTTCCATACCATCTTTTGAGTATGATTTTCTGCATTGCACTTGCAGCGATAATGATAATATTCTTTATTGATGATTTCAAGAAGATGCTTTTTACCTTTGGTGCTTTTATAATTGCAATCGTAATAACGCTTGTTTTCACAAAACCCGTTTTGTCTTATTCTCTTGATCTTCCCGCAGGAGATTGGACTTACGTTATTGAAGATGAATCCGTTGCTCAAATTGAGGGGATTGATTCTGACAGCTTCAACATTATTGCGGGAGAAGCCGGAGGAACTCTTATAACATTCAAAAATGAAAATGGCGAAATAAAAGAATATTATGTTTCAATTTCCGGCGGCGAAATTTATATGAATGAATTTGATTAAATTTTTTCGGCAAAGAGAAGATGCCGGCAAGCATTTCCTTGACTTGAAAACCTTTTTATCATTCAAATATATGAGGTGTTTATGAAAAAATCCGTTATCGGAATACTCGCTCATGTTGATGCGGGTAAAACGACCCTTGCAGAAGCTATGCTTTATCGCACGGGTCGGATTCGTGCGCCCGGAAGGGTTGATAACGGCAACACGATTATGGACACCCATTCCCTTGAAAGGGAACGTGGAATAACAATTTTCACCGGTCAGGCGACATTCACGGCGGGAAATCTTGAAGTCAACCTTCTTGATACTCCGGGTCATGTTGACTTTTCTTCAGAAACGGAAAGAACTCTTCAGGTGCTGGACTATGCGATTATGGTCGTGAGCGGAATTGACGGAGTTCAGGCGCATACGAGAACTCTCTGGAAGCTTCTGAAAATCTATAATATTCCGACTTTTGTTTTTGTTACAAAAATGGATTATGCACGCCGCTCAAAGGAAGAAATCATTGATGAGATTTCGTCGAAGCTTGATTCGGGATGCATTGATTTCGGCAGCATCGGATCGGACGATTTCAATGAAAAGCTTGCCCTTTGCTCCGAAGATATTCTTGAAAAATATCTTTCAGGTGAAAAAATTTCCGATGAAGACATATCTTTTCTTATAAGAACGAGAAAAACTTTTCCCTGCTTTTTCGGTTCGGGACTTAAATTCGACGGCGTTGATGAATTCCTTGCAGGACTTGAAAGGTTTGTTGACGCAAAGGAATATCCGGATTCATTTGGCGCAAAGGTCTTCAAAATCAGCCACGATAAGGATAACAGACTTACTCACATCAAAGTTACCGGCGGCGTTCTTAAAGTGCGTGACACTCTTGATACAAAAGGGAACGGCGAAAAGGTCAATCAGATAAGAATTTATTCTGGCTCAAAATTTGAAACTGCTGACGAGATGCCGGCGGGAGGAGTATGCGTTGTAACGGGACTTGCCGAAAGCAAAAACGGAATGGGATTCGGATATGAAAGTTCCGAATATTCTCCTGTTCTCGAGCCGGTTATGAATTACAGAATCGTTCTTCCCGAGGGATGCGATGCAAAAACGGTTATGCCGAAGCTGCGCAAGCTTGAAGAAGAGGATCCGCAGCTGCATATAACATGGAATTCCTTTTTGCAGGAGATTCATGTCGGTCTTATGGGAGAAGTTCAGACGGAAATTCTGAAAAGTCTGATTGCCGAGAATTTTGATATTGATGTTGGAATAGATCACGGCAGGGTCTTATATAAAGAAACAATTAAAAACACCGTTGAAGGAGTCGGACACTATGAGCCGCTTCGTCACTACGCCGAGGTGCATTTGCTGATGGAGCCTCTCGCAAGGGGAAAGGGCCTTGTTTTTGATACCCGGTGCAGCGAAGATCTGCTTGACCGTAACTGGCAAAGACTGATTATGATGCATCTGAATGAAAAAGAGCATCTCGGAGTGCTTACCGGTTCGCCGGTAACCGATATGAAAATCACTCTTGTTGCCGGCAGGGCACATATAAAGCATACGGAAGGCGGCGATTTCCGCCAATCGACCTATCGTGCGGTGCGTCAGGGGCTTATGCAGGCAGAATCTGTTCTGCTTGAACCTTATTATTCGTTCAGGCTTGAAATTCCCTATGAGTATCTCGGCAGAGCGATAAACGATATAAGAATGATGAACGGCAGCTTTGAAACGCCCGAAGAAAACGGAGATTCGGCTGTTATCAGGGGCAGAGCGCCCGTTTCAACGATGAACGGATATGCCGTTGATGTTGCATCCTATACCGCAGGTAAAGGAAGGCTGAGCTGCGAATTATCCGGTTATGATGAATGCCATGATGCGGAAAAGGTCATTGCCGAAACCGGTTACAGAGCCGAGGCAGATCTTGACAATACGCCGGATTCCGTTTTCTGCGCTCACGGAGGCGGATTCGGGGTGAAATGGAACGAAGTCAAGGATTATATGCACATTGAAAGCTGCCTGAAAAAAGGGAAAGACATCGTTCCGCAGATAAATCACCGCAATCTGTATATTGACGATAAAGAGCTTGAAGCAATTATGCTCCGTGAATTCGGGCCAGTTAAATATGAACTTTACAGACCTGCTCCGAAGCAGGATGAGAAACCGAAGGAGATTTCTCCCGTGCCCGAAAGAAAAAAATGGGTCATAGTTGACGGATATAATGTCATTTTTGCGTGGGATGACCTGAAATCCTTTGCCGAAACCGATCTCGCAGGCGCAAGAGAACGTCTGATGCAGATCCTCTGCAATTACAGCGCATTCACCAAAAACAATGTTGTGCTTGTTTTTGATGCCTATAAAGTACCCGGCAACCGGGGAGAACGCTTTGATTTTCACAATATCCATGTTGTGTATACGAAGGAACGGGAACTTGGAGATGTTTATATTGAAAAGCTTGTTTCGGAAATAGGAAAAAATGAGCAGGTAAGAGTGATTTCGTCGGACGGACTTATTCAGCTTTCGGCAGTCAGATTCGGTGTTTTGAGAGCATCTGCGGCGGAATTTGAAAGAGAAGTTGATGCCGTTCACGCAAAAATAAGTGATTATCTTGAATCGGTCAGAGAAAGCAATCCGAAGCCGACAATCGAAATTTAAAATGATTTGAAAGAATAAAGCGGCGGGCGGATAGGGCTGCCTGAACATGAGAGATAATGAAAAACATAAAAATAGTAAAGAATATTTCAAATCCCGGTTTGTCGGGATGAAAGAAACATACAAATCAGAATTTGTGGAGGTAATGACTATGAAAAGAATATTGAGTGCCATTCTAATTTCTC
>JAKSQP010000003.1 GCA_024404025.1 Clostridia bacterium | reverse complement strand
TCTGCATTGTCATCACCGGGTTTATGTTATATTTAGATAAGAAAAACGGTTTATGAATTCTCGCCGTTAATAAAATTTTTTCTGTATCGCCAATCCGGCATATATTTATCAAGATAAGCCTTGAATTCGCTGCCGTGATTTGGAACGGCAAGATGGACCATTTCGTGAAGAACAACATATTCTATGCAGGCAGCGGGCTTTTGCGCAAGCATAAGACTTAACCATATTTTCTTTGTTTTAACATTGCAGGTACCCCATCGGGTTTTCATTTTTCTTATCGACCACGAAGAAGGATGAAGACCCGTTATTTTTTCAAAATCATTTATAATATCCGGGATTTTTTCGGAAAGCTTACGGCGATAAAAATCATCGAGAAGCTTTTCCCGGTCAACATTTTCGTTTTTGACATTCAAAATAAGGCAGTTATCGAAAATACGAACGGAATTTTCATTTTGATTTTTCTGAATGATCAATTTATATTTTTCTCCGAAAACCGCTGCTTCTTCACCGCTTTCATAATTACGGATCTGATTTTCGGAGCTGTTTCTTATTTTTTTTTGCTGCTTGATTATCCAGTCTTTTTTGGATTCAACAAAGGAAAAAATGATTTCATCTTTCGCTTTTAAAGGCGCCGTCACTTCGATTCTGCCGTCGGGAGCTTTAACATAAAGATGAATATTCTTTATTTTTTTTCGGATCAAAATGACCTGTGTTCCGTTGATTTCCATTGTTTCATCCCTTTCGGCAGAATTATATCACCGGTTAATGGTTTCGTCAATTGCAAAAAAATCCGCAGCTCTTTCGAACTGCGGAAAAGAATTAATAATTTTCGGCGTGAATTTCAAAATATGCCTGAGGATGAGCGCATACGGGGCAGATTTCGGGAGCTTTCGCACCAACAACGATGTGTCCGCAGTTGCGGCATTCCCAGACCTTGATTTCGCTCTTTGCAAAAACCTCCTGAGCTTCAACATTCTTAAGAAGAGCACGGTATCTCTCTTCGTGATGTTTTTCAATTGCGGCAACTGCACGGAATTTTGCCGCAAGATCGGCAAAGCCTTCTTGCTCTGCGGTTACTGCGAAGCCTTCATACATATCGGTCCATTCATAGTTTTCACCGTCAGCGGCTGCGGCAAGGTTTTCTGCGGTATTGCCGATTCCGTTAAGCTCCTTGAACCACATCTTTGCGTGTTCTTTTTCGTTATCTGCGGTTTTAAGGAAGAGGGCGGCAATCTGCTCAAATCCTTCTTTCTTTGCTTTTGATGCAAAATAAGTGTACTTATTTCTTGCCTGGGATTCTCCTGCAAAAGCAGCTTCAAGATTCTTTTCTGTCTGTGTGCCTGCGTAAGGATTAGCCATAACCTCAAGCTTATCGCCTTTCTGTTTGCATTTGGGGCAAACTGCCTCAACGCCGTCTGCTGCGGTAAAAATTTCGCCACAAACCTTACATTTGTAAGTCTTCATAATAATTACCTCTTTCTTATCTATTTCGGAACATAGCTGTTCTGATTTTGCGTGTTATTGCGTGATTTCAACCGTTTCTCCGGCTTCGGTCAAAACCGTCATTTTCTTTCCGCTGAACGGGTCAATATAAGTCAGCTCCCCGCCTTTTTCGGAATAGACAAGAATGTTGCCGATTTTTCCGTTCTTTATTGATGCGGAAACAAGAAAGGCGCCGTCAGCACGAAGATTATTATATTCACAGTCAATTGATTTATCCCATACCGGGAAAAATCTGACAACTCCTCCGGCGCTCTGCAATGCCATTTCATTGATGACATTCGGAATCAGCGAGCAATTTTCAAGGCATCCGCCGTAACGCCTGAAAAGCATATTCGGAAGCTGAAATTTTTCGATATTCAGCTTCAACTTTTCAATTATGAATTTCGCAGGATAACCGACTCTGACTGCAGCGGGAAAAATTGAATTCGTGCCGTTATCATCTTCCCATCTGTATGTTGAATTGATGGAATTCATCGCAATTTTGATCAGCTTCTTATCGGAATTCAGATTAACGCATCCGCAGGGATAAATGTGCTGGATACCGAGGGTATTATCGGGATGCCATCTCTGACCCTTTTCGGTATATCTGAAAACTCTTCTGAATTTTCTTATGCAGGTCGGAAACGGAGCGAGATTTTTAAGCATCTTTTTCCATATTTTACGCTTTTCTTCGTCAACCCCAAGAAAATCCGACATATCAATTGCCGCATCAAGTATCAGACGAAGCAGCCCGAGAGTCAGAACATTGTTTTTATCGTTGATAACTCTTTTATATTTTAAATCGGAATAATCATCCTTATACATCGGCACTTCATGAACGGAATCCTTTTCAACATTGAAAACTCCTTTTTCATAATAACCGAAATCCTCAAAAAATTCAAGGCAAAGCTTCATATAAGGATATGCATGCTTTTCGGCATATTCTGCATCACGGGTCGATTTCCATCTGAAAGCCATTATATCCGCAGGATGGATAGCATTGCTTTTCTGGCCGAGAAAAAGTCTCATAAACGGATTAACGGCTTGGGGCTGATATTCGGAAATAAATCCGCCCGGTTGAATTCCGACAGGATAAAGAATGCCTCTGCAGCCGAAAACGCTTGCATATTTTTTGCCGGTTTCGATAAATTCCTCAAGCGGAGCATGATAACAATCGGTCAGCTCAACATGATTTGAACTGCACGCAGAATAAAACGGCGCCTGATAATTATAATTCAGATGATAATCACCTTTCCATGCCGGATGCTCAACGGTTATGAAATTGCCGAACAATCCGGGAGGGAATTTCTTGTTGCCTGTGCAGACAGCAAGAAGATAAATCGACTGATACCAGCCGTTTTCAAGCGTTTCATCTGAAAGTCTGACCGAAGATTTCGACCAGAATTTTTTCCATTCCTCCGAATGAAGCATTTTCAGCCCATCAACATTAACGATTGATTTAATATGCTCAACGGTTGATTCGAGAGGCTTCTCAACATCGTGATTTGAAGCGCAGCAGAAAATGAATTTTTCGGCTGAAATCTTTTTTATTGCACCGAAAGCCTCTGTTCTGAAATATTTTTCTTTATCGCCGAGTTTCCGGTAAATATATTCAACCGAATCAAATTCGGATTTTCCGATTTCGCCGTCACGATCCCCTTCAACGCATTTTAAAACGGGCAAAATCTCTTCTGTTCCGTCTGATTCTATAAGAACGGTATTTTCGGTTTTTAAAACGGTTATACGGATTCCGATTTTTTTGTTTCCGTTTTCAAATCTGCATCTGATGCAGGCTTCATCTGCATCCTGCTCAACATAATAGTTTTCATAAAGCTCCGCCGGAATATCAATATCAATATTGCCGAAAGGTCTTATTCCGCCCTTTGAATGAAGCTCATCACAAAACCATAAATCACATTTGGCAAGATGGATCCTCATTCCGCTTTCGGAATTGCCGAGAATAACCGATAGATCCCCGTTGCCGGTAATTGCACCGTCGGGAATATTATTTTTGCCGCTCAATTCCGGCTTTTTTGATATAACGGCTATATGCCTCATAAAATCACTCAATTCAACCGAATTTTAAATTAATTATATCACATAAAAAATTTTTATCAATCTTGTTTTGGAAAAAACATTATGATATAATTACTAAAAATATCAAGGAGAATAATTATGTCAAAATATGATATAGCGGCGATTATATGGCCGTCTTACACCGGTGATGAACCGAGAACGAGAATTTTCTGGCCCGAAGGATACGGAGAATGGCAAACCGTAAAAAGCATGACCGACAAAGGCTATGAGGGCTGCCGCTGGCCGAGAAAGCCTCTTTGGGGATATGTTAACGAAGCGGATCCCCGTGTTATGGAAATGCAGATACAGTGCGCTCTTGATCACGGAGTTAATACTTTTATCTATGACTGGTACTGGTATGACAACCGTCCGTTCCTTGAAAACTGCCTTAATGACGGCTTCCTTAAGGCTAGAAACAACAAGGAAATGAATTTCTATCTTATGTGGGCTAATCACGACGCTAACCATCTGTGGGATAAGCGCAATTCAGACGATGTGAGAGAGGTTATATGGAAAGCTGTTGTAACACCTGAAATTTTCTCGAATATTGTTGACAGAACAATTGAAAAATATTTTAAGCAGAAGAATTATTACTGCATTGACAGCTGCCCCGTATATATGATTTTTGAAATCGACAATCTCATCCGCAGCTTCGGCACAACGCAGGCTTTGAAAAAAGGACTTGAAGAATTCCGTGAAAAAACAAAAAACGCCGGCTTTAAAGGACTTCATCTTCAGTGCGTAATGTGGGGCGGAAGAGTTTATAACTGGCTCAGAGACGATGACGAATGCAAGGGCAAAACAATAATCGAGGTTCTGAATTATCTCGGCTTTGATTCAATCACAAACTATAACTGGGGCGGCTCCGTTCACCTTAACGGCGACTTCAACAAGCTCACAAACGAATATGTTGAAGAATTCAGCAAGGCAAGCCGTAATATTACATTTTATCCCAATCTGACTATCGGCTGGGACAACAATCTCAGATTCAATAAATTCATTCCCGGCGTTGTAACAAACAACACTCCCGAAAACTTCAAGCGCGCCTGTTCAATGATAAAGGAGCTTGCTGACAGAGAGCTTGCGTCCGGAAATATGAAGGCTCCGCTTATAACCGTTAACAGTTGGAACGAATGGACCGAAACAAGCTATCTTGAGCCGGATGATTTATACGGCTACGGCTATCTTGAAGCAATAAAGGAAGTATTCGGTGAATAAAATGTCAACAAGAAAAATAACATATAAAATCGGAAAATTCGAGCAGAAAACAAGAAGGGTTTTCACAACTGCCGACGGGCTCAAATCGGATAAGATAACATCAATGTGTTTTAACTCCTCCGGCGTGTTGTTTGCCGCAACCGATAAAGGTCTTTTTTATCTGAAAGACGGAAAATTTGCTGAATTTGAAACAGGAATAAAGAATGCTTCGGTTTCTTTTGTTTCATTCTGCGGCAAAATTCTTTATATCGGAGTCGGCAGCAGACTTATGGCTTTCAGCGGAAAGAAAAAAATTCTTAATGAAAAATTTTCGTCCCCGGTTGTTGATGTTAAAACCGACAGCGACAAAAACACCTATATATTAACCGAAACCGTCTTTTATAAGAAGAAAGCGGGAGAAACGGATTATGATATTATGATGGGCGTTCCCGGATGCGGAAGCTGCATGACGGTTTTCAGAAACAATCGTGTTTATGTCGGCACATCGAATAACGGAATCCACGCTCTCGTCGGCAAACGCTGGCACTGGTCAAGCCTTGATGCAGATTCAACGGGTCTGCTTTCAAATAAGGTCAACTGCCTCTATTCCGACCCTGCCGGTAATTTATGGATAGGAACCGACAAAGGAATCTGCGTTTATGATGATAAAAGCTATTGGCTTGACCACAGTTCAATAGAAAATCTTCCCGATGCCGAAATAACCGGAATTGCCGTTTCGGAAAACGGAGACAGATATTTTTCAACAGGAACGGGTCTTATTCATCAGCACAACGGCAATCTTTCATATTACGGCTATAAGAGATGGCTTCCGAGCCCGAAAGCAACCGGAGTTGCCGTTTCAAAAGACGGAACGGTCTGCGTTTCAACAGATAAAGGCTTAAGCGTTATTGAAACGAAAATGATGACCCTTGAAGAAAAGGCAAAGGCTCTTCGTGAAATAACCGAAACCTATAATGTTCGCAAAGACGGTTTTGTTCTTGACAGAGAACTTGACAATGAGGGCGTTGTTTCTCTTGACGAGGGATACATTCCCAACACCGACAATGACGGCCACAGAACTGGCAACTATCTTGCTGACCTTGCTCTTGAATACGCCTGCACAAAGGATAAGGAAACAAGGAAAAGAGCAAAAAGAAGCCTTCTTGCAATGATAAAGCTGACCGAAATAACCGGAATTGACGGCTTTGTTGCAAGAGCGGTCAGGTATCCGGACGAAAGAGATTACGGCACCGGTGTTCGCCATGAATGGCACATAACAAAAGATGAAAACGGCAGCGATATAGAATGGCTCGGAGAAACCTCATCAGATGAAATAGTCGGCCATTTCTTCGGTTATGCTTATTACTATGACCTTGTTGCAGACGAAAAAGACAAAGAGCTTATCCGAAAAACCGTTTCAAAAATTCTTGATCATATTCTTGCGCATAATTTCAGACTTGTTGACACAGACGGAATTCCGACTACCTGGGCAAACTGGAATCCGGAGCTTCTGAATAACGACAACAAGTGGGCGGAGGAAAAGGGCACAAATTCTCTTCAGATGCTCACCTATCTTGCCTGCGGTTATCACATGACGAAGAACGGAAAATATAAAGAAGCATACGATATGCTCGCATCAGATAAACACTATGTTATGAATCTGATGAAATACAGAATTCCCGACGGTCACCTTTGCCATATAGATGATAACCACGATTTTCTGATGATTTCTCTACTGATGAAATACACAGAAAATCCGGAGCTTAAATCAATCTATGCAATGGGCCTTACAAATCATTGGAACGATGCGAAGGCAGAAAAGAATTCAATGTATAACTTCATTTACGGAGCAATGACAGGTGAATTTTTCAACGCCGATGACTGCATCGACGAGCTGATCGATTATCCGATGGATTTAATCTGCTGGTCACTTTATAACAGCCACAGAACTGACCTTGAATGGAACATGAAGCCCTGCGAAATGGGCATGGAGCCGCAGCTTGAATCTCCCCTTTCGGCTCACGAAAGAAGAATTGTTACAAACGATTTAAACAGATTTATATGTGACAGCGGCGCAGATGATGTTGCAAAACCGATATTCAAAATGAGCGATGATCCGACGGCATACAATGTATTTCCGCCAACCGGCAATGACAAGGGTATGCTTCTTCGCACCTGCAACAATTTCACGCTTCCGTATTGGTATGGCAGATATTACGGACTTATCGAAGAAGAAAAATAAAAAAATGCAGAGGTATGAAGCCTCTGCATTTTTTATTATCGGTTATTTTGCATCTTTAACGGAAATTATGCCGTTGAAAACTCCCACATAGGCTGTTCCGTCAGGTCCAATGGTTATCGGACCGTAGCTATTATTCCAGTTGATTCCGTTTCCGGTGTAAACCTTGAAAACAGTTTTGCCCGTTCTGAAATCAATCGCAGTAAAATACCATGCAACAGTTGATTTCGGGAAACCGTTTCCGTATTCTCTCGTGTAAAGGTAACCAAGTCCGTTTTTGGTTGAAAGCTTGGGAACAACGGTGCATGAAGCTTCTTCCGATTTCCAGCAGAATCCCGAAAAAATCGAGCCTGCGATGTGACCGCCGGGAGAAGTAAAAAGCATAATGAACGATAAGATAAGCTAAATGATTTTGATAAGAATTGATGACATTTTTATTTCTCTTTTTTATTTTAATCAGAATATAATCCGATTATTTCTTCCTTGCAGGATTCAAACGCTTCAGAGCTTACTGCCGTATTCACGAAAACGGGAATTTCATCATCTTCAACATGATACATCAGAAGGGATTTTCCGCCCTCGTATTTTTCACCGGTCCAGAGATTTTCCCATTCTCCTTCAGGCAGATAAATGCTTCTGTAATGTCCGCCGTCAAGAATCGGAGCAACAAGAAGCTTATCGCCGAGCATAAATTCATCCTCAATATCCCATACCTTTTCATCGCTGCAATAATTGATCGCAAGATGTCTTACAAGCGGAAGCCCGGTTTTGCAGGCGGTTTTGCCCGTTTCAATAAGATACGGACGCAGCGCATCATGAATTTTTGAGAATTTTCTGTAAATTGCCCTTGTTTCTTCATCGTAATCATACGGGCGTTTTACCGTGCCGTGAGTCTGAATATTGCCGATAAATGCGGTAAATTCAACGGCTCTTCTGAAAACATCAACTTCATCCTTCGCAGGGTCTTTATATCCCGCCATATCGAATGTTGTGAAAGGAACGCCGGAAATGCCGGAACTGATAACGCCTTTAAGCTGAGCGGCAATAAAGCGGAATTCACGCTTCTGATCGCCCATCCAGATCCACGGATACCTTTGTGCGCCGGTTGAGCCGCCTCTGTTGATCGTCATTGTTCCGCCCGGATTCTTATTGAGCGTATTATAAAGCATGGTATTGAACACAACGGGATACCAGTGATGAGCGCCGCTTGTTATGCCGTCTTCAAAAATCAGATCATAGGTATCGGGGAAAAGCTCGCAAAAATCAACCTTTGAGCCGTCAACGCCATATTTTGAAACTGCATTTCCCCATTTTTCACCAAAGAGATAATCCCTTGTTCTCTTTGATGTAACATCAAAATATCTCCAATAGCTTACATTGGGATTATCTTCCTGATTATCGCTGTTTGCAGGAATCAGGTCAACGCTGTTATTTAAGGCTCTGCGGACAAGATATTCGCTTTCATCGCCGGATGCTCCGAAAATATTTCCGCCCGTTGCCGTATAAACCATAAGCTTCTTTCCGAGAGCGTGAACGGCTTCCGTAACTTCTTTGAGTCCGTTTTCATCGGCTGTGTTGAAGCCTTCAACAATAACGCCTTCCCACGGGAAATCGTTTTCTTCCATTGCCTTTGCCATATCAAGAACTCCGCCAACCGTGCAGAAATCCGGAGCATAGCGGCAGACTATTGTGCCGTAAGTCCATTCGGCAGGCTCGGGAGAAAATCCCGTTAAAAGCGAATATCCGTAAAGAACATCGGCAGGTTTTTCGGTTGTGTAAACAAAAAGGTCGCACGGAGCATCAAGCACACAGAACTGCCATGTATTTTTCGGAACGATTCTGGAATCAACATCAATCGTCATTCTCTCGAATCTGTTCATAAAAAGTCCGGAACCTCTTGATGAAACAAGAATCGGAATCGGCATATAGCTGTTTCTCTTTATCATCGCCCATTCATCAATTGCGTTGATTTCGATATGTTCGCCCCTCTGATTGATTTTATCAAAATGCTCGCCGGAGCCCCACATTGCCTCTTTGCTCTTCAGTTTTCCTCTTACAACGGTGTTTCCGTTGTTGACTGCAATATCCGTTACCTCGGCGGAAACGCTGCCTGATGGGCTTTTATAGACAATTCCGAACGGCTCAAAGTTTATTTGAGCAGATGAGCCGTCAGAAGCTTTAAGCAAAGCTGCATCACTGTTTGCCGAAAAAGTTATTTTTTCGGTTTTGCAGGGATTTTCTTCTCCGAGATAATATGAAAGAAGCTGCGCTGCGCCGTAATCGGAAATTTTTTCGTTATATTCCGTCTGGAGTCTCCACCCCTCTTTGCCGCAGAAACTCAATGAGCAGGCAATTTTACCGCTGTCATTTTCAATGGTAAAATCCGCTCCCGCTCCGTCTGCTCTTTCCTGCGGAGCCGAAACAACAACTGAACCGTTAAGCATTTCAACACTCCTTCCGTAAAATATAAAATCACCGACAAAAGGTATTCTTGCAAGTAAAGCAATTACAAGTGCAATAATGCGAAAATCAATGAATCCGTTTGATTTCATAACAAACCTCCGTTATCTAATGTCATTCATTGAACTATCATCATAAGGTACGCAGTCCGAACGGGTTAATTCAAGAGCAATTCCGTTTTTATCCATCAAGATATAATAAAGAGCATTTCCGGCATAGAGCATCTGATCCTTTTTATAGAAAAGCCTTGCGGAAGCGTTGCCGGGCAGAAGCGCTCCTCTGCCCTCTGACATCGGGCAGAAAACATAATCCGCATCGGCATAATGATAAATCACGGCATCGGCATTATAAAGATGATGCGCAGCCTGAATAACATCGCATTTAAAAACGCTTTTGTCATACATTTCAACAAGCTTATTCTGCGCAAGAATATTCATATCGCCCGTAACAAGAAACTTTTTATCGGCGGCAGTTATCATACAGACGAGCGAACCGTCATTTGCATTTTTTACCGGAGTTTTTCCCGTTCCTGCCGAAACCGCATCCTCCTGCGAATAAAGCACATCAATTTTTATATTCGCAATGTCAAATGTAAATCCCGTGTGAGCGCAAAGATATTTTATATCGGGATAAAATCCGGCAAGCCTTTCACGATACATATCAATTCTGCCGTCATGTTCAACGAGCGAAAGAGACGGATAATTGAACATTACTCTTTCAAGGTTAATTTCAGCGTGATGATAGCCAATAAGCTTATAGAAAAATGTTACATGGTCGCTGTGGCCGTGAGTGCCGTACCAAAGAGCGATTCTGACCTGCTCAGTTTCCTGCGTTCCGGTTATTTTGTGCATAAATTTCATACATTCATCAATGTTTTTATCCGATGACTGCCTGATCGAACCGCCGTCAATAACAACAAGGCTGTTGTCTGCAAGGCGGATAATATACATCATTCCGTTTGTTGAATAAATATCTTCATTTCTGTGTTCTCCGAAATCCGCATAAGGATAATCAAACTGATAAACCGTTATTCCGTCACCGTAACCGGAGCTGTATCCGAAATCTTTAAAGCAGTTTGTGTTATTATCCTCGATTATTCTGACTTCGTTTTTAGATTCAATAAGATAAACATAATAAAGCTTATTATCTTTCACGAAGGCTTTTGCAATGATGCCGTTACGGTTGTTTTCAAAAACAACATCAAATCCCGATGAAACAAGCTTATTGCAATATATTTCAAACTCTTCGGAATTTGTATGGCTGACAAGCTCCATAAGGCTTTCGCTGCCGGTCGGTCCGTTTTCATCGCTGATCATTCCCGATCCGTCAAGATAAATCTCATTGCAGATTCTTCCGCCGTCATAAGCCGGAATATCAAGCTTCCAGTTATCTTTTCCGTCAGATACCAACCCTGCAGAAAGAAGAAAGGTATAAATAAGAGTCATCAATGAAGCAAATATTCTGTACATAATTCCAACCTCTTTTTAAAAACAGTCTGTGAAAAATGCGCCTCTCGGCGGAAATGAATCAAGAAAATCCGAATCATGATCATTGATTTTCACATTCGGCATATATTCAATGTCTTTTCGACTGAAGCCGCCGAGAATAAGCTTTGAAGCAGTTGCAATATCGGTTTCAACATCGCAGATTCCGTCAGTCTCTTCAACGGTTTTCTTTCCGCCGGAAACAGAAACTCTTAACGCTTCATTATCAACCCTGATTGAAAATCCTCTGCATTTTTCGGGATATTTGCAGGCATTCAGAACGGAACGGAGATTAAGGATCTTTGCCGAGCCACCGTTATGAATTCTTATATCGCATTTATGAATATCGGAAATGAAGTTTAATATCGGAGAATCAATCGGGAGCTTTTCAAATTTTACATTCGACTGATTGCCCTCGTAGTTACGAAGAAAGCCGAGAATGCCGAGCAGCGATTCACGGGAATCATAAAATATTTCTTTAACACTTATAATACTGTTACCTCTGTCAACGGTGAACGATGCAAAGGAATTGCTGCGGTAAATATAAGTGAAAGTCTGCGACAAATACGGTTCATCCGAAAATTCGTCCGTATTATCACGCTTGAAGCAGAGATTGAATTTTTCTGCGCATCTGTTATAAATTTCAAGCATTTCTCCGGGATTTTTTCCATCATAAAGAACGGCATCTCCGTTTCTTTTTATGCCCGAAAACTCAAAAAAAGGAACGGTCACTTCAACAGAACGGGAAACAGAATCAAAACCGAGCTTTCTGTAATAAGCTTCCGAAAACGGATAAAGAATTGCAATATCATAATCCATTTCATCAAGGCGGGCAAAAAGAGCCTTTACCGCTCCCCTGCCTCTGAATTCGGGCTTTGCGGCAACGCCTCCTATTGCGGCGCAGGAAATAAATCCATTGCCGAAAAAGCATTCTCTTTCGTGAATCTCCATATCGGAAAAAAGTGTTTCATTGTCATCGTCAAATGCGCCGAGAACTTTTTCGCACGGCAAAGCAGATTTTTTGTCGTGAATATCACATGAATATGAAAAAGCCTGCGAGGTTATCATATCGTGCTGAACAACATCATTTTTTTCAAGAAATCTGATTATCATATTTCCCCTCAATCCTGCGGATAGGCAAGTCCGATTTTCTTTCTGATTTCATCCATCTGACGAAGCACATAGAGCGTACTTTCCGGCGTATTGACGGGACTTTCTTTAAGCCCGTTATTAACGCATTCGCAAACATGGGCGATCTGCTCTTCAAATCCGTTTCCTTTATATGGCGTTTCAATTATTTCCTCTCTGCCGTCATTGAAATGAATTTCGAGCTTCTGCGGAGCATAGAAACGGTTTATATGAATATATCCTTTTTCGCCGTAAAGATAACCCTCGTTCGGCTTGCGGAGAAGCGTTGCGGAAGAGATTTCGGCAATTGCACCCGACTCATATTTGAGCAATGCACAAAGGTGAGAATCCGTGTTTCTGAACATCTCCGCATAAGCGGAAACATCCGTTACCTTTTCTCCGAGATACCATCTTGCAAATGCAAGTCCGTAAACTCCCACATCAAGAAGCGAACCGCCGCCGTTTTCGTTTTTGAAAACATGGTGACCCATTTCGTCTTCATCCATTGTATAGCAGAACTTGCCCTCAACGCCGTGAAGATTTCCGATAATTCCATCCGAAACAAGAGAAAGAAGCTTTATTGTTCCGGGAACAAGTCTTGCCCACATAGCTTCCATAAGAAAAACATTGTTCTTTTCGGCGCATTCAAACATTTCGATGCCCTGCTTTTCGTTAACAGCCATCGGCTTTTCGCATATAACATTTTTTCCGTTATTCATCATAAGGCACGATGCTTCGCAATGATATGAATGCGGAAGAGCGATATAGGCAAAATCAATCGCATCGGATTTTGCCATAGCTTCATAGGAGCAGAATCTTTGCGGAATATCAAATTCATTTGCAAATGCATCTGCGGTTTCCTGCTTTCTCGATGCAACGGCAACAAGCTCCGCTTCTTCAACATTTTTTATTGCCTGCGCAAATCTGTGAGCAATATTGCCGGTTCCTACAATTCCGAATCTTAGTTTTTTCATAGTTTTCTACTCCTTATTTATTCTTCTGAACCACGGTAATTTATTGAGAGGAGCGGACACGGCAAAGCTGTTTCTGCCCTCATAAATTTTTCCGTCTGTATCCTGCCACATACCTTCCGGAAAAACAACCGTTCTTTCTTCTGCGCCTTTTTCCATGACCGGAGCAACGAGAATATCTTCTCCGAGCATAAATTCATCGTTTATCTCTTCATAGCCCTGCATCGGGTCATTATATTCAAGGCAGCGGATAATCGGCTCACCCGTTTCCTCTGCCGATTCAACAAGAGCGAGAATTTCTTTTGACATTGAAGAATGAAGCCTTGCCGCCTCAACACAAATACGCAGGTTTTCCTCCGAAAGAGCTTCCCAGGGCGCCCACGAAAACTGAATCATCGGAAAAAGTGCCGAGCATTGCGCCATACGAACAAATAATTCTTCGTCAGTAATGAATCCCGGAGTATACCGGTTGCGCCATTCGCCGCCTCCTACCATATCCGGGCAGATAAACGGATGACCTATAAGTCCGTTGGTTATTGCGCAGGGAATAATATCCGACAAGCCGTTGCCCGTCCAGCTGTGGTCACGGTCATGAAGGCGCTGAATAACATTCTTTCCGCCGCCTTTAAAAGTGTCTTTATATTCGTGATAACGGTATTTTCTGCCGAATTCATTCCATGCAATATTGCACTCCGCAGGAGAATGTCCCTTTGCGAAGCTGCCGTTTATAATGTTATCATCTGAATAATGATGAAGCGCACCGCCGTCAAACTTGAATCCGTCAACGCCGTAATCAATTATTAGATGCTGAAGCTGTTTATCAAGAAAATCAGCATCATATTTATTTGTCAGATCGAGAATTGCGCTGATTCCGTTCCACCATTTTGTCATTGCAATCTCATTGTTTTCGTTGCGCTTATATATGTGATTTGCGGATTCGGGGTCAGTTCCGATAAAAGCGTTGAGAGAACGGACATATCCGGGGCCGACGGGAGAAACAAAAGGAGTAATCCAGAGCATAACAACAAATCCGAGAGAATGAAGCTCATCAACCATCGCTTTCGGGTCGGGAAACCTCGCAAAATCAAATTCCCAGTTTCCGTATCCGGTGTTGATATGCCAGCCCTCATCAATGATGAGAATGCCCGGCTCAAAACCGTTTTTTATTATGTTGTGTGCATATTCAAGTATGCCATTCTGCGTCGGATAATAAGTAAATTCTATCCAGGAATTATATTGAGGAATTTCAAAAAACTTCTTTTCAAGCTTTACTCCGTCGCACGAAAAATGCTTTTTCTGCGCTTCAAGATATGCTTCCTTAAGCGTGCTGCCAGCCTTTTCAAGAATTATATTTTCGCCGTCTATGATGATTTTTCCGTTTTCAATATCTATCTTAAACGGCTCTTCGCTCCAGATATATCTGCCGAGGCTCGAAACAAAAAACGGCATTGTCTGATTCGGAGCATATTTTCTGAAATCCTGATGATAATCGCTTCCGGCGTGAAGCGGACAATAGCCGTGCATCGTTGTGCCGCCCCACCAGAATTCATTTTTTTCAATCTTTATTTCCGTCATATTTATTCTCCGGATTGATAAAATCAATTTTCTTTCTGAAACCGTCACCGGTGAAATTTCGCTTGAGAGCTTTTTCCGTCTGCAAAGCCGTAAAAATAATAACAGATATTCCGACTGCTGCTGCGGCGAAAGTCAGAACCGTAACCGCAGTTTCGCTTTTATTATAAAACGGGAGCTGAAAAATTATAAAAAACGGAAAAGAAATCCGGCCCGCATTCCACATTCTTTTTGCGCAGTCTTTCTGCGCAAAAACCCAGGTTTCGGTGTTGATCATCGACATACCCGTGCGGTAACCGATAAAATGATTGATTTCTTTAGGGTAATGCTTTCTCATTATTCCGCCAAGAATAACAAGAATGACCGGATATAACAGATTACAGCAAAAACAAACCGCAAAATAATTCAAATATATTCACCTTATCAAGTAATATAATATAACTATATCACAAATGTATTATATGTCAATATTTAAAACAGTCATTGACTTTTTTGCCATTTTGGACTATTATTTATTCATAAAGTTTAAGGAGGATATATATGAAAAAAGCTAAATTTGCAAAAGTTCTTTCCGTTATTTTTGCATTGCTTATGGTGTTCTCGGCAATGTCAATAACCGTAACGGCAAAAACAACCACCGCCCAAAATATCATTCTTATGATTGGCGACGGTATGGGTGAAAACTCAATCGAATGGACAAAATCCGTTTATCCCGGAGACTATGCGGTTGACACATTCCCGATAAAGGGCTATTCAAAAACAAATTCATATTCCGGCACAACCGATTCAGCCGCAGGCGGAACTGCTCTTTCAAGCGGCAAACACGCTTTCAACGGCAATCTCGGTATGCTTGCTCTTGCAATCGGCGATGCGCACATTGATTTCGGAACATATATGAACACCTGCGAGGTTGCAAAGAAACTCGGCAAAAAAGCCGGCGTTGTTACATCCGATTCAAACAGCGGCGCAACTCCCGCGGCATTCAGCACTCATGTTGCAGACAGAGATTATTCAGACGAAATAACCAATCAGCAGCTTTCGGGCAGCCTTGACCTTATCTGGGCAAAGGCAAACGGTCGAGTTAACGAAACAAATGCAGCTGAAAACGGCTGGGCATTTGTTGATTCCATTGATGATATTAAAGCTCTCGAAGAAAACACTCGTTCATTCGGCGCTTTCACGGGACCTATCGAATATGATTATAATGACGGCAGCTTTGTTCCTCTCAGCAAACTTACGGAGCTTGCAATTGATCAGCTCAACAATGAAAAGGGCTTCTTCCTTATGGTTGAAGGCGCTCACATTGATAAAAACAATCACAGCAACAACAGCGAAGGCATGATGAAATCAATGCTTGAATTTGACAAAGCAATTGACATCGCTCTCGATTTTGCAAAGGAAGATGGCAACACGATCGTTATCGTTACCGCCGACCACGAAACGGGCGGAATAAAGAAGAACAGCGACGGCAGCTTCAAATACACATCCGGCGGTCACACAAGCACCAATGTTCCTCTCCGCATTTACGGCGCAGATGATTTCATTGAAAATGGCGAAACGGTCGTTAACTATGAAATTTCCCGCTATACTGCAAAAAAACTCGGTTATACAGACGAATACCCGGTATTCAATTTCAACAAAAATTTCATTATTGATTTCTTCAAATCAATTTTCGGAGTTAAATAAGAATCATCCAATGCAAATGCCCGCAGTTTGTTAAACTGCGGGCATTTTTTAATGCATTGTTATCCTCGAAATCGCAACCTTTGAACGGTCGCCTTTATAGTCGATTGTGTTTGCATAATAAAGAGTTTCATCGGATTCATCATAGAAAAATGACGGGGAATATCCGAATCCCCTTTTCTGGGAATATGTGAACGGATTAGCCATAAGAGAATAGGTTTCGCCGAAATCAAAGCTTATAAAAAGTTCTTCATTGCCTTTGTTCTGATATTTTGCGGCAATAATAAGAATTCCGTTTTCTCCGCCATGAGGAAGCCATATACAGTTCGGAGAAGCATGAAGTTCTCTGTCTGTTTTCGTTCTGATTTCCGTTCCGAAATCGGATGGATCCCATTCGGAAATCGAATCCGAGACCTTATATCTGCATGGATAATTATCATTGCCGCCGATTTCGTAACAAAGATAATATTTTCCGTTACCCATCCTTGTTATGATCGGCATTCCGGGTCTGCCAAACGGATCATCCGAAACAACAACGGGAACTTTTTCGCTCCAGTTAATCAAATCGGATGTTCTTTTATATACAATTGTCTGACTGTGGATCTCATCCGAATCATCGGAATAAAAGCAATAAAGATAACCGCCGTCATATACGAAATACGGCTCCCATATTCCTTCATCAAGTCCGCCGGCGGAATCGGCAACGGAAATCTCTTCCCAGGTTTTTCCGCAGTCATCGCTTGCAAATATGCAGAGCTTTGTTGTGCTTCTGCATCCGTCATCAAGCGAAATTTCGCCGAGAATTATTGTTCCTTCCCTGAAGCTTCCGATTTTTTCCGGCAGCTCAAACAGACAAGGCTCCCAAGCCGCCTGAAGATTCTCATCAAACATTTCATAAACTGTTGAAATCTGCTTCCAGCTTTCGCCCTTATTCCTGCTTTCCATTATTCTGAAGCAGGTTTTGCCTTTATCGAAAACTTCAAAGGTTGCAAGCAATGTGCCGTTTTCCGTGCCGTTATGCGAAAGAGAAATAACCGTAGGATATTCTGCGCCGTTATCCCATACTTCATCGGGAGAAACAAAAATATCCGTTCTGCATTCGACATTGAAAAAGAGTTTCTTTGCAAAAATAATATCGTTTTTGCCGTAATTTATTCCGAGATTTGCACAGATAAAATAAATGATTGATAAAATCAATGAAAAAAATCTCATATTAAAATTCCTTGCCGGCATATTCTTTCATGCCCATTTTTTCAACAAGATCACCGAAGCTTTTATCATATTGAGCTTTGGTGATCGCTTTTCTTTCAAGAAAAACATCAAGAGTTCTCTTCTGCCTTAAAAACAAATCAATTTTCTTTTCTTCGGAAGAAAGCGCTGAATAATCCTTATCCAAAATTCCATCACCCGTTTTTTGTCAGATCACAGCTATTTCTCTGCCGGCAAATATTTCTTCGGCATTATTGCGGAAATCTTCACAGCATAATTTTCTTGAACGTGACGGGAGGCTTTTCGGAATATCGAACCCGACCTCATAAAGCCACACTCCGTCATAACCCGACGCATTAAGGTCTGCATAAAGCTCGTTCCAATTTATCATTCCCTCACCCGGAAGCCAATGCTTTTCATCAATAAAATCATAATCCGAAATATGAGTTGAAGCGATTCTGCCGCCGACCTTTGAAATAAAATCACTGATTTTTTCACAAAGAAGATGGTTCGTGTCAAAAACGACCTTAAGCGATTTGTGGCATTCAGTCAGATAAACTATTTCATCGCTGTTTCTGCCGAGACAGGTTCTCGGCAGATTTTCAACGAGAATAACGGAATCAACCGACTTTGCGATTTCCGCAAGCTTTATCAGATATTTTTTTGAAGTTTCAAGCCGTGTTTTTCTGTCTTCATCGGAAATCGGTTCTCCACTCGGATGAACAACAAATCTTGTTATTCCCGCTTCAGAATTTGCTTTTAACAGCAGCTTTGAATAGTATTCGAGCGAAAAATCCGCAAGATCGGGCCTGCTGATGTCAATTACTGAAAAAGGCATAAACGGAAGATGCAGGCTCCAAAGCTCAACTCCGAATTTATCGGCATATTTCTTTGCGAGAGCAAAATCAAGCTGATTTGTCTGCTCAAGATCATACGAAATTTCCATTGCGGATATTCCCGCTTTTGCATAATCCCTGAAAAGTTCTTCGCAAAACGGTTTTGAACACGACGAAAGACCGATTTTCATATTGATCACCTTCTTGAATCATTCAACGGTAATGAAAACGCCTTCGCCGGGCTTAAGAGTGATTTTTTCGCTTGAACCGTTAGGCACCTTGAGCGACCCTTCCTGATAAACGGTTATATTTTTTCCCGTTTCAAAATCAAATGTAAAATCGGCGGTAACATTATCATTTAGCTCTTCCATATTTACAACAACATAAGCCTTCGAGCCGTTTTCGCCCGTGAAAGTACCTACAAGAAGACCGTTTGAAGATTTTATTCCGCCTCTTTCGGACGCAACCTCGCAGTTAAGGAAAGGATCGCTTGCTCCTGCAACCTTGCCGGGATTGAGCATATATGTGCTTGTGTACTTATAGTTTCCGTAAACATCTGCAAATTTCTTAACTTCAAGGTTAACTTCCTTTGCGGCATAGAAGGTTTCCGTCGGTCTGCCGTCCGAGCCGATCATGTGTGAATCGGTCTGCCACCAGCCGTCTCTGCTGAAAAGTCCGTGAATAACAGCCTTTGCGCCGAACGCAAGAGAAGCATACATCTGCTGATTAATGTCGCTCTTTTCATCGCACCAGCGGGGACCGCCCTCGGCGCCGTCTTTTGTTTCGCCTGCTGCCTGAGTAATAACAAGAAGCTTTCTGTCGGTTTCTCGGCAGGCTTCTGCAAGCAGGTCAAGATTTCTTATCCAGCCGGAATTTGTTATCTTAACGGTATTTCCGTTTTTATCGAGCGATGCGGAATACGGATAATAATCAACGCTGATATAATCCGTATCGATTTTATTGATATAATCCGAAACATATTTTTTGTATTTTGCGGTGCTGTCGGTCAGATGATCAGTAAAAAGCGAGAAAACCTTCTGAAGGAAGTTAAGTCCGGATTCTTCGCCGAGCTGCTGATCGTTTGCATAACTCGGGAAAAGGTTTACAAGAGGAACAAGCTTTTTATTCTGATCATAAAGAGCCTTGCAGGCGATCTGAATATGCGGATAAGCAAACGAATCCGGCTCGTCGATCAGATCAAGTCCCCAAAGAGCCTTATGATCCTGAAGCGATGAATAATCGAAATTCACCCAGTTCATGCCGTCATTTTCGGTCATTGTGCCGTAGTATCTTCCGATGCCCTGATAGCCGACGGCAATAACGCCGATATTAAGGCTTTCCGCTTTGTCAAGATAAGCCTTGTCAATTCCGTCATCAATGATGAAATCAATGCCTGCTTCTGCGGCATAATCAAGCTCATCATATCTGCCGTAATAACCGCCGATAAGAAGCTTTTCCTTATCGAATTTATATTCTCTCTGTGTTGCTTTAATAGGCGTACCTTCCGTATAACCGAGGACGGATGCGCCGACACCTGAAATTGTAAGAACGACCGATAAAATAAATGCAAGAATTTTATTCATAATTAATCCTCCGTATTTTGCGGCTTATTCTTCATATAAACCGTAATTATTTAAAATCATTTTGCCGATTTCATAAAGAAGTCTGATCGACTGATGCTTGACCTCATAATCCGGATATTTGTTTTTATCTCTCTTAAGCCATTCTCCCTGATTTCGGACGATATTATCACATTCAAATGTGAAAATTCCGCCGTTTCCGGTGAAGCCGTTATCAATAAGTCCACGCATAACGGAATCAATATTCAGCGTGCCCATCAGCGGAGCAAGATGATTATCGTTAACTCCGAGATTATCCTGAATATGAACTGCCTTGAGATATTTTCCGAGAGCCACGATATCGTCATGCTGGTCGTTTCTCTGAAGATTGCCATGGCCGACATCCCAGCAGACTCCGAGCAGCGGATGATCGCAGAAATCAAGCAGCTCCTTCAAATCCTCACCGCTGAAAAATGAACATTCATTTTTTGATGACGGAGTATAATTTTCGGCAAGCACGTGAACGCCGTATTTTTCCATATACGGATAGAGCTTTTCATAAAAATCTCTGACGCTTTCAAGATATTTCCGCTTATCATCCGGCGCAATGAATTCCGTGCTTCTGCCGGAATGAACAACAAGTTTTTTTATGCCGAGGTAGGCACAGGCTTCGATTGAACGGATATTTCCTTTCAGAACCTCTTCTTTATCGCTTCTGAAATAATCATTGCTGGGAGAATGAGCCTGAACAAAATCGAATCCGAGTTTTTCGGCTTCCTTTGCGGCTGCGGCAATATCCTTGACCCAGTCATCTCCCATAAACGGAGAACCTTGATAATTAAGGACCCAGAATGAATAATCAAGATGCCTGAATCCCGTTCCTTCAAAGCATCTGACCTGAGCCGCCGAATCATCGCAATAGCCTCTGAAATCGGCAAGAGTAGTTGCAAGTTTCATAATTTACCTCCTTAATATCTTCCTATTTCGTTAACGGGAATATCTTCAAAACCGGGAATCAAATTATAAACGGGCGAATTTTCGGCAAGCGAATAATCTCCGTTCATCGGATCCGTGAAGATTTTAAAGAGCTTCGTCATTCTGAAAACGGGATTATTTTCAACCGTACTGAATTTATAAGCCGAATCGCATATATCCCCTATTTTTCCGTTGAGATTAACAATAAGATTATCTTTAACCATGCTGTAAGATGGATTCGGAACAAAGCCGGGATTTTCAAATTCATTTTCATCTTCAATGAATTTTCGCATCTGCGGATAGGCATTGAGCCATATTTCCGATTTATAAGGCGAACCGTGGAGCGCATTCCAATTCTGATTAATTGTTCCTCTGTACCAGCCTCCGAGATAGGCATCTCTTGCACGGTCATCATAATGTATTGAAGAACCGTTGCAGTTGATAATGATATTGTTCCGGACATCGAGATCTCTGCCGCCGCCAAGATGAATTGCATATTTCGGAACATTAACAAGCAGATTTCCGTAAATCGTTTCGCCCGAAAGAGCATCATCCATATAGATTCCGTCGGGAGTAAAATCGCCCGATCCTATGTTATAAATGCAGTTGTAGCGGATAATATTTCCGTAATAATTCCATCTTCTGCCGGCATAGATTGCGCCGCCGTCATTCGTCAGCAGGCAAACATCGTGAATTTCATTATATTCGATAATATGATCGTTTCCGCTGAATGTAATAGCCTCATGGGGAGAATTGAACATTTCGTTATGAGAGCAGATGTTGCCGACGCCGGAAAGAGTAACCGCAGGCTGATAGGTCTGATAGATTTCCGACCAATCGTGAATCAGATTGTTATCCGCTCTGTTATTGCCCGGAATAAGCTTTTCCGCATCGCCGCCGCTGAGATAAATTCCGCCTCTGCCTGTGCGGGTGATTTCGTTGCGTGAAACAAGATTATCATAGCCGTTCACAACAATGGCATAGCCGGCAACATTCTTAACAACGCAGTTGCTGACCGTGTTGTTGTTTCCGCTTATATTTATTGCGTCGCCTCTTGTGCCCTTGAATGTAAAGCCGTTGAAAGTAACATATTCAAGATTCTCGGCAAAAAGAAGATTTTCATTTGAAAGCGAAAGATCAACAACCGCTTTGTCAAAATCTTCTCCGGGATAAAGATAGAGAACATTATTCACTCTGTCAAGATACCATTCACCGGGCACGGAAAGCTCTTCAAAAACATTGAAGAAATAGAACGGCGCATTGTCTTTTGTTCCGTACATACTGACGAATTTCGGAGAAAGGATCTTTTTCGAAAAATCAAAATTTCCGATGGGAGTTGAGGCATCTGCCCAGTCATATTTGAAATATCCGAACATCCATACATCGTCAAATGTTTTCCAGGAATTTATGCGTTTTGCAAGCCCGTCTGATATTTTATAAACATCGCTGACCGGGTCAACCAGAGCTGACCAATCCGGATTCTTTTCGGTCGAGCTTTTTTCGGCGCCCTCTCCCGTTGAAATTACCTTGCCGAGAGAAGCATATCCGCCGTCCGGATACCTTGCAAGATTCATTCTGCAGTCATTGACAAAAAGCTCACAATAGAGCGGACCGGTCCAATCGCCCGTATATTTTGAAGCCGTATGATATGAGCCGATTGCATATATTTTTCCGTAATCACGCTGACTGATGCCGGATTCGGAAAGATCATAGCAGAGAACTTTTTCTTTTGCTTCCGAGCTTAATCTCGACAGCATATTCTCATCCGTTACATTGCCGAATTTCTTCGGATCAATGGTGATTCCTCCGTTGATAACGACCTCACCGTCGCCGTAAGCCATATATGTTACCGGGCATTCGGCAGTGCCGCTGTCTTCAGCTGAAAAGCGAAGAGAATTGATTCTGTATTCCCCTGCCTTAACAGCAACGGTAATTCCGCTTTTTCCGTTTTTATCCGTTCTTCTTACTGCTTCGGCTGCCCTTTCTATCGTTCTGAACGGATTTGAAAATGTTCCGTCGGCTTCGTCGTTTCCGTCAGGTGAAACATAATAATCGGCGTTTTCGGCAAGTCTTGCTTCCGATTCGGTAAATTTTCCGAAATTTTCGGGAGAATAAGCTTTGAATCTTTTTGCCGGCTTTGCTCCGAAAAGAGAAAGAAAACACATCAGAATAATATTTAATACGGCAATCAATTTCATGATTTCGCCCTCCTTTATTTTATTGTAAAATCAATTCATCGCGGTTAACCGAAAATTCGCCGTTCTTATAAGTCACCGTCATAATTTCATATTTTCTCAATTCAATACGGATTTCGTTTTTTTCAACCGAAAGCATAAACTCTTTCGGTTTGGCTTCGGGATTGAAGAATCTCATAAGAAGACAGCCGTTTTCATATCTGCAAACCGGCATATTAACGGGTCTGTCGGTATGAATATCAATATTTTTCCTTCCCGATGCAATCGGAAAAGCATTGACCGCATAGGGTTTTTCATTAAATATCAGAGCTTCATTCGTGATTTCCGAAGCATCCCCGCAAAGAATTCTGAAATTATATGTATATCTTCCGCAGTCTATTCTCGGCAGGTATCTGTCTTCAGGATAAAGGGGTAAATCTCCGATCGGATGGAACAGATAACCCGCTCCTCTGATAAGTGTTATTTCAACGCCGTTTTCTGCTTTTCTGCCGCCGTAAACGCAATCGTTGAGAACTGCGGTTATTTTATCATCCTTACGGATTCCCAGCCATTTCTGATATACGACCTCGTTATCGCCTTTGTTTTCAACAACATAAGGACCGTCGCCGCAGAGCCGGCCATCACCTATCGGAAGCTTCAGTCTGACAAGCTTATTCTTTTCCGCAAATTCAAGGTTGACTTTAACATCGATCCACGGATGATTCTTATAAAATTTGTATTCGAGAGATGCTCTTGAATTGCCGCATCTGAAAAACTTTTCAACTGCGGTGAAAACTTCGCCGTCTTCAATTATATGCTCTGCTTTGATATGCGGAACTGCGCAGAATTCATCCGATTCATTATCGCTCATAACTGAAAATTCAACGGGATTTTTGCCGAGCCCTTTAAGCTCTTCGCTGCTCATTGCCCAGGGGTCTGCGGTATCATCATACATAATCAGAGAAGCCTGATCCAAAAGAAGCTCACGGCTTGAAATAAGTTTATCAATATCCGCTTTCTTTTCTTCTTTTTCTTTTTTGCTTTCGAGCTTTGTTCTGACTGAAAATCTCGTTATGCCCATCGGCTTAAGCCTGCCCTCAAAGGCAATTTTCTTTCGCCAGTCAAGGTTCAGAGTTGAATTCTCTTTTATCTGCTGAACGGGAATTTTTTCTCCGTTCTGATAGATTTCGGGAACGGAAACCGTATTTCTGTTCCAGTTCTGATCTGCAAGAGTAAATTCAGCTTCCGCAGGATAAACAACTTCATAAGGCAAAGGATTGAAAACGAAAACCGGATATTCACCATCTTCGGCGGTATCCTCACCCATAACGAGATGAAGAAAAGCTTTCATTCTGTTTTCTCTGAAAACATTTGCCGCAGAGGATAAAAGCTCAAGGCCTTCCTTTTCGCCATCGGGAACGGATGTGCCCGGCAGAATATCGTGAAATTCCGCAAGCAGAAGCTTTTTCTGCGCTTTTCTCATTTCATCATAATCAAATTCGCATCCCGTCATTGCGGCGGCTGACATCAGCTTTTCGGCGTTATAAAGCAGGTTTTCGGTAAATCTGTGGGACTGCTTTATTTTTGCCATTGATGTGTAACATCCGGGCATACTCGTGACCAATGAATTCTTCGTTTCACCTAAAATATTTATTTTATCGTGAAAAAGATTTTCGGGCGTGGAATGGAAAATATCAAAGCCGTCAATCTTCAGCTCTTCAATATCCTTAAGGTCTTTTCTCGATGGACCTCCACCGTGATTTCCGACGCCCCAGAGGACAAAATCCACATCCTCTGCATCTTCAACGGCATTAATTATTTTTTCCGCAGCGTGGCCCATTCCGCTTCCGTAGCTCGGAACTCTGCCGACAACTGCTTTGCTTCCGTCCGGACCGATCCAATCAAAGAAAGTGCCTGGATAATCAAATGCTTCGCCCGACGGCCTTGTTATCAGATAACTGTCAAAGCCGCATTTTTTCAGAATCTGAACAAGTCCGACGGAATGGCCGAATGAATCAAAATTGCAGGCCGTTGTGGGCTTAACGCCGAATTTTTCAAAAAAATATCTTTCGCCCTCTTTTATCTGTCTGACAAAAGTTTCGCCTGCTGGCATATTGCAGTCCGGCTGAATATACCAGCCTCCTATTATTTTCCATTTTCCCGATTCAATATGCTTTCTGATTCTTTCAAAAAGCTCAGGAGCATATTTTTCAACCGATTCATAAAGAAGCGCTTCATTATGGCAGAAAATATAATCAAATTCATCCGCAAGGTCTGCGGCGCTTTTAAATGTTGCAATTGCGGCTGCCATTCCCTCGTCGCTCGTCCATTGCCAAACGGGGTCAAGATGCGCATTGCAGATAAGATGAAGTCTTTTCATTTCTTTCTCCTGTAATTTCATTGAGTAACTTTATTTCTGCAATAAACAAAATAGATAATTCCGGAAAGAAACTGCATCATTCCTGCGATTATCCATATCGCCGTGCTTCCGAATTTGTTGACAAACGGCATACAGACTACACTTGCAAGGAGGATCCCGGCAGTATTCAGAAGGATTCTCCATCCGTTATACTGACCCGCCACTTTGTAATCAATAACTTCCGCAACAAGAACCGGAACTGATACATTGACTATGCAGAGGCAGAAATATGCAATTGCATAAAAAATCAGGAATCCCGTTGAGCCCGAAACGCCGATAAATGAAACCGATGCAAGAATACCGGCGCTGCCCGCAAGAATCAGCATCGGTTCTTTGCCTGTAAGCTTTGTATAAAGAATATTTGCAGGGATTCCGACTGTCTGATTAATAACAAGAAGAATGCCTGCAGATTCGGCATTCAACTGCTTTGTTGAATATCCTATGGTTACTGCCATGGCAATGATTCCCGCACAGAAGCCACGAATCAGATTCGGAATAATCAGAGCCGTAAACGGTTTATATCGCAAAAGTGAAATTTTTTCTTCTGCTTTGGTTTCGGGGATAAAATCTTCTCTTTTGTATGATGCCGTCATTGCGAAGAACGCAGCGGCGGAAATAACGGCAAACGGACAAAAAAACTTCATTGTCGGGAAATAGCCGATCCTGCTCTGAAAAAACGAAAGAAGAGATGTCAGGATCAGCATGAATACCGCAGCAAAAACAGATGACGCTCCCGTCCATAAGCCGTAATATTTCATATCCATGATATGATATGGAAGCTTATATGAAAGCACATTATAAAATCCGGCGGCAATGCAGGCAATAACGGCGCAGACAACAAGCGGGATATAATATGTTTTTTCGCTGAAACAAAGCAAAGTCATCAAAACAAACAACGGCAGATAGAGAAGATGGGAATACGCCGTTATCCGGATAACATTTTTGATTCTGTCAACAAATTTCGAAAATGCAAAAATAACAACAAGCTGAACGAGCTGCATAAGCGAAACAAAATTTCCTACGTTGTTTTCAGAAACGCCCTTTTCAAGCAGAAAAGTCTGAAACATTGCTCCGCCGATAACGGTTGAAATAAGTGTCCACAGAATGCTGTTGACGATATATTTTGTTTTCTGTGACACACAAACGCCTTCTTTAATTAGTTTTAATTACTTTATATCACAGTTTGAACTTTTTGTAAATGAAAAAAGCAAAATATCCCGTCGGCAATTTTGATTTGCCGACAGGATAAGTTATTTATCTGCTGAATAATTTTGAGAAAAATTCAATGATATCGAATCTGAAAATTTTAAACGGAGAAACATTGAATTTATATGAGGAAAATGCTATATCATCAAAGCAGAGCGAAGCCTGCGAAGCGGAATTGAAGCAGAACGAAACATCGCATACATTCGAAAGATATTTTCTTGTGTAGGAAATGATTGATTTCTTTCCGTTCATGCGAAGATCATCAAGGTCAAATGAATATGTATGCCATTCGCCGTCGGCGGGAACAACACACGAAACCGAATCCGTTCCGCTGACAACAGGCATAAGGAATTTTGATTCGGAAACAAAAATCTTTATTCCGTTAAAGGCAACATCTTCGCTTCCGTTATTTTTGAGTTTAAGGCTTATTGAAGAGAAGTTTCTCCAATCGGAATTCCAGTTTGTGAATTTTTCAATTCTTTTTGAAACCGTGTTATTGCAATCTGTTATCGGAGCAACGGAAAATTCACCTGCGGAAGCCTTGATTTCAAGCCCTGCATTTCCGTTGTATGCAGCAGACGGAGCAATTGAAATTCCGGCATTTCCGGCTTTCCAAACATCAAAGAATCCAGCAAATTCATAAGACTGATGGCGCCACATCTGTGTATTCTCACAATCGACCCAACCGAAATCCTGCCAGATATTATCAACATATTTTCTGTTCGTTACGGTATGCGAAACGGGAAGTGCCTTTTCTCCGCCTCTTGATGAGAAAAGATTGGATCTTGTTGTTATAAGTCCCTGCGAAAACATTGCCGCAACGGGATTTTCAATTGTCGGATTACTGATTTTAACCGTATCCTGCGAAACGATTTCGGCATCTGCGGGAAGATAAACTCCGTTCTTTCCGCAAATTGTAAATCCGTTGATTTTGCCACCGTCGGAAATCAGACCTTCGCCGTAATTTTCAAAGGTAAGAAACATTTCCGAGCCATTGATAACTGTTTCTTTGAGAATCGGTGCACAGGCTGCAATTATCTTCTTCCCGTAAACAAGTGACTGTGCGGCAGTTGCCATTCTTTCGCCTACCGGCTGTTTATCTATCGGATGCACCGCCTGGCTTTCCTCCGTGTAATCAAGAGGAACATCGCTGATGGTTATAAGTGATCTTGATGAGTAATCATTTTGAACAAAATCTCCGAGCTCTGCGCTGAGCAGACGAAGATTATTAAGTCCGCCGAGATTATTATCCGCAAATGCAGAAACGATTATCGGCATTTTTTCGTTTTTATAATCGAAATCCTCCGAAAGTGATTTCTGAAGCAGTTCAATCGCTCTTAAATATCTACCGTAAGCCCATCCGCAGTCGCTTTCGCCCTGATACCAGATCATTCCGGCAACATGAAAAGGAGTAAGCGGAGAAGTTTTAAGATTATAAAGGGCGGTCATATCGCCGTAAGCGCCGATATTGTCCTCTTTCCATTCAGATTTTCCGATATACTTCCTGCCTAAATCCTTTTTAACCGCTTCATCCGAATCAATGGCTTTTCTTGAAAGCCACGGAAGAATTGATGAACCTCCGAGATAATTGCAAAGAATTCCGACGGGAATATCAAGCTCCTGCTGAAGCTTTTCGGCAAAAGAATAGCCGACACTTGTGATATTATATACTTTTTCGCAGTCTGCGCTGAACCAGTTTGCTCCGTCAATATCCTTCATCGGCTCAAACGGGCAGCTTCCCTCTTTTCCGTTATATTTCGGAATCAGCGGCATATCGAGAATCCTGATATTTCTGCTGCCGTATCTGCTCTGCGCCATCATCTCTTTGCCGAGCTTCGTATAGCGCAGGAAAAGATGCATATTCGACTGGCCGCCCGCAATCCACAGCTCTCCGAAAACGACCTGCGAAAGAGTATCGAAAAGCTTTCCGTTCTGATACATTTCAATTGTATATTCGTTGTAGCTGCCCGTCGGAGCATCAAAAGAAATTTTGAATTCACCGTCTGAAATTCCTTTTGCTTTCGCTATTTCGCCTCTTTTTGCGTCAAACACCTTGCAGGAAATTTCGCTTCCCTGCTTTGCGGTTCCGGAAATGACCGCTTTTTCGTTCTGCTGAAAAAGCATCTGATCGCCGTAAATGTTATAAAGCTTTGCATCCGTTTCATCAGCCGCAAACGAGCAGACAGATGTTGAATAAGCAAGAATGATCGTAAGAACAGCAGAAATAATTCTGAATGTTTTTTTCATTTTCATACCTCAAATCAGTTTTTTTCTCCGAAAATCCCGTCAAGGAAATCATAAATTTTATCGGCGATCGGATCAAGCTTATGCCAGAATTTTCCGTCATATTTCGATTCCCATTTTGTAGGAGAAAGGAAATAAATCGAAAAAGTATTCGGGCGAAGATATTTTATGCCGCCCTCTCCTACTGCGATATTACCGAAATCAACAATTTTTTCATAGAGCTTCTTATGCTCGTTCATATAGTGATAAATGCCCCTGAACGGAGAATATTCCATCTTCATTCTGCAGCATTTCCAATATTGCCAGCAAAGCTCGCTTCTTTCAACCTCTTTAAGCTGCTGCTCTGTTAACGCCGCATTTTTTGCATTCTCCCACATTTTATCCGCCGCTCTGATTTCAGACGGGGTTATTCCCGGAAGACATTCACCGGGCTGCTGGCGGATGTGAAGATGTTTCTGCTTTGTTACCGAGCGCTTTGTTATAAGGTCGATAAAGTCCTTAAGATATGTTCCGCCCGGACCGTAAACATTCAGAAGATAATCGATCATCAGTTCTTCATAATCTTCTCTGTACGGGTTCTGCATAAGCTTTGAAAGCAGGAATGAACGCAGCTCATAGAATTCGCCGTTGCAGATGTGCATATAATAATTGCCCTCTTCATAAACGCCCTTTGCGCCGTTCTCATAGAAAATCTGCATATTTCTCTGAAGAACCTGAAAATTGGCAAAAGGAAGAAATGTTTCCGAATAATTATTTACATAATCCCATATATAAACTCTGCTGCAAGCCTTGCTCCAATTGCTCAGATCCTTGAGGAATTCAATATTTTCTTTGCAGTCCGGATCATCGATCGGATGGCCAAAGCAGCATTCAATTGAGCAAAGACGGATTATAACATTATCTCTCGGAACGATCTGCGTCGGGCAGGCTCTCGTATACTGATATGCGAATGTATCAACCGCAACATTATCATAGCCCGCTTCTTTGACTGCATCCGCAACAGCATTGACAAAAGTCAGCATTGTGCCTGCGTGAGAGCCGTTTTTTTCATCAAGAGCGGCGCATTTCTCGCAGGTGCAGTAATTCTGGTTATCATCCTGCGTAAGGGAAACTATCTGAAGATCGGCAGTCGGGTCATGCCTTTCTTTAAGAATATCGAGAATCTCTTTCTTGACTATTTCAAGCACCTCAGGGTTAGTCAGGCAGAGCTGATCGCTTATTCTTTTGCCGTCACGCAGAGCAAAATATTCGGGATGTTCGCCAAAATATTCATCTCTTTTGCAAAACTGATTTGTAAGTGAATGGCCGAACGAGGTCAGATATTCTATGATGCCGCCGTTATCGTTTGAAAAATAAACATTGCTGTTCAGGGAATTTGCTCTTGCATATTCAGCATCGTATGAACTGGCAGTGTCAACTTTTCTGTATTCAAAATAAGGTGACGATTCGATAAATGTACCGGCGGGAACAGAAAGTTTTTTTGTATCGGTAAAACCGATAACATCTTTTGTATATACCTCATAATCGCAGAACTCGCTCAAAAAACGGAAAACGCCGTCAATAAGACCTCTGTTGCCGCTTCCTTCAATTGTTATTCCGCCGGAAAAGGCTTTTATAGCATAGCTTCCGTTTTTCTTTTCGCCAAAATCTGTTTTTGCATAAACCGTTTTACCCAACGAGATTATATTTCCCGATGTTTTTGCCGTATCGGGAACAATTCTTGCTTCAATTCCGTAGATTTTATTGAGCCTTTCCGAAAGCAATGATGCCGAATGTTTTTCAAGCTCCGTTGCTTTTTCGGGAATCACAACATAAATTTCTTCCGTTCCGGAGTCAATAAAGGAAATGTCCGCCTTTTCCGCAAATGCGGCGCTGCATGAAAGCATACAAATTACGAAAGCAAGAACGAATGATATGATTTTTTTCAAAAATATCACCTCATTTTATTGATATAAAAAATGTATCATATTGATTTTGGTTTGTCAATTTAAAATAAAATATATGTTGATAAAATTGTTTTATATGATATAATCAAAACATAAATCAAGAAAAAGGATATGACAAGATGAAAAAGAAAATCGTTCTGCTCGGCGATTCCATAAGGCTTATCGGCTACGGCACTCTTCTTCCCGAGCTGATCAAAGATGATTTCGATGTATGGCAGCCGGAAGAAAACAGTATGTATGTTCAGCACGTATTAAGGCAGCTTTTTAATTTCAGAAATAAAATTGACGAAGCGGATATAATTCATTTCAACAGCGGCGAATGGGATGTCTGCAATCTTTTCGGAGACGGGACCTTCAACAGCCTTGATGAATATTCCCGCCAGCTCGGCAGAATAGCGGATGTGCTTCTGAAAAAAGGCAAAACCGTTGTTTTCGCAACAACAACGCCCGTCAGAGATGCAAATTGGCACAACAGCAATCATGATATAAGAGAATTCAACAAAGCCGCTCTTGAAGTTCTTGAGCCCAAAGGAATAATAATAAACGATTTATATTCCGTTGTTGCCGAAGATATAAACGGAAATATCTGCGAAAAGGATAATATCCATCTGACCGAAAAAGGAATTAAGCTCTGCGCAGAAGCAACTGCGAAACTCCTTAAAAATCTAAAATAATCCGGAGGGAATTATGCTTACACAAAGGCTCGGCTCTTCAACGCAGAAAGACCCTGAATTCATTGACAAGCTTGTTGAAACAATCAAAAACAACCCCGGAAGCTGTGACGAAGTGTGGTTTGCATCGGACTACGGCTTTCCTCCTCTTGAAACTCACAAAAAAACCGCCGAAACGATTATTGAGCAGGCCGAAAAATTCCGCAATATCGGAATAAGAGTTTCTCTGCAGATAAGCAACACGATCGGCCACGGCGAATATATGAAATCGCAGGACTGCAGCGGACTGATCAACGAAGGAACAAATGTTGAGCATCTTGTCGGAGAAGACGGAACGGCTGCCGGATACTGCTTCTGCTGGAACGGAAAGAATTTCAGAGAATATGTTATGCAGGAGCTTCGCATCTACGCTTCAATTCATCCCCACACGGTCTGGTTTGACGACGATTTAAGACCCGTTAACCATAATCCCGTTGATAAAGGCTGCTTCTGTGATAACTGCATCTCAAAATTCAACAGCATATACAAAACGAATTTTGACCGTGAAGGTCTTGTTGACGCAATCAAATTCGGAGAACTGAAATACAGAGAAATGTTTGCCGAATTTTCAAGAAAAAATCTCTATGATTTTGCTTATGAGGCAGCAAAAACGATTTGCGAGGTTTCGCCCGAAACATATATGGGATACCAGTTTTATATGAACGGCGGCTTTACGGGCTTTAATTTTGACTATATTTTTGACGGACTTCGTGACGGAAGCGGAAAACCGACAAAATGCAGACCCGGCGGAGGATGCTACGATGCACATAATCCGAATGATATTCTGGGCAAGTCAATGCAGATCGACTTTCAGAACTGCATAACCCCCTCTTATGTTTCGGATATAAGACCCGAAATTGAAAATCTTCCCGATGTGGTTTTCGGAAAGAGCATTGCTTCAACCTGCTTTGAAACAACAGTCTACCTTGCAAGAGGCGCAAACGCAATGAGCTATGCCATGATAATGAACGATTATGAAAGCTTTGAATGGCATAACGATATGTTCGCCGCATTTTCCCGGAACAGAAAATACTGGAAAAAGCTTTCGGAGCTTTCATCCGAAACCGCTGCGGGAGGTCTCCCGTTTTTCTATTCGAAAAATATGTGGAAAAGAAAACTTTCAAAAGATGACCCGAATGCAAATTATAAATATGAGCCGGTCTGCTGCCACGATTTTCTTATGACAACGGGCATTCCTCTGACTCATTTTCAAAGCAGCGGATTATGTCTTCTTTACGGCGAAATGGCAGAGGTCATTTCAGATGAAGATATTGAAAATCTTCTTCACAGAAATGTTATCGCAGACGGCAGAGCAGCCGAAATCCTCAACAAAAGAGGCTTCGGAAAGAAGCTCGGAATCTCTTCCGAAAAAATCGAAACAAGAGCATTCGGAATCGTTTATGATGAAAACTGCGCAAACAAGGTCTGCCCGGGAAAAAAATGGAAAAAATCAATTTGTAATTCAACTTATGACTATAAACTCATACCTGCCGGAAAGAACATTTCCGTTTTAAGCCATTACACAACGCAGGCAAAGAATATAACCCCCGAAGACGACTTATATCCTTTCGGAATCTCGGAAGCGATAACCGAAACCGTTTACGGCGCAAAATGGGCAGTTTTAGGCTATGAGCCCTGGACAAACATCATTTCGACCGACAGAAGAAACTATCTGATTTCAGTTGCGGATTTCCTGGGAAACAAGGTTTCGGCGTATGTTGAAAGCAGAATGCAGTCTGTTATTATGCCGAGAATGAAAGACGGAAAGCTTTATTCCGTTTCGGTTGTCAACTGCGAGCTTTACAGAAACAGAAATATTAAAATCAGAATCAAAAATCCGTTCTCGGATAAACCCGTTTACATTGACAGAGATGAGGAATATCAGCCCGAATTCACTTTTGACGGAAGCGATATGATCGTTACCGTTAAAGGCATTGACGGCTGGAACGTCGGAACGGTTTATTTTTCATAATTTTTTACTATCTTTCTCGGAACGGAAATAAAAAAGGCAGGCAGTCCAAAACAAAGACTGCCTGCTGAATTTTTTATATTCTTTTATCTGTTGACCAGTTGAAAACTTTTTCTTCTCCGTTTATCAGATACCTTTCGGGAGCAACATTTTCCATCCAGTCAAGCGGTATCATTTCATCCTTCTGCTCGGAGGCGATTGCAAAATTCTTCATGAGGTCTTCGGCAATTTCGCCCTCTGCCTTTGACGGCTGGCACGAAACAAAGAGAGCCGAGCCGCTCTTTGAAAGAAGTTCAAGCCATTGCCTGTTGAGCTTCCAATCAATGTTATTGCCGAGAATTCCGACGCAGTCCGCATCCGAAATATAGAATGAGCCGTTCTGGCAAAGACGGAATGCAAGCGAATTAACGCCCATTTTTCTCGTCTGAATCCATTCTCTGCCGCTTGTATCATCGCCCGTTCTGTTTGCGTGAACAAGCCCTGCACACAGATGGCTGAAAGTGTTGCATCCGATAAGAAGCGTATCCTTTGCGTGTTCAAGAATAAGCTCATAGAATTCAACAACTATCTCCGCAGTTGTTTTTGACTTATCATAAAATCCCTCTTCTTTGCTGCAGAAACAGTAATTGCCGACATCTTTACCCCATACGCCGAGAGAAATATCATTGGATGAAAAATCGTGTTTAATGAGTTTATATCCCCAGGAAACGATATTATCAATTGTTTCTGATATAAACGACTTTACTGCCGGATGAGTCGGATCAAGGCGTTCTCTGCAGCCGTTTCTTCTCGCTTCTTCGGGCAGATCAAGTTCAAATTTTTCATCGTAAAGAAATCTGACCCAGATTCCGGGAATAACTCCCTTTTCATTCATCTTTTCGGCAAGAGCCTTCATATCTCCGAATTTTTCATTTGAAACCCACGGAGCAGTTGTTCTGTGAGGAGTCCAGCCGTCATCAATAACCATAAACGGTTTGTTTTTGCAGCCTTTGCAGAGGTCGGCAACAAGCTCTGTGTCGCTGATTATCTCTTCTGCGCTGCTCCTTCCGTAGGCATAATACCAGTTATTGGAGCCGTAAATAATTTTATCCGTTTTAAGCGGATTTCTGCTCATCACGGAGCAAAACGATTTGAGAGCCGAAAATGCGGAAACATTGCGGTATTCTTTGAAAAACACCGTTGCCGCTTTGAGCTTTCTGCCGCCGAGTTCAACGGGGATTCCGCCGTTTCTGACATCGAGAATGAGGTCAATTCCCCTGCCGTCATAATACCAGCTGCAAAATGCACGGGGACGAACTTCAACACCGAAACATTCTGTATATCTTCCGCTGTAATCGGTTACGGAATCGCTTCCGTTTGAAACTGCAAAATACCAGGGCATAATTCTTTCATAATTCAGCCCCTGCCAGGAAATTTTGCCGTATCCTCTTTCAAACTCATCGCCTAAAATGCTTATTTTTTCCCTGCGGATTTCATCGTCCTTCAGATTCCAGTGAAGCTGAACGAATTTTATTTTTCCGCTTGAAGTAAGATAAACATCAAGTCCGCCATTGATAAGCTCGGTTTCAACCTTTGTATTTTCTGCCGTATATTCTCCGTTAATAAAAATCGAATCCGGTTTTCTGATAATCATAAGCTTAATTCTCCTTAAAATCTGAATTCTTCAAATTCTCCGATAAGATGAGGAACGGCATTATGATATTCCAGATGAATATCGCTGAACGCACCCTCGCCCTCATTGAAGAAAACGATTTTTGTTATGCTTGTGTTAAAAAATGACGGGTCAAATTTATTTTCCGCCGGAAGACCGAGAGCGGCAAACATAAGAAAAGTATCAAATGCCGCATGAGCGGTCACCATAACCTTTTCTCCGTTATGGAATCTTTCAAGCAGATAATCAATACATATTTTTGCTCTGTCAAGAAGTTGCTGATCGGTATCATCTCTGCCGTAATAAATCAGCTTTTCATCTTCTTTCATGCCCTGTGCAGCAGCCATCGGGGGAAATTCTTTTCTGATTTCTTCGATAGTTCTGCCCGGAGTATCCTCTCCGGTTCCACATTCAACAAAAAGTTTATGCACTTCTGCAAATCTTGCGCCGTTTTCCGGCTGCCTTGAAACAACCTCATAAGCCGTATTTGCGGCTCTGCGAAGCGGACTTGAAATAACATGATCAAGAGGAAACGACGAAAAATATTCTCCGAGAAGCTCCGCCTGCCTGTGACCTTTCGGGCTTAAAGGCGTATCGGACGCAATTTCGGGCGGCAGAGTGTCATTAAGACCTGCCTGTGACATGGATTCTCCGTGCCTTACAAGATAAAGCTCAAGCTTGATTTTTTTATCTGACATTTCTTTTTCTCCTTTGCTTTTCCTCAATTATGCGAAAAACCGGTCAACCGGCTCAATTATTTTCCGGCAACATTATTCTGCCACCATTCGGTGTATGCTCCCACATAATTCGTCTTGAAGCCGGTTACGCCCATGGGAGCAAGCTGCGCCCACCATTCAACATAATCGCCGAGGTTTGAAAAAACTTTAACGCCCATTTCGGCAAGCATATCAACATCTTCCTTTGTGAAAGCTTCGTTATTGAGGCCTACTTCATAAAGATCTGATTTTTTTACAAACGCCATTGTTTCGTCATTGATCCATCTGATATTTGCGCCAAGGCGAAGACCTTCGGGCTTGCCGACCTTTCTGTAATGCTCCTGCATTTCTTCAAGCACGGCATAGTCGCCCGAGAAGAAGATATATTTTGAAACATTCTTTGAATGAGCGAGAATTTCGTCCATTCTCTTGAGCATTCCGGTATCTTTGAATTCAACCTCAACGGTTATATCATAATCATTGAGCCATTCATCAAATTCCGGAAAAGTGATAAGATGAGTAACTCTGTTTTCGGGGTCGTTATCCGAAACGGGCACTCTTGTGCCGCCTGCTCTTTCGGTCCATGGAACAGGAGGATAGAAATTATAAAAAGCATTTCTGAAAGGAATATCAATTTTTTTGATTTCTTCAACGGTCATTTCCTTGAGAACGCAGTCCTCATGTTTTCCAAAGGTCATATAACCGAGATTTTTATTATGTGTAAGGATGATTTCGCCGTCCTTGCATATATTTATGTCAATTTCGATGCCCTCAACTCCGAGAGCGGCAGCCGCTTTATATGATTCAAGAGTGTTTTCGGGAGCGTTCTGATCAACACCTGTGTGAGCAAATCTCATAGGGAATCCGCAATAATCTTTTTTCATAAAATTACCTCCGTTTTTTCTTTATAATATCACACAAATTTTTTTATTTCAATGATTCTTTTATCTCTTTTGACATTTATTTATCGGTTGTGATATAATCAATTAATAAATTTGCGGAGGAAAGCTATGGAATATAAATGGTTTAAAGAATCCGGATACGGAATGATGCTTCACTGGGGGCTCTATTCTCTTCTCGGCGGCGAATACAAGGGCTCAAGAGTCCGGGATTATGCGGAATGGATCCAGTCTTATTTTCAGATTCCGGCGAACGAATATGAAAGGCTGGCTTCGGCATTCAATCCCGTCGGCTTCAACGCAGAAGATTATTGCCGACTTGCGGTTGAATGCGGAATGAAATATATCGTTATCACAACAAAGCATCACGACGGCTTTGCAATGTTTCATTCAAAGGCCGATAAATTCAATGTTTATGACGCAACTCCGTTTCACAGAGATGTGCTTAAAGAATTTTCGGATGCATGCAAAAAATACGGCTTGAAGCTCGGCATTTATTATTCGCAGGATCTTGACTGGCATCACCCTCACGGCGGAGGATATCTTTCAAATCATATCGGAAACAGCGGCACAACATGGGACAACAGCTGGGATTTCAAAGGCGAAAAGAATTTCGACATTTGCTTTGAAGAAAAAATAATGCCGCAGATTCGTGAAATAATGACAAATTACGGCGAAATAGCTCTTGCCTGGTTTGATGTTCCGATGACGATAAAGCCGCATCAGAGCGAACTGATTTATAACACGGTCAGAGAGCTTCAGCCCAATTGCCTTATCAATTCAAGGCTCGGCAACGGAAAATATGATTATGTTTCTCTTGGTGACAACGAAATACCCGAAAAGTTTGAAATCCGTGACGAAAATTCAATTGATTATAATGACATCGGCGGTTTCAAACCGTCACCTTTCGGACTTTACGAAACAGCCGCAACCCTCAACGATACCTGGGGTTTTTCATATTATGACACAAACTGGAAAAGCTCCGAAACCATTGCAAAATACAGAAAACATCTTAACTCGCTCGGAATAAATTATCTTATCAATATAGGTCCCGACCCGCTCGGCAGAATTCCCGTTCAGGCGCTGAATATTCTCCGCAATGCAAAATAAATATTGATTTTTATGAATTAATAATGTAATATCAAAACAGAGGTGATGCAAATGGGCGAAAAAATCAAAAAAGCCATCGGAATCAAAGGCGATTTCAAAAGTACGGTTCTGCCGATGATGAATTATTCCTATGCCAACATTTTTATGGGCGGCGCAGGATATATCATCAATATGTATTTTATGGTTTTCCTGACCGACGTTGTCAACATGAAGCTTGACAAGGCGGGAATCGTTGTTATGATTGCAACTCTTTGGGATGCGGTTACGGATCCCGTTATGGGCATCATAACCGACCGCACCCGTTCAAAATTCGGAAAACACAGGATACATCTTCTTATAGGCATTCCCGTTCTTTTTGTTTCTTATTCGCTTTTGTGGAACTCATTCGGCGTCAATGTCAACAAAAGCCCCGCCGGAGCAATGATTTATTTCATTGCCGTTTATATGCTTTACAAAACAGCATATACGATTATTTCCGTTCCGCACACGGCGATGCTTCCGGAGCTTGCACCCGATTACGATTTAAGAACGCAGTATAATTCGGTCGGCTATATTTTCAATTCAGTCGGAATGGTTCCCTCGTTTATCATCGTTGTTATCATTCTTTCGATTTTCGGCTCAAACGATAATCTTTCGTCTGAATCAAAAATGCCGTTCCTGATTATCGGTATCGCTCTTTCGGTTGCTTTCAGCATTGCGGTTTATGCAACCTTCAAAACAACAAGAGAGCCCGATTCCAGAAATCTTAAGCTTGATAAGATTGATGTCAAATACATAATCAATGAATACATTCTTGTTTTCAAAAACAAATCTTTCAGGCAGTATTTCTTTATGAGCCTTGCCTATCAGATCGCAACGGGCTTTTATTCAAACACCAAAGTCTATTTCATCAAATACCTTGCAAATCAATATAGCAAATATGCGATTTTCAATGCGGTTGCAGGCGTTGCGGAGGCTTCGGCTTTTCCGCTCAATTATGCTCTGACAATGAAATTCGGCAAAAAGAAATGCGGAAACATCGTCACTCCGCTTATGGTTGCAGGTCTTGCAATAGGTCTTATAATGCAGACCGACAAGCATAACGATCTTTCGGTTGTATGGTTTCTTCTTATGATGCTCAGCATGATTCTTTATCCGTTCGGAATGTCCGGCCTCGGCTTCGTAACAAACAACATCTTTCCCGATTTGACCGATGTTGACGAAATGATAACAGGCAGAAGAAGAGAGGGCGTTATTTCAACATTCAGCACCCTTATCAAGAAGAGCATCAGCGGCGTTATGGCTGCTCTCGTCGGCTTCACTCTTCAATATTTCGGACTTGTTACCGGCGATGCGGTCACAACCTTCGAAAAAACAACGGGAAATGTTTTCACGCAGTCTGCGCAGGCAATAATGGGCGTTCGTGTGTGCGTTGCGATCATCCCGATCATTGCAGCTCTCGTTTCGCTCTTTGCGCTTCGCAATTTCAAGATGACAAAGGATGACCATGCTCTTATCCGTGCGGCGGTTGCGGTCAAGAAGAAATACGGCTCTGTTACGCTCACCGAAGAGCAGAAAGAAAGATGTGAGCTGATTTCCGGACAAAAGCTTTCGGATATGTGGCTCGGCAATAACGAGAACAGCGAAATCCACGCCGTTGAAACAGACGAAAACGGCGAATATACCATTCTTGCAGAGCAGGAAAAAGAATTAATTAAAAGCGGTGAATAATTATGGAATATATTGATACAACAAAAACCTGCCCCGATGAGCCGGAGAAAGGATTTAAAGCCTCGCTCAAAGCGTTTCTTTTCTATCTTGTTCAATGGACCTGGGGTCTGCCGGTCAACCTCATAGGCGGAGCGGCATTTCTTATCAACACGAAAATCAAAAAAAGAAGATGGCAGAGATTCGGCTATGCTTACATAGTTTATATTCCGTGGAACGCAGGCGGACTTTCACTCGGACTTTTCATTTTTGCTAAAGAAAATCATCCGAAGAAAAACTGGACCTATAATACGAGGATCCACGAATACGGCCACACCTGGCAATGCCTTCTTCTCGGCCCTCTTTATTATATCGTTATTGCACTCCCCTCGGTTATATGGTGCAATTTCTTTGCAGGCTACCGCAAGAAAAACAATGTTTCATACTATGCACTTTATTGCGAAAGCTGGGCAAACGCATTCGGACAGAAATTCGCAAAAATGAAAATGGTGCCCGAAAACACCGACAGAAAGCTCAAGAAATGACATAAAAGAAGCTGCCGAATTTTTTCAGCAGCTTCTTTTTCATTTTGTTCTGAATGAAGCGGTCAGCGGCTTCTTTGTTGTTGTGTTCCAGAAGCTGTTTGCATTGATTTCAATGGTATAATTTCTGCCTGATTCAAGCCCGTCAACTTTTTCATGCATCGTTTCCGGCATATCGTAGAAATAATATTCAGACCAGAAGCTGATTGCTCTTATAATGAATCCGTCTTCGTTTTTTACTTTGACATCATAACCGTTAACAAACGGGTCGGTGTCGATCTTCGCCTGAGGGAATTCAAACTCAACCGAATTTTTTCCTGCGGTTATTTTTATTTCCGCTCCGTCTTCAAAATAAGGATCTGCGGCGTTTTTCATTCTGATTTCTCTTGTGTAGATAAATGTTGAGGGGTCGCAGGGTTTGTCGATTTTCCACGGCTCGGAGAAATAATTTCCCGTAATAACATCATAGGGATAAACTCTGACTCTGTTTTCGGCATCGGCCTCAACTATAAGCATCTGCGCCGCTTTTTCCTTGCCTGCCGGAAATGTTTTATAATATTTATCAAATTCATCATTCTCAAAATAACTCAATGTTCCCGTCCCGAGAGAAGTAAAATGAAGCTGATGAATTGAACGGGGATCATTTATGGGAGCGTGGGAATGGCCCGAAAAATGAATGACCTGCGGATAATTCATATAAACGGCAATAAGGTCATCTTCGCCCCATATCATGCTGCCGTAAACCGTGTCGGTATTATGAGGATGCTGAAAAACAAAAATCGGTTTTGCTCTGTCATCCGCTGCAGCTGATTTAAGTTCCTTTGCCATCCACGCCTTTTTCTCATCATCATATCTTGTTCCCTTTGACGGAGTTACGGCAATAAAATGAAAGCCGTTGATTATATCATGGGTATCCGGCTCCTTGCCCATAATTCTTTTAAGCTTTTCAAGAGCGGCTTCAACGCCATCCGAACTGAATTCATGGCTCGCTATCGGAGCGATGACATGCGTTTCATCCGCTTTTATATTTTCATCAAGAATCCTTTTAACAACCTTGAACTGCATTTCCGTGCCGCTTGTTGCATAATCGCCGACAATTGCGATTGCGTCGAGTTTTTTATATGTTTCGCCCTTTTCGGCTATTGCATAAGCATCTTTTATCGCTTTTGCAAATCTTTCTCTTTCAACGCTCTCTTCATCCTTGATATGAACATCGCTGACAACCATAAAACGAAGAACGGGTTCAAAAATTTCTTTTTTCATAGCATATACTCCTTTTTTATTGCAATTGATTTTGTTTATATGATATAATTGTTAAAAAAATCCGGAGGAAATCAAAATGAGCTATCTTGAAGAGAATTTATATACAAAACATCCTCTGAAATTTAAAAACGGAAAATTTAAAATCCTCTGCATTTCCGACCTTCACGGAGTTGTTGATTTCGACACGAGAATTCTGCGTGACCTCGCCGCAATCCTTGATTCCGTCAAGCCCGACCTTCTGATGGTTCTTGGAGACATCGTATGGCGGGATGCAATGGATTCGCCGGAAAATATGAGAAAATTTGTCAGGCCCGTTTTTGAGCTTGTTGAGAAAAGAAAAATTCCCTGGGCTCACGTTTTCGGCAATCATGATAACGAATGCGTCGGTCATGCAAATTTTTCCCAGCAGGAAATTTATGAAGAATTCGAATATAACCTTACCAAAAGAGGTCCCGGAGAAATCCACGGAATCGGCAACTTCGTTCTGCCGATACGCTCCGGAAACGGTGACGATATAGTTTATAACATCTGGGGAATTGATTCTCACGATTCGCTGAATGACTTTATGAAAGAATTCAATCTCGGAAATCCGGATAATAAATGGGATAAGCAATGCGTTTATCCGACCTGCCTTCACGATTGGGGCGCAGGATATGACACATTGAATTTCGACCAGCTTATGTGGTATTGGAATTCATCGGTTGAGCTTGAAAAATACGCAGGCCACAAAATACCCGGACTTATGACGATGCACATAGCCCTGCCCGAATATGTTATCACCTATAAAAACACCGCAGAATCATATTATGAGGGAACAAGGCGTGAAGGGGTCGGCTGTTCACCGATAAATTCGGGAATGTTCAACGCAATCCTCGACAGAGGCGATGTTAAAACCGTTGTCTGCGGTCACGATCATATAAATGATTTTACGGGAAGTTTCCTCGGCATAAAGCTCTGCAATGATGCCGGCCTGAATTATGACGGCTACTGCGCCGATGACCTTCGGGGCGGCAGAGTTTTTGAAATTGAAGAAAGCGACCCGTGGAATGTGAAAACTTATATGGTGCGTTCAAAGGATACTGTTGAAAACTATCCCGGCGAATGCATCAGAGTTTCACAGCTTTGAAAAAGTATATCATTTCTATCGGAGAATTTCAATTGAAAAAAATAAAAATTACCCGTGAGGTAATATTCCGCTGCATAATGATCTCGATCGGAAATATTATTCTTGCCTTCGGTCTTTATAATGTTCACGCACAGACCGCCGTAACCGAAGGCGGCGTTCTCGGAGCAACATTGCTTTTAAAATACTGGTTCAACATTTCTCCTGCTTATTCCGACATTGTTATAAACGGAATCTGCTTTGCAATCGGGCGGAAAGTTCTCGGCACCGGATTTCTCGGATATTCCGCTGTTGCGGGAATCGCATTTTCCGCAAGTTACAGAATATTTGAATGTTTTGATCCCGTTCTCCCTTCTCTCGCTCCTTATCCCGCTGCGGCAGCAATAGTTGGAGCGTTGTTCGTCGGAATCGGCGTAGGGATCAGCATCCGGGCAGGCGGAGCAACCGGCGGAGACGATGCCATTGCAATGGCTATTTCCGCCAAAACAAAAATTGACATCAGATGGATTTATCTTGTTTCTGATGTTGCCGTCCTTCTGCTTTCGCTTTCATATATCCCGTTTAAGCGCATCGCATGGTCCCTCGTTACGGTCATTATTTCCGGTCAGATAATCGGATGGTTTCAGAAAATTAAAACAAAAAAGAATCGGAGCAAACATTATGAAAACTGAACTTAAACTTTTTTCGGTGGATTATGTCAATTTCAAACGCAATGCACACGCTGATATATATTTCAGCCCGGAGCTTTTTTCGGCTGATTCAATTGAATATAATCACGACCTTGCAAGGCTCTGCTCGCAGCTCACGATGATCGGCTATGACCTGCCCTGGTCGGAAAAACCCGAGCCCGAAGACAGCGGAATTCATAAGGTTTTTTCAGCTCTCGGTTTTAAAAATATCGAAACGCATTCCGAAACCGACAGAAATGAGATCGACTGCTCATTTTCTTCAATGGACACAATTATCGGCGGAGAAGAAACAAGGCTCGTTTTTGCCTGCCTTGTCGGTTCAAGAAGAGGTCAATGGTATGAAAATTTCGATTCCGGAAAAGGAAAAGTTCACAAAGGCTTTGCCGAATGTGAAAAATATGTTTATAATCTGCTCTCAAATTACATTGACGGACTTAAAAAAGACGGCAAAAAAATGAAAATTCTCATCAGCGGCCACAGCCGTGGCGGAGCGACTTCCGATCTGCTTGCCGCTCATCTTATCAAGGATGAAAATTTTGCCGAAGCAAAAGATATTTTCACCTATACCTTTGCCGCTCCCGCTGCATATAAAGGCGATGAGCCGAAAGAAAAACGATTCAGCAGAATTTTCAACATAGTCAACGATGAGGATTTTGTCACAAGATGTATGCCCGCCGAATGGGGCTATGAAAGATACGGAATCACTCTTTCTCTTCCGAACAAATCAAATTCATCGGATTTCGGTGATATTCTCGGCAAGGTAAACAAATTCTATGCCGAATATACCGAAGGCAAGGAATATCATCCGTTTAAAAAAGGTCCGAAAACCGTTAACAAACTTTTCAAAAAACTTTGTGCTGCCGTCCCCGATATTGACAGCTACTATGACAAAAAATTCAATTTTCTCGGCAGCGAATGCTCCGTTAAAGAATATTTCTTCAAAACCCTCTGCACCATAACCGGCGAAATACCCGGCTCGCAGGAAAATCAGAACGGAACAAAACTTATGACGGACACATTCCTCAAAAGGTACAGCTGCGCCGGAGTTTTCAAAACAATAGCTGATTTCTTCGTTATATATGAAGGTATTTCAGGCGCAACAAACGGAAAAATTTCCGATATTTATTTTTCATACGGCCACGATGTATGCACCTACTGCGCATTTATGACCGCAATAAGCGAAAAGGAGCTTATAAGAAAATGACAATATTCAGAATTGTAAGTTTTGCGTTTTTTGCGATAAATTCCGTTCTCCACCTCTTTTGGAAAAAGCACGGCAGTCTGACAAAATCATTGATTCTCCCCTCAATTATGCTCTGCTATTTTTCAATAGCCGAAACTATTTCGCCTGTTTGGGTCATTGCGGCAATTGCAAGCTGGCTCGGCGATGTGTTTCTGATAAAGCCCGGTGTAAAATGGTTCACCGCCGGCGGACTTTTCTTCATGCTTTCTCACATGGTATACGGACTTTCATACATTCCGAAAATTGACTTTTCATCGCTGAATTTTATTTTGGTTGCGGTTATTTCCGTAATTTACTGCGCCGCTGCGGCAATAACGATATTTCTTATCAGAAAATCGGCTCCCGAAAGAATGGCTCCCCTGCTCTATATTTATCTTCTGACTAATGCTTTTATGAACATTCTCGCTCTGATGACAATGCTGAGCAGCCTGAATCCTTTCGGAATTTTGATTTATATCGGCGCCGTTCTCTTCTTCATTTCGGATAATTTTCTGTTTATCGAATGCTTCCACGAAAAGAAACCGAATTATTTCAGAACGGTTATGTCAACTTACATAACAGGCGAATTTCTCATAGCACTCGGCTCTGCACTTTTATAAAAAACAGCGGTGTTAATCGAACACCGCTGTTTTTACAGTTTAAATCAGAATATTGCTTCTATTCCGTTGCGAATGAGTTCACAGAAAGCCCATATCGCCCATACGAAGCCTCTGAAAAGTACCATGATAAATCCTCCTTAACCGAGTGAGTAATACTTTGTGTATTGCGAATGAGAGCAACGAAGCAGATGCCCATTATAAAGTGAAATGGGTTCATTTTATCATCACTCGGTTATTCTGCAACAACGGGAATTTTACCGAGTTTATCGGCAATCTTTTCGCCGATGAGATCTGCAAGAGTAACGCTCAGTCTCTGATACCAGAGCCAGAAGATTCTGCCGAGGAAGTTTTCGGGAATCGGAGAAGCCGGAATTTCCTTATTCACTCTGCCATCATACTGAAGCTCAAACGCCTGAGAATAAGTTACGCCGTGAGAAACGCTCTTAAGCACAAAGCGCACATAGCAGCCGAGATTTCCGTCATAATCATTGAGGTTCAGAGTATATGAGCAGGAGCCGGAATTATCAGCTGCGATAACCTTTCCGTCCGAAACCCATTCAATTGTGTCGCATCCTCTATCCTTGTCGCACTCAACGGTAATTACATTGCCGTTGATTTTAATATCGGTAACAAGAGGAACAAGTCCGTCGCCCTCGATTTCATTCTTTCTCGCCGGATTCTTCTGATATTTGCTTGCGGCAAAGAAAGCGCCGTTTATCATCGCATTCTTAACATTTTCTTCGCTGTTTGAGGTCATCGGGAAAAGCTCGAATGAGCGGCCGACTTCATCTCTGTATTCGGAATCGTCATCCGCAAAAGCCCATATATTCCTGCCTGTAGGAATAACAACCGAAAGAAGTTCATCCCAAAGCTCACGGTCCGCTCTCGTGCAGTTATCGGTGTTATTGATGATTTCCATTCCGAGGCAGGTTTTATATTTTGTGAAAATATTTGCAAAATAGTTGATATAGAACGGATTATGTGAACGGGCGGGATAATTATTGGAATTTACCCAGTCGCCTACATGGTTGAGAACGCTGTAACCTCCGCTCTTTTCGATTTCCTTCGGAGCGGTTTCATAGTCATTTTCCTTGCCCCAGACACCCTGACCGTAGGTTGTCCAATAGCCATTAACATGGGTCTTTGAAACAACTGCCATGTTGCATTCAATGCCGCCGGTAATGTCAACAATGCCTCTGCCGTTTCTGTCCGTGCCGTTGATATATCTTGAATACTGTTCATCGGTAAGAGGCGAAACGGATTTGAAGCCGTTGAAAATGCCGTTTGTTCTCTTTTCTTTATTCCAGCCGTTGTTGATAACGCCGTGGTCGGTAATTGCAAGAATATCATAGCCTGCATCATAATAAAGGCCGATCCATTCATTGAGGTCGCATTCGCCGTCGCTGGCGTTTGTGTGGCAATGAAGGCAGGCTTTATAGGTTTCGGAGTTTGCCCAGTCAACATCCTTATAAGGATTTATAATCGTATACTGAACTCCGCTTCTTTCCGCCGAAACGGGAAGACAGAGAGCAGAAGCAAGAATAAGAACTGCAAGAAATGCGGAAATTATTTTTTTCATATTTATCACCGTTTAATAAAGTTTAAAGAGCTGCTCAAGAGGATTATAACCGAGTGCAAAATATTTGAATGCCCATATAACCGGACTCCACTTAAAGAGAAGAACATCAAGAACGGTCACAAGTCCTCTGAGGAAAGCAGGCAGATCGTGAGTTTTAGGAACATCAACCGGAGCAAAGCTTTCGCCGTTCTTTCTGATTACCATTGGCTGCGAATAGCAAATTCCGTTGTCCCCTGAAATGTAGAATCTGACAAACATATTGATATCGTCAAGAAGCTCTTCCGAATGAAGATCAAGCTCTGCATAGCCGCTCTCGCAGTCATAATCACGAAGCACAACATTGCCGTTGGAAACCCACGTAATATAGTTGAAGTTTTCGCCCCAAACCTTGATTATATCGTTTTCTTCATCAACTTCAACCTTGTTGACCTTTGGAGTATTATCCTTCCACCATTCAACATTATCGCAGTTTTCGTCAAGATAGCCCTCCATCTCCTGCATACCGTTAAGCTCAAAGCCGTTTGAAAAATGAGAAACGGCAAAGAACTGACCGTTGACCATACAATTTCGGAATGCTTCGTTTGTAAGCTCCGGCATCCACATAACCGTATAGGCATCGTTGATGGAAGTTATGCTGTGAGAATCGGAGAAGCAGAAGCCCCAGGGAGTAACACCGTTTGGAATTGTCTTCTGAAGAATCTGATCATAGAGAATTCTGTCACAGCGGGTGTGAGCATCGGTTGCGCTGTTGATGCCCATACCAACGCTTGAATGAGGATTATCGAGGAAGATTCTCGCAAACTTATTGACAAAATATTCATCAACCTTTTTGCCGACATGGTCCGCTGAATCCTTTTCGGGATAAACATATTCTCCGATATGAGAAAGCATTGTGATACCGCCGTCTTTTGCAACCTGCTTTGACGGAGTTTCATAATCGCCGTAAACACCTGCATAACCCTGGCCGTAATTGCTGAAATAGCAGGTCAGATGGCAGTCGCACTTGGGAGTTGCCATATTAAGCTCATTGCCCTGCGGAACATCAAGAAGACCGTTTTCGTGAGTTCTGCTTCTTTCCGTGCTGACCTGTTTGCCGTCTCTTTCAAAGGTATAAACAGAGCTTTCTCTCGTGCCGTTTGTGTAGCCGGTATATTCCTCCATTGAAAGAGGGATTATCGGATTCTTTGCGCCGCCGGTGCGCTCTTTTTTGATCGCCCTCATAATGGGAATAGTGTTGGGAGCTTTATCCCATCCGAGATTTGTTGTGCCGTGGTCGGTAATGGCAACTATATCGTAATCAAGAGCATAATAACCGTCTATCGCTTCCTTGATCGTCATATATCCGTCGCTTGCGGTAGTGTGGCAATGAAGCTGCGTTTTATATCCCTTCCATGTTGAAAAATCAATGTCTGCATAAGGATTTTCTATTGTATATTCAATTTTTTCGGCCGATGCGGGAATTGCGGCAGCGGAAAAAATCATAAGAAGCGACAGAACCGATGCAATTATTTTTTTCATAAAAAAACTCCTTCAGATCAAGATAAAATATTAACACTTTATGTAGTTTTCGTCAATGATCATTTATTAAAAGCACGGAAGTAAAACTCCCGTTCCCGAAAATCAGAATATATTTATTATTCTGCAATAAAGAACTGTCAGAGCCATCGAAACAAGCTCATAAAGACCGAGTTTTTTAAGAAGAAGCGAAGCAAAAGGAATCCTTAAATTTCCGAGAATGCCCGGATCGGGAATATCGACCGACCTTTCAAGCGGCTCGGCTGCCTCTCCGTTCATAACCGTAAATCCTCTTGTTGAGTAATTGAACGGCGTTATTGTGTCTGCCTTATAATAAACCGAAATGTGTATGCACTGCTTTGAAGTCTGCGGAATATCGCCCTCAAACGGAATTACCGCTTCTTCGCCGGGAGCAAGCTTAACTCCGCTTCCGACATCGAATTTAAGCTTCAGTTCATTACAATAAACTGCGGTGATTTTCACATCGCTTTCTTCAAGCACGTTTCTGACTTTGATCGAATCAACATCGCCGTTCATAATTCCGTTTTCAGACGAAACGAGATTGAATGAAATTGTCTTTGAAAGATTATCCGCCCAAAGGAACTGCGGATACTTCGGATCGGAATAAACATCCTTGATTTCATCGGTTATCATAAGCTTGAGAGCAAGATCCTTTGTGCAATCGCTGAACCAGCTCCATGCGTGATAGCTGTGGTCGGAAAACCATGTATTATCGGGCAGATAGCAGGTTGAAGCATCAATTGTCATATCGGGCGAAACCTTATATTTGCCGTCCCATTCCTCAACCTGATTATAGCCATCCGAAAAACGCTTTCCGAAAGGAGCACAGGTTGCGCCGGTTGCCGAATAGGTCGGAATAATTCCGTCTGAATTAACATCAAGTCCGCTTACCATTCTGTCACCGGAGCCGGTGATAATATTGATATTCATACCCTGTGATTGAAGAAGGCGGAATTTTTCCTTGATCGTAGGCAGAATTTCATAATGGAATCTGTCGGAGCTTTCAACCATCGGAGCATTTTCGGGTTTATTGAGATATTCTTTTTTAAGGTCTTCGTAGAACTGCATGGGAACAAAATCCCAGATGCTCTGCCAATAACCGATTGAATCGGCAACATTCGGAACCATTGCATTGAAAATATCATCAAGGAAGCCGAGCTCATTTGCACGAAGAAGCCATTCGATATCTTCTTCCATATACATTCCGTGCTCAATAAGCATCATCAGCGTCTGCTCGTCGATGCTGACCTTTCTTGAAAGAAGATCCGAAGCAAGAGCGGAACCGCCGATTGCGGGAGAAGAAAGCACAATATTGTTAACATCCATGCTTTCGCCATAAAGAGCAAGATAAGTTGAAGCTATCTGCCCTCCCTGGCTGACGGCAAAAACATTGACCTTTTCGCTGCCGCTGTATTCTTTAACGGATTTGATATATTCGTTGAGCTTCGTTGCGCAGTATTCGCTGCCCATTCTCCAGTCAACGCCGAAATTATAAACATTTTCTTCTCCGATTATGCCGCAGAGAACATCGTTATATTCTCTTTCGTACTCGCAGAATCCCAAATCTCTTTCTTCAAGAATCTTCGTATTGGTGTCTGCCGCATCCGTATAATAAGGTTTAACATTATATTTGCTTGTTCCGTCGGGATTGCACTGCATAAGAGGCCAGTTTTTCTCGATTTCTTCGGCAACGATTCTGCCTATCATCTGCGCATTATCAAAATTCATAACTGCAAGACCGGTGCCTATTTCAAGAATACGGTCTAAAACAGACGGAAGAAGTCCGCTGAAATCTGCGCCTGCCCATGCATTTTCAGCAGTTTCAGGGTCATCGCCGTTCATAAGCCATGCGCCGCTGAATCCCGGAACAAGAACAACGGGATAGGGCGAAACATCTTCTTTTTCGTATGCAATTGCCATTGTGCCGAGCGTGCCGATAATAATTGCAGCGCAGAGCAGAACTGAAATCAACTTTTTCATATATATCCTCCTTAATTGAATGAGTAAAACTATACTCCCGCCGAAACAAGAGCAAAAATGCCGGCAATAAGATCTCTGAAAAATTTGATAACTGTTGAAAGATAAGGAATTTGATCAATTCCTCTTGTTTCGATAACAATATCGTTTTCGCACGCAATTCCGAGTTCAGCGAGCTTTTCGAGAACAAGCTTTGCAAGTCTGTAATTTCCCTCTGCGCTCGGATGAACGGTATCAAAGGCGATATATTCAGGATGATCTGCGGTAAACACCGAATAAACATCTACTATTTCAAACTCACCCGGATTTTCGTCAATATAAGCGTAAATGCTTCTGTTGATTCTTTCAACCGCAATGCCGTAAAAACCTCTTAAAAGATCAAATCTCGGATTATAAAGTGTCTGAACAAGAATCATTGCATCGGGATTATATTCCCTTATCGTTGAAATGATCTCTGAAAAATTCTCTCTGAAAATCTCTTCAATATCGTCGATATAATGAAATTCCTTTGTCACAACATCAACAAAAAGCACGGGCAGATTCTGCTGAAGATAATCGTTTCCGCCGATGGAAAGGCTAATGATATCCGCTTTTTCTATATCATTTCTGACTTCTTCCTGCTTTATCTGCTCCTTGAGATCCATCGTTCTCCATCCGTTGACGGCATAATTTGAATAATTATATCCGTTTGTGTTTGCAACGATTCTGCCATAGCAGGCTTTGTCATTATTATAAATACCGAAACCAAGCGCAATTGAATCGCCGAGCACAACATAATTCAGCTTTTCTTCATCGGCGTACGAAACAACAGAAAAAGAAAGAACGATTATCAAAGCTGAAAGAACAACGGAAACCGCTTTTTTCATATCCATACCTCTTCCGGAATTTAATATATATATTTTTACATAATATAAAAAATAAGTCAACAAATTTTATTTTTTTTCATCTTTTTTAAACCGTTGATAAATCGGAAACGCTGTGATAAAATGGGATAGGCAAAAGAGATTCGAACCCTATATGCCTTAAAAAGCGAACTTCACGCACATTCCGGCGTTTTTCTCCTTGAAATACGGGAGTATGTCTTCGTCGAAGAAACACCGGACTGCACGCAAATTTCAACATTTTAAGGTGCTTCGCAGTTTTGGCAGACAGATTTTCTGCCGAGATGAGGCGAAAAGCGCAGGAATACTTTGTGTATTCCGAGCATTTTTAACAAAATATCGGCAAAAAGGTGTCGCCAAAACCATATTGAGTTCGACTCCCTTTTGCCTAGGCAAAAAAATATTTACGGAGGCAGCAATATGAAAAAAATGTTTAAAAAATCACTTTCTCTTTTTCTCGGCATTCTGTTAATTGCAGGCTCATCTCTCCCCGCTTTTGCAGTCAGCACAGTTGATTACAAAATCAGCAACCCCTACAAGGATGTTGAACAGCTTCTTTCAGACCCTTCAAATCACTATAAAACAAATCTTCATACTCATTCAACCATAAGCGACGCATCAGAGGATTACGCTGTTATGATAAAGGGCTATTACGACAACGGCTTTGATATTCTTGCTTTTGCAGACCACGGAGTTATCGGAAAGAACTGGAACGAAAAGCCAAATCAGCCTCCGCTTTATCTTTATCAGTATATCGCAGGCAGAAAAGTAACAACGCTTACCGATGATGAATTCAACGCAATAACCGGCGGAACCTACGCTTTTCCCGAAGCATCGGGCAGAACGGGAGGCAGAGGCCTTAACTGCGTTCCTTCGGCCATTGAGCTTAATATGGTAACAATGACAAAAAGCCATGTCAACGGTTATTTCTGCGATTTCGGTCAGGGCGACATAGGATTTGAAAACGGATATGAATATGCCGTTAAGAATGTTGAAAAAGCCGGAGGAATTTCGGTTATCAATCATCCCGGCGACTGGCTCGGCTCCGCAAAGCACCCCGAAAAAGCAAGGGATATAAAAAATGTCCGTTATTTCGGTAATATTTTCAACAGCTATAACTCGTGCCTTGGAATGGAAATACTCAACCGTGTTGATTCCGTTACATCATCTGACCGCATTCTTTGGGATCAGGTGCTTCAGTATGTTATTCCCCGTGGCGAAAGAACGGTTTGGGGATTCGGCAACAGCGACGCTCACAAGCTTTCTGATATCGACACCTCATATATGGATTTCATTCTCCCCGAATACAGCATCGAAAATGTTAAAAAAACAATGAAAAACGGCAATTTCTTTGTTGTCGGCCGCAGAGCAAGAAAAGAAATGCCCGATGATTTTGTCGGCGAAGGTCCGCTTCCCCGTGTTACCGGAATTACCGTTGACGATGAAAATGATACCATAACCGTTACAGCCGAAAATGCGGATAAGATTCAATGGATCGCCAATGAAAAGATTCTTGAAGAAGCAACCGTAAATGAAGGCGGAAAAATCATTTCCGAAATCAAGCTCAGAGAACACAGCGACGATATAACCTGCTATGTTCGCTTCCAACTTATCGGCGAAGGCGGAATATGCTTCTCCCAGCCGTTCACCTGCGATGACGGAAATATGGCCCGCTTCATTATTGAAGATAACCGCACGGATATGCAGAAATTCCTTGACAAGCTCGTTCACATCCTCTCAAGCATGAGAATCTATGTTGTTTTTCAGGAGCTTTACAGAAAGATTTTTTGATGAATTTCAATATCAAAAGCCCGTCACCGTTTGGTGATGGGCTTTTTGATGGCGCTCATCCTTCGAGTCCCTTCGGAACATAAAGATTCAGAGCCACTCAGAAGAGTGGCTCTGAATTTGGCGCGCTGCAAGGGACTCGAACCCCTGACCTTTTGGTTCGTAGCCAAACACTCTATCCAGCTGAGCTAGCAGCGCAAATACAATCAAGTTCTGATTGCCAAAGTATATTAACACATCTTTTCGCAAAAATCAAGAGAAAAATCAAAAAAATATAAATATTTGAAAATATTTTTTTATATAGGTACGGCCTCCTTGACCGAAACGACTTCAGCGCTCAATTTTGTTCCCGCAATACCCGATTTTTCAACATCTCCGCTTTTAAGATATTCGCAAAGAAAAGCGGCAGAATAGCTGTCCCCTGCACCGACTGTTGAAACCGCATTGACCCTGACTGCATCAAAACAATAAAATTTATCATTTTTCTTTTCATAAACCATCGAGCCGTTTTCGCCCATAGTAAAAAGTTTCAGCTTTAAATTCGGGAATTTTTCCGAAATTGCCTTAACGGTTTCCTCAACGGTTGATTTTCTTTCATAAAATCCGAATGAAGCGAGCATAGGCTCTTCTTCATCGCTCAGCTTCAGAATTGTTGCATTTTCAAGGCACAGACGGCAGGATGCTTCATTATAGCATCCATTGCGCAGATTGACATCGCAGAAAATATCTTTGAAACTGCATTCGGAAAGAATTTTTCGCAATGCATTTTCTGAATTATTTTCCCTTTGAATCAGCGTTCCGAAGGCAAAAACATCCGCAGAAAATTTTCTGATTTCTTTAATATCTTCTTCGTTCAGTATAATATCGTCATAGGCGGCAGGTCTGATAACATCATAACAGGGCACGGCGTTTTCATCCATTGTAACAATACATTTTCCCGTAGGTAAAACAGATCTTTTAACAAACGAGGTATCAACTCCGAATTTTTTCAATTTTTCAATTGCTTTTTCGGAATAACCGTCATTTCCGACAGCTGAAATCAATGCACTTTCAGCGCCGAGAAGAGCACAATGAGCGCAGAAATTCAGCGGAGCGCCGCCGATAACGGCAGAATCCCCGTAAATATCAAAAATGATCTCACCGATTGAAAGAACTCTCATTTGTTTCACCTCTGATATATTTTATAACATTATATTTTGTTTGTCCACACTTCTTTTGACAAATTACAGTTGAAAAATCGGATGATTTATGGTATTCTTCATATATAGCAAAAACCATATTCAGTTCAAGTCCATTTTTCCGGACAAAACAACGGAGGAAAAATCATGCTTTTCAGTTTTCTTAATTCTTTTGAATCTGTAAAAATTTATTATTCTGCAATGCTGGTCGCAGCTCCCCTTCTTTGCGCAGCCTTCATTGCAATATTCAAAAACAAGCTTCCAAAAGACCACGGCAGAGAATATGCCGTTAACGGAATGAAATCCGCAGGCAAAATGAGAGGCGCCGGAATTCTTTTTATATTCTCGTTCATTATATGCGCTTTGCTTTTCGTTCCCGTGACCGCAGAATATGCAATCTATTATCTTATGATATTCCTTGAAATGCTTTCCGGTTATCTTGATGACCGTTCCGAAAAGCCCTGGGGCGAATATCTCAAGGGCATAATTGACCTTGTTATTTCCGCTGTCACAGCTGCAACATTCGTTATTTTCAATCCCGAACTTTTAAGCATGAGCTTTTTCGGACTGAGCTTAACTCTTCCTAAAATAGTTTTCGGAATCATTGCCGCTCTTGTTGTCTGGGCGCTTATCAACGCAGTCAACTGCTCCGACGGAATTGACGGATTCTGCGGAAGCTTAAGCATTGTTTCGCTTCTTTCAATCGCCGCAGTTATTTATTTCACGGCAAGTTCAAACGAAACGATATGCCTCATCGCTCTTCTTGTTCTTTCGCTTATTCCTTATCTTTGGAAGAATGCCGAGCCAAGCACAATGATGATGGGCGACGCAGGCTCAAGAGCGATCGGCGTATTTATGAGCATTGTGATTTTCCGCACGGGAAATATGCTTCTTGTTATTCCTCTCTGCTTTATGCTCTGCCTTGACGGACTTCTCGGAATAATCAAAATCGTTACTATCAGATTTATAAAAATCAATCCTCTTAAGAAAATCCGCACTCCGCTTCACGACCACTTCAGAAAGAACAAGGGATGGTCAAACACACAGGTCATTTTCAGATTCGGAATGATTCAGGCAATTATTTCCGCAATAACGCTTGCAATTGTAAAATAATAAAAGATGGTTTAAGGGCAAACCTTAAACCATCTTTTTTATGCCTTAAATAATGTTCCGCCGTGAGCATCTATTCCGACAAAGACGGGAAAATCAGTCAGCTCCAGCCTTTTAACGCTTTCGCATCCGAGATCGTGAAAAGCAATTTCTTCACATGAGGTAATATGCTTTGAGCAAAGCGCACCCGCTCCGCCGACTGCACAAAAATAAATCCCTTTATTTCTCACTATCGCTTCGCAGACCGCATTGCTTCTGCCGCCCTTGCCTATCATTGCCGAAAGTCCGAGATCAAGAAGACGGGGCGAATAAACATCCATTCTGCTTGAGGTTGTCGGCCCGCAGCTTCCGATGGCAAGCCCTTCCGGAGCCGGAGTCGGGCCCGCAAAATAGATGCAGGCGCCGTCAATATCATAAGGAAGCTTCTCTCCCTTATCAATTAGCTCAAATATTCTCTTGTGGGCCGCATCACGGGATGTATAAGCCGTTCCGCTCAGATAAACCATATCTCCTGCACAAAGCTCATCAACATAATTCCGGATTTCGCCTATATTTATTTTATAAGTTTTCATCTGTTCAGATTTCAAAATCAGAGTTGATTTCGGGAGCAATTTCAGACGCAAATTTTGAATTGAAATCGTTTTCAAAATCTGCTGATTCTTCTTCAGCGGCTTCATCTTCACCGAAACTGTTTGAAATTTCGGTTATGCTTCTGATAAGAGCATCGGCATCCTCAACGACCTTTTCCGAAGCCTTTGCAAGGTTTGCGTTTGAATCCTTAAGCTCGTCATTTGATGCGGAAATCTTTTCAATTGCGTTTTTAAGCGCTTCTTTGACCGAAGCAATGATTGAATCAGCCTGCTGCTTTGCCGTTTCTTCATAGTTGACCGCAGCGTTGTCCTTATCATATTTAGCCTGGAGCATCAAAAACTTCTTCTCAATGGCATCCGTTCTTTCCTTCAGCTCATTAAGCTTCTTTTCGTATTCTTCTCTGTTTGATGAGGTTTCCTCTTCTTTAAGAGCATACGATGCATTCGCTTCAACAAGAGAAGCATTTTTCTCATTCAAACTTTCAATTTCTTTTTCTTTTTCGGCGGCAAGATTCTTATAATATTCAAGTTCGTCTTTTTCTTTTCCGTTCTCTTTAGCCTTCTTTGAAAGCCTGACATTTTCATTCTGAAGCATTTCAACAAGCTCAAGAACGCTTTCCTTTGTAAATCCGCCGAATGCCGATTTTTTTAAAACACTTTCAATATTCATTTCCACTTCCTCCAATTAAACAAAAAGTAAAATATCGCTGACATTTTCTGATATCTCAACGGTTTTCCCTTTGCAGCTCACGCAAAGCGCTCTTCTGCACGAATCGGTGTTGCAGATGAATGCCGCATAACCGTTTTTTTCAAAAACATAAGAAGATTCAATAACATTACTGCCTATCAGATTTTCAACCCCGTTATTGCACAAATAAAGATCAACGGTCGAAAAATTTTCATCGGATTTATAATTTTTCAGCACAATAATGTTCTTCTCGGAATCAAGGAAGAAAGCTCCCACACCGCCCGAAAGTCTTGTGTTTCCGTTTTCATTGAAAACAAAAACATCGCCGCTTCCTTTTCCGGCATCGGCCTTCATATAAATTATGGAATCATCCTTGATTTTATATGCGGAAATATCCGTGCTGATCGTTTTGCCCTCTCCGGGCTTCATCGAAACGCCGAGAGAATTCGTGTAAATATTCAGCTTATCGGATTCTTTTCCTTTAACGAACGCAAACAGCCTGCTTCCGTCCGCAGAAAAAACAAACTGCGTTCCGGATGCGGTATATTCGGAAAGCGGATAGCAAACATATCCCTTATTGTCGGTTTCGCTGCCGACCGCAAGAGAAACCCCGTAAGATTTAACGCTATTTTTTATGACGGATTGAGCATACTCAACAATATTCTCAACCTCTCCGCTTTCGGCAATGACCGCAAGGGCGGAAATATCCGTGTCGCTTGAAGAAGCTCTTGTTCTTTCATAAACAAGCTTCGGACAGCCGAAATGAGAAAATGAATAAATTCTGCTCGGGTCAACATTGACAGCAACGGTTGTTGAGCCGTTTGAATTATAGGAAAAGACCGTATAAAGCGGAACATTTATCGAGCCGTTTTTGAGATTCTGATTAAGAGCCTCTCTGATTTTATCTCTTGCAAGCTTTTTATTATATTCATCCGTTTTCTCATTATAATCCGAAGAATCGGAGAAAAATGACGAAAAAGCACTTCTTTGAGGTTTTTGTAATTTTTCATCATCAGATGCAAAATTATCCGAAATAACGGAAGTCCACATAATACTTTCGCTGACGCAGGACATATAATACAGATTTCCGCCTGCCTCATATTCATCAAGCATGACCTTAACGGCGGAATCGCTGATGAGTTGAGGAAGCGCATCGGAATATGCAACATAAAGCGCAATAAGCGAAGAATCAGTTGCAGATTTCTTTTCAAAAATAATGTGTGGTCTTTCGCAATCATTATAGGCTTTGCAGGTCAAAAGGTCTCTGCAAATCTCTTTCGGTTCGCCGTTGTCGAAGCTATACAAAACCTTATTTAATGAATGCATTTTCGTAAAATAAAATCTCTCGGAATCACGGAGCGTTATAATTTCGCTAACATTATCCGAAAAAACCGATATTTTATTTTCAGAAACATCGCACACACAGCCATCCGATGTCCGGCTGTGTTCATTTATTTTAAGGTAATAAACCTTACCGTCTGAAACGGAGTAATTCTCCTTGATGCCGAAATCAATCAGCTTCGGCTTTGTGATCTCTCCGTTCTTATTTTCAACATAATATAAATCATATAAATCCTGCGAGCTTGCAGAAGCAACCCTGAAAAATACCCGCTTATTTTTTTCATCACATCTGAAACCGGCTGCTCCGGTGTCAGAAATAATTCTTTCTTTATCCTTGATTCTTATAATGCTTCTTCCGTCTTTGGCGTAAACGAGAATTCTGTTATTTGAGGGATCAAAGCTCTTGATAAACAGAACGGAAACAATAATCACAAATAAAAAAGCGACAAAGCAGGCGCATATTATGAGAACTTTTTTTAAATTTTCCCGAAAAAACAATTTGATTTTTTCCATCAAAAATTCTCCTGAAAAATTCTTAACCGGCGGTTGCTCCGAACGGAACAGCCGCCGTAAAACATCTTATTTCATTGAGATTGCTTTTTTTGCTTTCTCAACTATATTCTGTGCATCAAGTCCGTAAATATGAAGAAGTTCAACTGCAGGACCTGATTTTCCGAATTCGTCGTTAACGCCGAGTCTGACAACGGGAACGGGCTTGCCGCCTTCGCAGATGACCTCTGCAACTGCGCTGCCGAGTCCGCCGATGATGCTGTGTTCCTCTGCGGTAACAACAGCTCCGGTCTTTGCGGCTGACTTAAGGATGGCATCCTTATCAATAGGTTTAATTGTATGAATATCAATGATTTCGGCGCTGATGCCTTCGGCAGCCAGAAGCTTCTGAGCTTCAATTGCTTCGTTGACAAGAAGACCGGTTGCGCAGATAGTGACATCCGTTCCTTCGCAGACCGTAACTGCCTTGCCGATTTCAAATTCATAGGTTTCGGGATCATAAATTCTGGGAACGGCAAGGCGTCCGAATCTCATATAAACGGGGCCTTCATATTTTGCAGCTGCAAGAACTGCGGCTCTTGCTTCAACATCATCTGCGGGATTGATGATAACCATTCCGGGAATAGTTCTCATAAGAGCAATGTCTTCGCAGCACTGATGGCTTGCGCCATCTTCGCCAACGGAAATGCCGGCATGAGTTGCGCCGATTTTAACATTGAGATGGGGATAACCGATGGAGTTTCTGACCTGCTCAAAGGCTCTGCCTGCGGCAAACATTGCAAATGTGCTTGCAAAAACGGTGTAACCAACGGTCGCAAGACCTGCGGCAACGCCCATCATATTGCTTTCTGCAATGCCGGAATCAAAAAACTTCTCGGGATATGCCTTTTTGAACATACCTGTTTTGGTAGCTGCTGCAAGGTCGGCATCAAGAACAACTACTTTATCGTCAGTACCGCCGAGCTCAACAAGAGCCTTTCCGTAAGCATCACGGGTTGCGGTTTTAATGATATCAGCCATTTTAATTCACCGATCCTTTCTTATGCTTCAAGCTCTGCAAGAGCCTGATTAAGTTCATTCATAGCCTGCTCATACTGCTCTGCATTCGGTGCAGTGCCGTGCCAGCCGACCTGATCTTCCATAAATGAAACGCCTTTGCCCTTAACGCTCTTTGCAACAATAACGGAGGGTTTGCCTTTGAATTCGGCAGCAGCGTTGAACGCCGCATCAATTTCATCGAAGCTGTGAGCGCAGATTTCAATAACATTCCAGCCGAACGCTTTGAACTTTTCAACGATGGGATAAGGCGAATTGACTTCCGTGATTTTGCCGTCTATCTGGAGATTGTTGTTATCAACAACTGCAACGAGATTATCAAGACCCTTTGATGAAGCATACATTGCAGCTTCCCAAACCTGGCCTTCCTGAATTTCACCATCACCGAGAACGGTATAAACTCTGAAATTTTTGCCTGCAAGCTTTGCGCCGAGAGCCATACCGCAAGCGGCTGAAATGCCCTGGCCGAGCGAGCCTGTGCACATATCAACGCCGGGAGTATACTTGATGCTGGGATGACCCTGAAGCATAGAATCGCTCTTTCTGAGGGTTTTAAGCTCTTCAACAGGGAAGAATCCCTTAAGAGCAAGAACAGAATATAGCGCCGGTGCTGCATGACCCTTTGAAAGAACAAATCTGTCTCTATCTTCCATTTTGGGATTCTGAACATCAACATTCATGTGATGGAAATAAAGATAAGTGATAATGTCAACGCACGAAAGAGATCCGCCGGGATGACCCGATTTTGCGTTGAAAACACCTTCGATGATTCCCATTCTTGCTTTGCAGGCCTTGATTTTCAACTGTTTTCTGATAACTGCATCCATTGCAGCCACCTCCTGTTTAATAATTCATTTCTGCTTTGTTGCGGATATATCCGAGAAAATCCGCTACTGCGCCTCGGTTGCAATGGCAGGTCACATATTCCGCAATTTTTTTCATTGCGTACGGAGCCTGACCGCAGCAAGCCGGCACACCTACTGATTTAAGCATATCATAATCATTGAAATAATCTCCGATTGCTCCGACATGGGATTTCCGGATCCCCATAGTATCGGCGATCTTCATCAGCGCCGTTCCTTTGTTAACGCCCTTTGCAAGAATTTCAAAACTTGCAACTGACGAGGAAACGGTTGACAAATCCGGATCGTTCAATGATTCAAAATGCTTCTTTAACCTTCTGATGTGAGAGGGCAAACCCGAAAAAACAACTTTTCCCCAGTTTTCTCTCGGCACATCTTCAATATGTCTGATGCAGCGGTGATCGAGGCTGCCGTATCTGACAAATGCCTTTCCGAACCAACCTGCGCCCGTTACATAAATCATATCCTTTGTTATTATAAGCAAATCAATTAATGGAAAAAGCTTTGAAGCATTGATGACCATTCGCATCGCTTCTTCGCTCATGGGAAAGAAATAAAGCATTTCATTGCTTTCATAATCATAAATTCCTGCGCCGTTCATAACAACGGCGGGAGTTCCTTTAATCGGAAGCTTATCAAAAATCGTTTTCATTGATTGCGGATTTCTACCGGATGCAAGAGTAAAAATTCCGCCTTTTGAAACAAAATTTTCTATCGCATCCTTATTTTTCTTCGGCATACGGCGAATTTTATTGTTGATTGTTCCGTCGATATCCGAAGCAACCAGCCAACCCGCAAAAAGGTCGTCCTTTGCCATTAATTATTTTATTCTCCTTAAAAAATCGACAAAATATTCCGGAAGCTCTGCTTCAACAAGAATATTTTCTCCTGAAACGGGATGAACAAATCCGAGCGTTCCTGCGTGAAGGCATTGACCTTTTAAATAAGTCACTCCGTTTTTGGGGCCGTAAACCAGGTCACCCGCAACGGGATGCCCGAGATAAGCCATGTGAACTCTGATCTGATGAGTTCTGCCCGTTTCAAGCCTTAATTTTATAAATGAAAAATCCTTGAATTCTTCAATTACATTATAATGTGTAACCGCATTTCTTGAATTTTTGTCTGTTACGCACATTTTTTTGCGGTCATCCGTGCTTCTGCCGATCGGAGCATCAACTATTCCCTCCTGATCCTTCAGATGGCCGTGAATAACGGCTCTGTATTCTCTCTGAAGCGAATGAGCTTTTATCTGCTCCGAAAGAGAAATATGAGAAGAATCATTTTTTGCAACAAGCAGAAGTCCGCTCGTGTCCTTATCAATTCTGTGAACAATGCCGGGTCTGATTATTCCGTTGATTCCGGAAAGCTCACCTCTGCAATGCCATAAAAGAGCATTGACAAGAGTTCCGCCGTAATTGCCCGGCGCAGGGTGAACAACCATTCCTCTTGGTTTATTTACAACAAGCAGGTCGTTATCCTCATATCTTATATCAAGAGGAATATTTTCCGGTTCAAGCGATAACTCGGCAGGCTCGGGAACAACAAATTCTATTTTATCTCCGCATTTCGGTCTGAAGCTCTTTGAAAGCTTTTTTCCGCCGATGCTTACAAGCTCATCTTCAAAAAGTTTCTGAACAAAGGACCTTGAATAATCCGGAAGAAGAAATGAAAGAATCTTATCCGTTCTTTCGCCGGCAAGCTCCTCGTCAATAACCGTTGAAATCAGCTCATTATATTCAATTGCGGAAATCTTTTCTGTCATTCTGTTTTTTCCTTCTGATTTCTGCCTTTGATAAGGTCATAAATTTCATAACCGATAAGAATAAATGCTCCGACGGTTATGCAGCAGTCCGCAAAATTGAAGACCGCAAAATCAACAAACAGCGGTTCAATAAAATCAACAACATAGCCGAAAGCGATCCGGTCAATAATATTTCCGATTCCGCCGGCAACAATGATGATAAGGCATACTTCTGCAAATTTTGAATTGATTTTTCTGCTCATCAGAAAGAAAAGACAAACAGCAATGATGATCAAAGTTACAACTGTCAGCAGAAGAGTATTATCCGAAAACGAACTGAAAGCCGCACCTGTGTTTTCAACATATCTGAAACGAAGAACACCGGGAATCAATTCAAGAGGACCGTTGACCTTAACTGTTGTGACAATCAGATATTTTGTAAGCCGGTCAATTGCCGCAAGAACGGCAATAACAATAAGCGAAACAATCTGAAACATTTTTATTACCGATCATTCATCAAAAAGTGAGCCGAATAATGAGGTTATGTCCTCATCCGTTTCCTCATCCTTGTTATCGTCGAAAACAATACCATCAAGTGAATTGGGATCAAAGGTGAAGTCATCATCATCATCATCGTCATCCGCTGCTTCGTCGGCTACCGGAATATCAGCATCTTCGGCATCGGCATTTAATTCGGGAAGAAAATCATCAAGATCTGAAGCTATATCTTCGATTTCGATTGCTTCATCATCAGATGAATTGAGAAAATCAAGAAGATCCTCAAGGGAACCGGTAGCTTCTTCTTTTATTTCTTCCTCCGGCTCTGCTGCGTCTTCAACAACTTCTTCCGCAGCTTCTTCAACTGTTTCTTCGGCAGCTTCTTCAACCGCCTCTTCAAAAGTTTCTTCTGCTGCTTCTTCAATGATTTCTTCTGCGGGCTCAATGATTTCTTCTGCCTCTTCGGCGATTTCGTCAATTTCTTCCGCAGCGGGTTCTTCAACCGGTTCGGCTTCTTCAACAGCAATTGCACCGATAGCAGAAGCATCATATTCAACTTCGGGAATTGAATTTATAAGGCCAAGCTGATTATTGCAGAGAGCCGCAATAGTAGCTTTATATTTATCTGTTTCTGTTTTTATTTTTTCAAGCTCCGATGAATAATAAAGGAAAGCAGACTTGCTGTTTCCGATAATTTCGCTGCTTCTTGCGTTTGCCTCGTCAACGATTTCCTTTGCCTTCTGCTGGGCGGCAATAATTGATTTCTGCGTTTCGGCCTGCGCTCTTTCAGTAAGAGCCGAAACGGCTGTTTTTGCATTATCGACTATTGCTTTTGCCTGCTCTCTTGCTTCGTTGATTTCCTGGGTGCAGGTATAATCTGCCGCAGCCTTTATCTGAGCTGCTTTTTCTTCTGCATCGGCAATAAGAGCCTGAGATTTTTCTTTTGAACTTCTGTTGATGCTTTCGGCCATTTTATGAGCATCGAGAAGAGAAAGCTTGATTGCTTCTTCATCGTTTCTGTAGCTTTCGATTTTATCGGCAAGAATGCTTATCTTTTTGATAAGCTCCGATTTTTCGTTCTGCGTCTGATCATACGATTCGGCAACCACCTTAAGGAAGGCGTCCACTTCCTCTGCGCTGTAAGTACCCTTGCTGACGGGAGTAAATTTTGCGTTAAGAATCTGTTCGGTTTTAAGCATAATATTCACCTGTCCTCTCGGTAATGATTACTGTTCAAATGATGCGCCGTTGATTTCATCAAGAAGCTCGCCCGAAACGGGAACATTATAAGGCGTTATAATATAAGCTCTGCCTGCAACCTTTTTGAAATCGCCGTGATTTGCATAAGCAACACCGTAAAGGAAATCTATGATTCTCTGGGAAACATCATTGGGGCAGGTTTCGAGATTGAGGATAACAATTCTCTTTTCGTTGAGAATATCAGCAACCTCACCAACCTCTTCAAATTTATCTATCTTCTGAAAAACAACATGAGGCTTTGCCTGGCCGCCGGCATTCTTTGAAGAAGAAATATTCACAACATTGGAGCCGGACGCTCTGTCAGTTCTTGCGTGAACCGCATTTGACTGCGAAGCGGGAGCGCTCGGAGTTGAGGGCTGATAATCAAACTGTTCATCAAATTCTCTCTCTTCGCTCTCAACATAGTCATCATCTGTTACATTGATAAACTGTTTAAGCTTTTCTTTAAAATTCATGGATTTTGGCCTCCTTAAATTACCTGTAAATTCTCATACCAAAAATTGACGAGCCGACTCTGATGAGATTCGCCCCTTCAAGAATTGCCTCTTTATAATCTCCCGACATACCCATCGAAAGAATATTCATACATATATTATCCATTTTTTTATCCTTAATGTCAATAAACAGTTGATGGATATTTGAAAAAATCTTTCGGATTTGTGCATTATTTTCGCAAATCGGAGCAACGCACATAAGTCCGTCTATCGAAATTCCGTTTATTTCCGAAATTTCACAGGCTTTTTCAAAAACTTCTTCCGGAAGAAATCCGAATTTGCTTTCTTCGTTTCCGGAGTTTATTTCAAGCAGAATCTTTGTGTTTATTCCGGCTTCAACAGACCTTTTTCCTATTTCCTTTGCAATTTCAACCGTATCGACCGACTGGATGGTACTGACCTTTCCGACGATTATCTTCACCTTGTTTGACTGAAGATGGCCGATAAGATGTGCCTCGCATTCCGTCAGCTCCGGCTGCTTGAGCAGAAGCTCCTGAACTTTGTTTTCCCCGATAAGATTGATTCCGTGATTGATTGCGTGATTGATAAATCTGCTTTCAACAGTTTTCGTTACCGCCATCAGCCTGACATCTTCGGGTTTTCTTCCCGAAAGGACTGCGCATTCGGAAATGCTGCCGTTGATTATTTTCAGATTTTCTTCAATTGCGCTGAATCTTTCTTCATCCGATAACCATTCCATCGTATATCTCCCTTCCCGAAATGATGACCTCATCATAAAGCCTTACATGACTATACGGAAGCTTGATTTCGCTGCTTTCGTCCGGCTTCACGGCAAGGATGAAATCATTATCGTTATAAATAATATTGATGCTGCGGGTGTTGACGATATTTCCACGCCTGACATACGCATAGGCATTTCCCTCTTTATCAACTCTTACGGCATCCTTGCGGACCTTTAATCCCGTCATTTCATCCAGAACTATCTTGCCGTTGAGTTTTCGCATAGTTGCAAGGGAATCATTCATCAGATTGCATCTGAAAACGGCAATAGAGCTTGTCTCATCAACGGTGATCATTTTATAAAGCTCCGTCTGAACGAGGTTTTCGGAGGAATCGCCGAGAATAAGGTTGATTTTGCTTCCCTCTTTGAAGCCGGAAAGCTTTGCGGTATCGACCTTGCAGGCGATATACCAGTTATATCCGCTGATGATTTTTCCGAGTGAGTTCTGCGGAGTTTCCTTTTTCTCCGCATCATAAGCAACCTCAAGCTGTGCATACGAAAGATTATCTATATCTGCGGATGAAAGATTATTTTCATATCCGTCAAGCTGACTTACATAATAGCCCGAAACCTCGGAGGAAATGATACGGCTCGGATTTGCCGCACTCTGAAGAGCGGAAATCTGCGATTGAAGAGAAGCTATTTTCTCGGAGCAGTCAACCGATTCGGACAGAGAAATCTGCTTTCTAGAAAGTTTTTCGGCAAAAGAGAGCTCATCTCCGCTTAAATCATCAAAATCATTTTCATACGCAGAATCAAGAATCGAAAGAAAATCCAACCTGATCTCAGTTGAAAGCTTATCAATATCGAGATTTGCAAGCCTCAACTGGCTGTCAACCTTCTGATAAGATTCAAGCTTTTTATTAAGCGATTTTATTTTAACATAATTTTCAGCCTGAGCTTCGGAAATAAAAACTGCGGCTATTTCGCTTCCTCTGCTGACTCTTTCGCCGTTTGAAGCAATCGGAACAATAACACCGGAATCTTCATTTGAAAGAAGCGTTTCATCTCTGATAACATACATCTCCGCATCAACGGTATCAAGCACGGTCTGCTCATAAACCGTCTGTGTTTCAAGTGATTTTGAGGTCAATTCAAAAATTTTCAGGCAGAAGAAGCCGACAATGATAACGGCAACCGCTCCCGCAAGAAATTTAAGCAGTCTGTCTTTTGATTTCATTTCAGTCTCCGTTAATTATTTCAAGAGCGGCGTTGAGAAGTTCGCTGCCGTTCTCATAATCATCAATATATAAAAATCTGATTCTTTCATCCCGTCTGAACCAGGTAAGCTGGCGCTTCGCATAACGCCTTGTCTGCATTTTGAGGGTTTCAACGCATTCTTCAAGGCTTTTTTCTCCGAGAAAATAAGGATGAAGTTCTTTATATCCTATTGCCTGAGCAGCAGTTCTGCCGATATCCGATGCGAAATATTTTTCCGCTTCTTCAACAAGACCCGCTTCAAGCATCATATCGACTCTTCGGTTTATCCGGTCATAAAGGAACTGCCTGTCCTTTGCATCAAGGCAGATCGCTGTCAGCTTATAAGGCGGCGGTTCAAGCTTTGAAAGCTTATTCTGCTCGGTTTTTGTTCTGCCGGTTAAATGAACTATTTCAAGCGCACGGATAACTCTGCCGAGATTGTTCGCATCAAGTTTTTCGGCGGCATCCGGGTCAACAGCTTTCAGCTCTTCAAGCAGGGCATCCGCCCCCTCTTCTTCGGCTCTTTTTTTCAGCATATCACGATATTCAAAATCCGTTTCTTCGGGAAAAAACCGGATATTATCAACAAGCGAGCTGAAATACAATCCGGTGCCTCCGACAAGAACGGGAAGCTTACCTCGTGAATTTATATCTTCAATAATGCGCTTTGCATCTTCACAGTATTTAGCAACGCTGTAACTTTCATCCGGCTCAAGGAATCCGATAAGATGATGCGGAATTCCTTTCATTTCTTCGGGAGTCGGCTTTGCCGTTGCAACATTCATCCCCTTATAAATCTGCATCGAATCGCAGGAAACCGCTTCACCGCCGAGTTTTTCGCAAAGCGAGACCGCAAGCGAGGTCTTGCCCGAAGCAGTCGGGCCGACAACGGCTATCAAAGGAATTTTAGACTCTGCCAAAGTTCTTCTCCAACTCTCTTTGTGTCATTTCAATAAGCACGGGTCTTCCGTGCGGACAATATCTTATATCCGGCATCGAAAGAAGCTGCTTTGCAAAAATTTCCATCTCCGTATGCGATGTGAAATTGCCGGCTTTTATCGCACTTCTGCAGGCAACTGAATGATAAATCCAATCGAGCTTTTCAAACATTACATCCTGCTTCTTTTCAACGAATCTGCCCGCAATTTCAATGATGACATCCTCAACATCATCAGCTGAAAGCTCCATAGGGCATTCGTTGACTATGATACATCCGCTGCCGAAATCTTCAACATCAAAGCCCGATTTATTGATAAGCTCCGCATTTTCAAGCACAGCCGAATATTCTTCTTTGGAAAGCGTGACCGTGACGGGAAGAAGCAGAAGCTGCGGAGAACGCTCTCCGTTTTCTCTTTTGAGCTTTTCATAAATTATTCTTTCGTGGGCGGCGTGTTTATCAATCACCACAAGCCTGCCTTTATATTCACAGATGATATATGTTTTGAAAGCTTCACCGACAAGGCGGAAGCTTTCTTCATCAAATGTTTCCGTTTTTTCGGTAAACGGTTCCTGCTTTTCTTCGGGAGCGGAAATTTCCGTTTTTTTGCTCGGATTATTCAGCAGAATTTCATCAAATGATTCTTCTTTTTCCGCAAAAGGCTCCGGGGACTTTGCAACAGACACCGCAGGGGTAACGGGTTTTGGAATGAATTTCACCGGCTCGGGTTTTTCATCCTTTTCCGGAACAAATTTTTCAGGCTCCCTGACCGGTTCGGATTTCGGAATATGCTGCCAGAAATCTTTTTTCGGAGCCGGAACATCAATCTTAAGCTGCTCCGGTTTCTTTTCCGGCGCCTTATAATAATCGGGTTTGGGAGATGTTACGATCTGCTTCGGAGTGTCGCCTGCGGCAAGTGCGTTTTTGACCGCATAATAAACCGTATTGAAAATCAGCTTTTCATCGGAAAATCTGACCTCTGTTTTGGCAGGATGAACATTCACATCCACCATTGAAGGATCAAGAGAAATATTCAGCACGCAAGACGGGAATTTGCCGACCATAATCGAATTTTTATATCCTTCGCTCAACGCCGCAGAGCCTGTGCCCGTTTTGATAAGTCTGTTGTTTATGAAGAAAAACTGCATATTTCTGTTTGGTCTTGACGCCGAGGGCTTTGAAACAAAACCGCTGACCTTTATGCCTTTTCCCTCTGCTTCGGCGGGGATAAGCTCCGAAGAAAATTCTCTGCCGAATATTTCACGGATGCAGGTGAGCATATCGCCGTTTCCGCTTGTTATGAGAGTCTGCTTTGAGTCACGGATGAATCTGAACGAAATTCCGGGATGGGAAAGAGCGATTCTGTCAACAACTGCGGCAACCGCATTTGCTTCGCTGACATCCTTTTTCAAAAATTTCATTCTTGCCGGGATCTTGCTGAAAAGGTCTCTGACCATTATCGTTGTGCCGAGCGGACAACCGGCATCATCAAGAAGAATTTCTTCTCCGTTTTCAATAACATATCTTGAGCCGATTTCTTCTTCGGCGGTTCTTGTCATAATTTCAACGCCGGCAACCGCCGCAACGCTCGCAAGTGCCTCGCCTCTGAATCCGAGAGTAAATATGGAATCAAGGTCTTCGGGTTTTGAAATCTTGCTTGTTGCGTGGCTGACAAAAGCATTTCTTATATCTTCTCTTGCAATTCCGCAGCCGTTATCGGTTATTCTGATATAAGAAATGCCGCCGTTTTTTATTTCAACGGTCACATTGTCTGCTCCGGCATCAATTGAATTTTCAAGAAGCTCCTTAACAACCGATGCAGGGCGCTCAACTACCTCGCCTGCGGCGATAAGATCGGCAAGCGATTTGGGAAGAACATTTATTTTAGGCATCGGTTTTCACTCCTTTATCAGTTATTTGCCTGCTTTGTAAGCTCATACAGAGTGCTTAAAGCTTCAATAGGCGTAAGAGTATTGACATCAATTTTTTTAAGCTTTTCAATAATATCCTCTGCGTTTGAGCTGCCGAAGGACATCTGCATTTCGTCGGGAGCTTCGTTGCGCTCTCTGACCGTCTGTCCGTATCCTTCGCCCTCAAGCTCTTTAAGGACTACCTTTGCTCTTTCAACAACGGCATTCGGAACTCCGGCAAGCTTTGCAACCTCAATGCCGTAACTTCCGTCTGCGCAGCCGGGAACGATTCTGCGAAGGAAGGTTATATCGTCTCCCCTTTTCTTGACGGCAATGTTATAGTTGCGCACTCCGTCAACAGAGGCTTCAAGGTCAGTCAGCTCGTGATAATGAGTTGCAAAAAGAGTTTTTGCGCCGAGTTTCTTTTTATCAGCCGCATATTCAAGCACCGCTCTTGCAATGCTCATTCCGTCGAATGTTGAAGTTCCTCTGCCGATTTCATCAAAAATAATAAGGCTGGCAGAGGTGGCATTCTTAAGAATATCGGCAACCTCATTCATTTCGACCATAAAAGTCGAAGAACCTGAAGAAAGGTCATCGGAAGCGCCGATTCTTGTGTAAATTCCGTCAACAACACCTAATTCGGCATTCAAAGCAGGAACAAACGAACCCGCCTGCGCCATAAGACATATCAAAGCGACCTGGCGCATATATGTTGATTTACCCGCCATATTGGGGCCGGTAATGATCGTGCATCTGTCGGAGCCGCAGTTGAGAACGGTATCGTTCGGAACAAACGGCAGATCGCTCATTTTTTCAACAACGGGGTGTCTTCCGTCGGTGATTTTAATATCCGTTCCCGCCGTCATTTCGGGTCTGCAATAATTATTTTCCGATGCGGCTCTTGCATAAGAGCAGAGAACATCAAGAGAAGCAACGGCAGAAGCGGTATTCTGAATTTCAAAAAGCTTTTCGGCAGTTTTCTTTCTGACGGAATCAAAAACTTCAAATTCAAGGCGCACTATTCTTTCCTGCGCTCCGAGAACCTTTGATTCAAGCTCTTTAAGCTCCTGGGTTATGTATCTCTCACAGTTTGCGAGGGTCTGCTTTCTGATGTATGTTTCCGGCACAAGCTCTTTGAATGAGTTTGAAACCTCAATATAATATCCGAAAACACGGTTATATCCGATTTTCAGTTTTTTGATTCCGGTCTTTTCCTGCTCACGAAGCTGAATATCGGCTATATATCCTTTTCCGTTATTAACAATGTTACGAAGCGAATCAAGCTCTTCGTTAAAGCCTTCTCTTATCATTCCGCCCTCACGGATCGAAAACGGCGGCTCGTCCGTTATCGCAGTTTCGATAAGCTCCGCAATGTCTTCAAGCGGAGAAATGCCCGAATTGATTTCGCCGAGCATTGAGCTTGAACATCCCGAAAGAATGCTCTTTATCTGCGGAAGACGAAGAAGCGTTGCCGAAAGAGCTTTCAGTTCTCTTGCATTTGCGGTTGAATAGGCAATTCTTGTTATAAGCCTTTCCATATCCTGACAGCCCGAAAGCAGAGAAACTATATCGTCTCTTAAATCCGGATTATCAACAAGCTCGGAAACCGCATTATGTCTTTTGGTGATTTTTGCAATGTTGAGAAGAGGCTGTTCGAGCCAGCTTCTTAACATTCTTTTGCCCATTGATGTTTTGGTTTTATCAAGCACCCATAAAAGCGATCCTCTCTTTTCACGGTTTCTCATTGTTTCCGTGATTTCGAGATTGCGCATTGTTGAAACATCAAGGCGCATAAAACTGCTTTCGCCGTAATATTCAATATTTTTGATGTTGTTCAGTTCGGATTTCTGAACACTCTTAAGATAATCGAGCGCCGCTCCTGCTGCGCAGACTGCGGCATCGGCTCCTCCGAGAGAAATATCGGCAAGAGAAGAAACATCAAATAGTCTGATAAGAGACGCGGATGCTTTTGAAAGATCAAAGCATTCTTCATCAAGAATTTCGCACGCCGAATGAAGACGGTTTCTGACGAAATCCGTTACATCGGTAAGCTTGAGAACATCGGAATTCATTATAAGCTCCGCCGGAACGAATCTGCCGAGTTCGTTGATTATACTGCGCTGCGAATTTTTGCTTTCAAACTGCGTTGCATAAACACAGCCCGTGGAAATATCGGCAAAGCAAAGACCGATTTTTTTATTGAAAACACAAACAGATGCAAGAAAGTTATTTTTGCTTTCATCAAGCATTGTGCTTTCGATAACCGTGCCGGGAGTGATAACTCTCGTAACATCACGCTTAACAATACCTTTTGCGAGAGCCGGGTCTTCAAGCTGCTCACAGATAGCGATCTTATATCCCTTTGCAACAAGGCGGGCAATATAAGAATCTACGCTGTGAAACGGAACGCCGCACATCGGCGCTCTTTCTTCCTGACCGCAGTCCTTGCCGGTAAGCACAAGCTCCAGCTCGGCGGAGGCAATCTTTGCATCGTCGAAAAACATCTCATAGAAGTCTCCGAGGCGAAACATAAGGATCGTGTCCGGATACTGTTCTTTCACCTGAAAATATTGTTTCATCATCGGGGTAAGCTCTGCCATAAAAATCCGTACCTTTCAAAAAATCCCGCATATTTCCGGATACGGATCTTCCGCATCCGGAAACATCATTTTAAAATCAGTGGCAGCCGCCGCAGCTTGAGCATTCACCACTGCAATTGTGTTCATGCTCTTCCGCAGGCTCGCAGGTTGCGGGGTCTTCTCCCTGAAGGCAGAGAGCAAAAATAGCGTTTATTTTCTTCATAAGCTCGTCGATTTCGCCTCTTGCGGCTTCATAGGCAGCCATATTGTCATTTGCCATGATCTGCGTATAAACCTCGCCGTATTCCTTATCGAGAGACTGAAGTGTTTCTTCGTTTCTGTCTTCTTTTGATGCCTCGTGCTGAAATGACATCTGAATAAACTGCATTCTTGCGATGAGATCATTAAGAGCTGCATCTGATTCGCAGGCCTTCTGAGCCTCATTGAGCTTTGCGTAACGTTCATCCTGCTGAAGAACTGCTCCGAGTTCTCTTGCTTTTGCGATTACATCCATGTTTGTTTTCTCCTAACTGAAAAAATATTTGATTTATTCCGAAAGCTCTCCGCGAAGAATCCATGTTAAAGATTCCGTAACGGTCACCTTGCGGAAACTGCCGATCACCGAAGCATCGGCAGGAAATTCAATAATAATGTTGCCGGAGGTCCTTCCCTCAATAAGTCCGCCCTTGCTTATGCTTTCGCAAAGAACTCTGTAAGTTTTGCCGACCATTGAAGCGGTTCTTTCAGCCGCAATGACCTCCTGCGCTTCAATAAGCTCACGGAGCCACTTTCCTTTTTCTTCTCTTGAAACCGGATCCGGCATTTTTGCCGCTTTTGTTCCCTCTCTCGGAGAATAAATGAAAGTATACATTGAAGTGAAATTTGCTTCTTTAACGAGAGAAACCGTTTCGAGAAATTCCCCGTATGTTTCGCCCGGGAAGCCGACTATAACATCGCTCGTTACCGAAAGCTCCGGCATAACCGAATAAGCGTAATTGAGAAGTTCGAGATATTTTTCTCTTGTATATCTTCTGTTCATTTCTTTAAGCACTCTGTTGCTTCCGCTCTGGAACGGAAGATGCAGATGCTTTGCGACCTTTTCACATTCTGCCATTGTGTCAAGCAGCTCATGCGTGCAGTCCTTCGGATGAGAGGTCATAAATCTTATCGTAAAGTCACCCTCAATATCGTTAAGACGTTTGAGAAGGGTTGCAAAATTGCAGCCGTAATCGGGATATTTGCCGTAGGAATTGACATTCTGACCAAGCAGAGTTATTTCCTTATAGCCTTTCGAAATAAGTTCCTTTGCCTCTTTGATCACCGTTTCGGGGTCTCTGCTTCTTTCTCTGCCTCTGACATAGGGAACAATGCAGTAAGTGCAGAAATTATTGCAGCCGTACATAATCGGGATCCATGCTTTGAATTCGCTGTCACGGTGAACGGGAAGCTCCTCGGAAATAACGCCGTCATTATCGGAAAGCTCATAAACCTTTCTGCCCGAGGCAAAGCTCTTATAAAGAAATTCGGGGAGTCTGTGAATAACATGAGTGCCGAAAACGATATCAACGAACGGATAGCTTGCTCTGATTTTATCTGCAACGTGCTGCTGCTGCATCATACATCCGCAGAGAACGATTTTCATTTCTCTGTTTTCGTATTTCATCTTTTTAAGAGCGCCTACATTGCCGAAAACTCTGTCTTCTGCGTGTTCTCTGATAGCGCAGGTGTTGTAAAGCACAAGGTCTGCATTTTCAAGCTCATCAACAAGAGCATAGCCCATTTCTTCAAGCATCCCCTTGAGCCTTTCGCCGTCTGCAACATTGCCCTGGCAGCCATAGGTATGCACAAAAGCTTTCGGAGCAGAAGAAAACCTTGCTTCGATAAGACTTTTCACAAGCTCTTTATATTCATTCTGCTTTGCGGTTTCTTCAATTGAGACCGTAATTTTATTTATATCGGAAGTTAAAGACAAGATAATTCCTCCGTTAAAACACATTTATATTATTATATAATAAAAAGCAGTATTATTCAAGAGAAAAATGAATAATACTGCTGAAAAATTTAATATATTTTATGCAAAATTACTGTTCTTCCTGCATAAGTCTTTCAAGACGCTCTGCATTTTCTTTTCTTCGTTTGTCTTCTTCGGCTCCGCTGCATAGAAATCTGCCGTTTCCTATATCAAAAAGAATGCTTCCCTCGTGAGGCTCTCCGTCAATCATATCAAGGTTTATAACAAACGTCTGCCCCATATCGCCTATGCAGACCGCAACATTTCCTTCGATTCTGTCTATGCTGAAAAACATTATGCAACCTCTTTTCCGTCAATATAAGTTTTAAGCTGAACGCCGTTTGAAACAATAACAACATCGCCGTCTTTATCCGTTCTGTAAACGCCGCCGCATATCTTTTTAAGTCTTTTAACGGTATTGCCGTTCGGATGGCCGTACCGGTTATTCTTGCCGCAGGAAATAACGGCAATTTCCGGAGAAACCTTTTTGAGAAAAGCCGCCGAAGAAGATGTTGACGAGCCGTGATGGCCGACCTTAAGCACATCGCAATCCGTATTTGCTCCGGAATTCATTATTTCCTTTTCTTCATCGCCCGACGCATCACCCGTGAGCAAAAATGAATTTTCGCCGTAAACAAGTCTGATAACGACCGAATTTTCATTTAAATCTTCATTGTTCTGATTTATCGGGCCGACGATTTCAAATGTTGCGCCGCCGAGCTGATAAACCTTACCGATCGAAGAATAAACACGCTTATCGCATTTTTTCTCAATCGCATCAAGGAAAGCATCAAAGGTTGAAGATGTCGGAACGAGATTCTTCGGAATCTTCGGCATTATCAGAAGCTCTGCGCCGAATTCTTCAAGGATTTCGGGCATTCCGCCTATATGGTCTGCGTGAGGATGAGTTGCAACCACATAATTCAGTTTTCTGATTCTTCTTGAATGAAGAACGTTCATTATCTTCTGCTCGCTGCCGTTATCTCCGGCATCAATCAGCATTGATTTTCCGCCGCATTCAACAAGAATGGAATCTCCCTGGCCGACGTCGATTATCTGAACACGCAAATCATCCGAAACCGTTCCTCCGGGGATGCCAATCAAATTTTCAAATCCCGAAAGAAGCTCTTCGGGGCTTCCGTGTTCAAGAACGAAATAGAAAAATGCGATAAAAATTACAACACCGATTACGATATAAAGAATTTTATCTGATTTTTTGCCTGCTCTTTTTTTCATATTTTCCGCCATTTCTCTTCTGATCCGGTCTGATTGCCCGGTTATTCTGCTTCGGATCGGGTTTTACAAGACATCCCGCCGATAAACCGATAAGGTCATTCCTTCCGGCTTTTTTCAATGCCTCACGAACAAGATCACTCATTTTCGGATCGTAATACTGAAGAAGCGCTCTTTGAAGAGCCTTTCCGTGAGGATCTTTTTCAACATAAACTTCCTGCATTGTGTAAGGGTCTGTTCCGGTATAAAACATACAGGTCGAAACCGTGCCGGGTGTCGGATAAAAATCCTGCACCTGCTCCGGTCTTATGCCGTTCTTTTTAAGAAACAGAGCAAGCTCAACCGCATCCTTAAGGGTACTTCCCGGATGGGAAGACATAAGATACGGCACAAGATACTGCTCTTTATTTTCCGCATTGCTGAACTCGAAATACTTCTTTGAAAATTTAATATAGGCTTCGATATGAGGCTTGCCCATTTTATCAAGCACAGCCGCCGAACAATGCTCCGGAGCAACCTTGAGCTGGCCGCTGACATGGTTTGCAACAAGCTCACGGAAAAAGGTTTCGTCACGGTCTTCGAGCAGATAATCATATCTGATTCCGGAGCGGATAAACACTTTTTTCACTTTCGGAAGCGAACGGACAGAGCGAAGAATATCAAGATATTCCGAATGATCGGAAACAAGATTCGGGCACGGCTTCGGAGCAAGGCACTTTTTTCCTTTGCAGAGTCCTCTTCCCTCCTGCCCCACGCATGACGGCTGACGGAAATTGGCAGTCGGCCCGCCTATATCGTGAATATATCCTTTGAAATCGGGCAGAGAAGTGAGCAGCTTTGCTTCTTTTAATATTGATTCCTTGCTTCTTGCGGTTATATATCTGCCCTGATGGAAGGCAAGAGAGCAGAAATTGCAGGCGCCGAAACAGCCCCTGTTATGTGTAATTGAAAATCTGACCTCCGTTATGCCGGGCACACCGCCGTCTTTTTCATACATCGGATGATAAGTCCGCATAAAAGGCAAAGCATATACCGAATCAAGTTCATCCTGCGTAAGAGGCATTGAAGGCTGATTCTGAACGAGCATACGGTTTCCGTGGCGCTGTTTTATCACTTTGCCGCGAAAAAAATCCTGCTCATCCTGCTGAATACGGCAGGAAACGGCATATTCTTTTTTGGAATTGCAGACATTTTCAAACGAGGGGCATTCTGCTCCCGAATACGGAGTTTCCCGGACATCCACGCTGTAACAGGTTCCTCTGACATCGTGAATCGTTGAAATATCATCGCCTGCATCAAGTCTTTTCGCAATTTCAAGCATTGATCTTTCACCCATTCCGAATGAAAGAAGATCTGCCTGCGAATCAAAAAGAATCGAGCGGCGAATTTTATTATCCCAATAGTCATAATGCGCAAAACGCCTTAATGACGCTTCAAGGCCACCGATGATCACGGGAATATCACCGTAAATCTCACGGATTTTGTTGCAGTAAACTATAACCGCTCTGTCAGGGCGAAGACCCGTTTTTCCGCCGGGACTGTATGAATCGGCAGTTCTCCTTTTTTTCGCAACGGAATAATGTGCAACCATCGAATCAATATTTCCGCTTGAAACAAGAAATCCGAGGCGGGGTCTTCCGAAGCGCATAAAATCATCTTTTTTGCGCCAATCCGGCTGAGCAAGGAACGCAACTTTAAAACCCGCATTCTCAAGAACACGGGTTATTATGGCTGCACCGAAGGCGGGATGGTCAACATAGGCATCGCCGCTGACATAAACAAAATCAGCCGTTTCCCATCCCCTGCTTATCATTTCTTCTTTTGTAACGGGTAAAAAGCCGCTCATACGGTTTACCTCCGAGGACTAAAAATCAGAATCATCTTCAAAATCGTCGCTGCCCGCATGATCGTCATCGTCTGCAAACATACTGTCGATATCCGGAGCGGCAAGGATTTCATTTGCGCTTGCGCCGTCAGCGAGCGCCTGCATCTCATACCACTGCTGTTTTGAAACGAGAACTTCTCTCGGCTTTGCGCCGTTTGAGGGACCGATAATGCCCTTTTCTTCAAGCTGATCAATAACTCTCGAAGCTCTCGCATAGCCGAGCTTGAGCTTTTTCTGAAGCATTGTTGTTGATGCTCCTCCGGCATTGATAACGATTTCGGCAGCCTCGTTGAGAACGGGATCCCAGTCGCTGTCTTCATCGTCATCGTCGCTGCCCTTGTTTGCGTTTTCAGATGCAGCAGCCTTGGCTTCGATTTCTTTCATTGTTTCTTCATTATATGTAGACTGCATCTGACCCTTGATATGATCAACAACATTTTCGACCTCACGGTCTGAAATGAAGCAGCCCTGAACTCTTGTCGGCTTCGATGAACCTACGGGAGAGAAGAGCATATCGCCGTTGCCGAGAAGTTTTTCGGCTCCGCTTGCATCAAGAATTGTTCTTGAATCGATCTGCGATGAAACGAAGAGAGCGATTCGGCTCGGGATATTCGCTTTGATTATACCTGTAATAACATCAACGGAGGGTCTCTGCGTTGCGATAACAAGATGAATTCCCGCAGCTCTGGCCTTTTGAGCAAGACGGCAGATAGAATCTTCAACCTCTTTCGGAGAGGTCATCATAAGGTCGGCAAGCTCATCAATGAAGATAACGATATGGTGCATCTTCTTAAGGTCTTCTCTTGTTTCGCATAGTGCATTGAAGCCCTTGATATCTCTGACGGAATTTTCCGCAAGGAGCTGATAACGGCGCTCCATTTCGCCAACCGCCCAGCTCAGCGCACCTGCCGCCTTTCTCGGCTGAGAAACAACGGGAACCTCAAGGTGAGCAATGCCGTTATAAATAGTGAATTCAACGGCTTTCGGGTCGATCATAAGGAGCTTGACCTCGTCGGGAGTTGCGTTATAAAGAATACTGATTATCATCGAATTGAGGCATACAGATTTGCCCGAGCCAGTTGTGCCGGCAACAAGAAGATGCGGCATTTTCGTAAGGTCGGCGCAGATGATATTGCCGGTAATATCTTTTCCGAGAGCAACATTCAGCTTGCTCTTGGCGCTTCTGAACTGCTCCGTATCAATGATTTCTCTCATTGAAACCATAGATTTTGCGCTGTTGGGAACTTCTATTCCGATAGCGGATTTGCCCGGAATCGGAGCTTCTATCCTTATGCTCTTTGCGGCAAGGCGGAGAGCAAGGTCATCGGAAAGAGTTGTGATTTTACTGATTCTTACGCCTGCTTCCGGCACAAGCTCATATCTTGTGACCGAAGGTCCTCTGCAGATATTTGAAATTTCAACATTGATTTTGAAGCTTTCAAGGGTAGAAACAAGCTTTCTTGCCCCCATCTGCATTTCTTCCATGCTGTCAACTTTGCCGTCATTTTCAACTTTATTAAGGCAGTCAATAGGCGGAAAAACATAAGCTCCGCCGTTTTCTGCAGGAACATCGGCATCCGCCTTTTCAGGCTCGCCCTCCGGCATTGAAGGCTCTTTTTTAGTTCTTTTTCTTGTTTTCGGAGCGGTATTCATAATTTCGCTGACAACCTCTTCAACGGCTTCTCCGTCTTCGGAATCATCAAGCTTTGTGATGGGTATATCGGGAATATCGGCTTCTATATTGAGCTTCGGGATCGGATCAGGCTCCGCAAGCTCAACCGGAACGGGAATATCGTCTGCGGAAACAGTCGGCTTCTGCGGAGGTCTGAAGCTTTTTTTCTCTTCCCTCTCTTCTTTTATCTGTTCGATTTTTTCGTTTGTCTGTTCGATTTTTTCATTCGTGAATGAGCCGACTCCCTTTGCGAACTTTCTTATAACGGAAAACAGAGAGCGCAGAGTTGTGCCCGTAAAGATCATAATGACAACAAAGGTAAGCAAAAGCAAAGTTATGATTGCGCCCGTTTTGCCGAATAATTTGCCGACAAGTCCTCCGAAAATCGCACCTATAACGCCGCCGCTTGCAAGCGAATATCCGCCTTTATCCCAAGCATCGCTGATCTGAACTATTAAGGATTCGGAAAAATATTCGGATATATTTGAGAAAATATGTATCAATCCGCAGATAAGCACCGTAAGGATCCCCGTGCTGATAAGATTGCCTGCAAGAGTAGTCATTTTCTTATCAACAGCAAGCACAAAGGTAACATAAAACAAAATAAACGGAACAATATATGCGCAAAATCCGAACAAGCCGAACATTGAATTATGAAGGAAAAGCCATACGCTTTCTCCCTCAATAATATCAACGAACAGCAGAAAAAGACCTATTGCGCCGATTATCAGCGCATAAGTCTGATGATTTGTCATTAACTGTTCTTCGGTTTTCGGCTTTTTCTTTTCCGGAGTTTCGGAAGAAGAGCCGGTTTTCTTTTTTGCCCGTGTATCGGGTTTTTTTGAGGCGGTATTTGCCACTTTATTTCATCCTTTCGGAATATTATTTTCAGTCATATCATAAAGGCAGTCAAGCGCATCGGAAAGACCGCCTATTGAGTTGATTATTCCCTCTTTTACTGCCGATTCTCCTGTCAGAACAGTTCCCACATCCATAACAAGCTCGCCCATTGCAAGCATCAGCTCACGGAATCTTTCTGCGGAAATTCCGGAATGCCTTGTAACGAAATCGACTATCCTCTCCTGCGTCTGCTCAAAGTATGCAAGAGTCTGCGGAACTCCCAGCACAAGCCCGTTCATCCGGACCGGATGCACAGTCATCGTTGCGGAGGGAACAATAAATGAACGGTCTGCCGATACTGCAAGAGGAACTCCGATTGAATGACCTCCGCCGAGCACAAGGGAAACTGTCGGGGTTTTCATTCCGGAAATCAGCTCCGCAATTGCAAGCCCTGCTTCAATATCGCCGCCGACGGTGTTGAGAATCAGCAGCAAACCGTCGATTTCTTCGCTTTCCTCAATCGCAACAAGCTGCGGAATGACCTGCTCGTATCTTGTTGTTTTATTTTGCGGCGGAAGAAAATAATGGCCTTCGATCTGGCCGATAACCGTTATGCAATGGATAAGCTTATTCCCCTTCTGAACGGTTATTGAGCCGGAATCAAAAAGGCTTCTGCCGCCGGGATTGCCGTCATTTTCTGATGATGAAGCATCCGACTGACAAGGCACGGGAGATGTCAGAAGAAAATTACTGAAATCTGCTTTTTTTCGTTTCACGGAATCGCCCTTTCTTTTCGGAAAAACTGATATGAACAGTATTCCTCGGAAAGCGGCAATTAAACATTATAATAATGTATTATATCATTATCTGCACATCATTTCAATAATAAAGCGCATATTTTGTGTTTTTTTCAAAAAGTAACATTTCGGGTTTTCAATTCATTGACAGGCGCATTCAGCAGGTTTATAATCTTTTCAGAGGTGAAAAAATGAACAGTGATATTGAAAAATTGCAACAGATGATCGACAAGAGCAGCAAAATCGTTTTCTTCGGAGGCGCAGGCGTTTCAACAGAAAGCGGAATTCCGGATTTCCGCTCGGCAGACGGAATCTATATGATGGATTATAAATATCCTCCGGAAAGAATCATCAGCCATTCGTTTTTCCTTGAACATACCAAAGAATTCTATGAATTTTATTCAAAGCATCTTTATGCTCCGCAGGCAAAACCGAATGCCGCCCATTATAAGCTTGCGGAATTGGAAAAAGCGGGAAAGCTTTCGGCGGTCATAACGCAGAACATTGACGGACTTCATACTGCGGCCGGAAGCAAAAGGGTTTATGAGCTTCACGGCTCAACGCTTCGGAATTTCTGCATGAAATGCGGAAAATCTTATGATGTTGATCATGTCTGCAACGGAGGCGTTCCTCTCTGCTCCTGCGGCGGAATAATCAAGCCTGATGTTGTGCTTTATGAAGAGGCGCTGGATGAAGAAACCGTAAACGGCGCCCTGAACGCAACTGAAAACGCCGATATGCTCATTGTTGCCGGCACTTCGCTGACCGTTTACCCTGCGGCAGGCTTTATAAGATATTTCAAAGGCAGAAACATCGTTCTTATCAACCGTGACGCAACCGCAATGGATGAAAAATTCGGCTTTATCATTCACGGCAAGGTCGGAGAAATATTAAGCCGGATAAAACCATAAAAATTTTGTTTTAATCAAAGAAAACTATTGTTATAAAACAATTAATATGCTATAATGTCTTTTGGTCAAAAAAATCATACGGTATAACCGTAATCTGTACGGAGGTTTTATCAATGAACTATGATGTTGCCGTTATCGGCGCAGGCGTTATAGGTTCTCTTATCGCCCGTGAGCTCAGCCGATACAACATTAAAATCGCTCTCGTTGAAAAATGCAGCGATATGGCAATGGGCACCTCAAAGGCAAACAGCGCCATCGTGCACGCAGGCTTTGACGCAAAGCCCGGCACTCTGAAGGCAAAGCTCAATGTTAAAGGAACAGAGCTTATGCCCGAATTATGTAAAACCCTTTTCGTTCCCTTCAAGCCCGTCGGTTCACTTGTTGTTGCTTTTTCGGACGAAGAAATGGCAACTATTAAAGAGCTTCTCGAAAGAGGCGTTAAAAACGGCGTTCCCGGCCTTGAAATCTATGATCAGGCAAAGCTTCGTGAAGAAGAACCTGCTATAAGCGAGGAAGCAAAGGGCGCTCTTTGGGCTCCTTCAGCCGGCATCGTCTGCCCCTACGAGCTGACTATTGCCGCTGCCGAAAACGCAGTTATGAACGGCGTTGAGTTCATCCGCAATTTTGAGGTCAAGGAAATTGATTTTAACGGCGGCGAATTTACCGTTTCAAACGGCGAAACCGAATTCAGCGCAAAATATGTTATCAATGCTGCAGGTGTTTTCTGCGATGAAATTGCCGCTCTTATCGGAGATAATTCAATCCATACAGTTCCCCGCAAGGGTGAATATATGCTCTGCGACAAATCAATCGGCTATCTCGCAAAGCACACGATTTTCCAATGCCCCTCAAAGATGGGCAAGGGTATTCTCGTAACTCCCACCGTTGACGGAAACCTTCTTCTCGGACCGAGCGCAATCGACATTGACGACAAAACCGATGTTGCCACCTCGGCAGACACTCTTTCGGATATTCTTGAAATTGCAAAGAAATCCGTCCCCTGCCTTAACACAAGAGAAGTTATCACCTCCTTTGCAGGCCTTCGTGCTCATTGCGACAGAGATGATTTCATTATTGAGCCGAGCGAAAAGAACGAGCAGTTCATCAACGTTGCCGGCATCGAATCTCCCGGACTTTCATCCGCTCCCGCAATTGCGGTTTATGTTAAGGATATGCTTCTTGAAAAGCTTGAAGCAGAAGAAAAAGCAGACTTCATTCCCTCAAGAAAAGAGCCTGTCCGTTTCAGACACATGAGCAACGAAGAGCGTAAGGCTCTTATTGAAAAAAATCCCGCATACGGAAGAATTATCTGCCGCTGCGAAACAATTACCGAAGGCGAAATTCTCGATGCCATCCACGCCCCCGCAGGTGCAAGAGATGTTGACGGCGTTAAGAGAAGAACAAGAGCAGGCATGGGTCGCTGCCAGGGCGGCTTCTGCGGCTCAAAGGTTGTTGAAATTCTTGCAAGAGAACTTGGAGTTGAGCTTAACGAAATAACAAAATGCGGCGGCGGCTCAAAGATTCTCTACGAAAGAACAAAGTGAGGCGATAAAGATGCTTAATTATGATATAGTTGTTATCGGCGGCGGACCGGCAGGCATGGCAGCCGCTCTCAAAGCAAAGGAATGCGGCGTTGACAGCATCCTCATCCTCGAAAGGGCAGAAACACTCGGCGGTATTCTTGAACAGTGCATCCATACGGGATTCGGACTTCATTATTTCGGTGAAGAACTTTCGGGACCCGAATATGCAGACAGATTCATTCAGCTTGTCAACGAAAAGAAAATCGAATATAAAACCGACACAATGGCTCTCCAGATTACCGAAAGCAATATTGTTTATGCGGTAAATAAGGAAGACGGTCTTCTTGAAATTCAGGCAAAGGCTGTTATTCTCGCAATGGGCTGCCGCGAAAGACCCAGAGGAGCCCTCAATATTGCAGGCACCAGAGCTTCCGGCGTTATGAGCGCAGGAACAGCGCAGAAATATGTTAACATTGACGGCTATATGCCCGGCAAAAAAGTTGTTATTCTCGGTTCCGGCGACATCGGACTTATTATGGCACGCCGTATGACTCTTGAAGGCGCTGAAGTCAAGGTCGTTTGCGAGCTTATGCCCTATTCAAGCGGACTGACGAGAAATATCGTTCAATGCCTTGATGATTTTGGCATTCCCCTCAGGCTCAGCTGCACGGTTGTTGAAATCCACGGCAAAGACAGAGTTGAAGGCGTTACGATTGCAAATGTTGACGAAAAACTTCGTCCCATCAAGGGCACAGAGCAGTATATCGAATGCGATACTCTTCTTCTTTCAGTCGGCCTTATCCCCGAAAATGAACTTACAAGAGAAGTCGGCATTGAGCTTGACCCTGTAACAAAGGGCGCAATTGTTGATGAATTCAGAGAAACATCCCACAAAGGCGTTTTTGCCTGCGGAAATGTTCTTCATGTTCATGACCTTGTTGACTATGTTACGCTTGAAAGCCAGACCGCCGGTGAAGGCGCCGCAAGATACGTTCTCGGCAAAAAGGATGCTCACGAATACATAACAACAAAAGGCGTTAACGGCGTTCGCTACATCGTTCCTCAGAAGGTCAATCTTAAGAACGAAGACGATGTCAAGCTTTATTTCAGAGTTGGTCAGACTTACAAAAATGCAAAAATCGTTGTTAAATATAACGGAGAAGAAATCATCAGCCGCAAGAGACCCCGTCTTGCTCCCGGCGAAATGGAAAATGTTGTTATCAAAAACGATATGCTCAAAGGCTTTGCCGCTGACGGGGTTATCGAAATTTCTGTGGAGGCGTAATTATGCAGAAGAATATTATTTGTGTATCCTGCCCTATGGGCTGCGGAATCACCGTTGAACTGAATGACAACGGAGAGGTGGCTTCCGTTACCGGCAACACCTGCAAGCGCGGCGACGCTTACGCAAGAACAGAATGCACCAACCCCGTAAGAAGCCTTGCAACAACAGTTAAGGTTAAGGGCGGCATTCATAATGTTGTTCCCTGCAAATCGGCAGGTCCCATTCCGAAAGCCAAAATGATGGAATGCATGAGCGAAATCGCAAAGGCAGAGGCAAAGGCTCCCGTTGCTCTCGGCGATGTGCTTATTGAAAACATTCTCGGCACGGGAATCAACATCGTTGCAACAAACCATTGCCCCGCAAAATAATCATCAAAATCAAGCATATTCATCAGCAGGTGAGGAATTTTTCTTCACCTGTTTTTCTTTTGTCATTTTTATTTTTTAATTGTAATCAAAATGTAATCAAATTTTAATTGATTTTATTCCGATACTGTTGTAAAATATACAAGCTGAATAATTAAAGGAATAATAATATAAATGAAAAACAGAAAAAAAGACCTGCTTTTATTAATTGCGCTGCTGACGCTGCTCTCATTTGCTGCCGCTTCATATTCGGAAAGTTCGAAAGCCAAAAGCGACAAAACAACATCAGCTTATATTACCGAAAAAATAATAACAACAATAAAAGAAACCGTTTCTTCAACCGTTACGCAAGCCGCTGTTACCGAAGCCGAAAGACAGACAATAACCGAAAATCAGACATCTGCTGCCGCAAAACAGACTGACGAAGAAACAACGGAAGAAATAATAACAGAAGAAAGAACAAAAAGGAAAATCAAAAAAGGCGAAAAATACGCCTGCTTTGAGGATTGCGTATTCATCGGAAATTCAAGAACTCTTGACCTTAAGGATTTCGGACTCGTTAAAAATGTTTACGCCTCCGTCGGAGTAAATGTTTCAACGGTTTATACCAAATGCGCTCCCGGCTCAAGCAGACCCATTATGGACGAAATCGGCAGAAAACATTATGACAAATATTTTCTGCAGTTCGGCGAAAACGAATGCGGCTGGCCGAGCGAATCAACTTTTATTGCAAAATACAAAAAAATTATTGATGATATAAAGAGAAAAGATCCGAGAGCAAAAATTTATCTTCAATCCATGATTCCGATAACGGCATCTGCCTCCGCAAAGGCCGAATTTGACTGCACAAACGAAAGAATAGACACCTTCAATGCTCTTATAAAGCAGCTGGCAAAAGATGAGGGAGTAAGATTTATTGATGTTGCCGCCGCTTTCAAAGATATAAGAGGCTGCCTGCCCGATGACGCTTCGTATGACGGAGTTCATCTCAATAAAAAAAGCTGCGAAAAATGGCTTGATGTGATAGAAAAAAGGATGTAATAACCGTGAAAACAATTAAAAAAATTATCTGCCTGCTTATCCTTGCTTTAATGGCACTTTCTCTCTTTTCCTGCGGAAGAGAAGAAACAAATGCAGCGGAAAAGAATGTTGATGCACTGGCAGATGCACTTATTTCAAAGCTTGAATTCGATATAATTCCCGAAGAAATCGACGGAGAGGTTGCTCTTTCGGATTATGAAATTGATGAAGCCCTTGTGAGCGAGGTCAGATATTTCAGAGTCGGCAGCGCCGTTGCAGATGAAATTGCAATCTTTAAAGTCAACAATAAAAATGATATTCCCACCATAGAAAATGCCGTTTCCGAAAGAATAAAATATCTTAAAGCCGGTTTCTCGGATTATAAGCCGTCGGAAGTTCCGAAAATCGAAAACGCATATACAAAAACGATCGGCAACATTGTTATTCTCTGCATTTGCAAAAACACGGCGCAGGCCGAGCTGATTATCAGCGAAGCATAAATCACTTGTTAAAAAATAAAACACACCCGGTCAGGACAGTACACCGTAAATCGGTTTATGAAGTACCGCCCAACCGGGTGCATTTGGGCGGTACTTCATAAACCAGTTTGTGGTTTTTGCGGCATATTTGCCGAATAACGGCGTCAAACCCGCACAGTCATACACCAAGTATTGACTATGCGGGTTTTCCTTGTTCTTCAACAAATCTGCTCACAAAAACTGCTTTGCACCTTAAAATGATGGATTTTGCGTACAGTTGACCGTCTTTTTTGACGCAGGAATACCGGCGTATTTCAAGGAGAAAAACGGGCAAATGTGCGTGAAAGACACATTTTAAGGCATAAACTGGTTTATGAAGTACCGCCCTTTTATGTTCACTCTTTTTTTATGCCGAAAATAAGTCTTAAAATTCCGCTGATGGCTTTCGGACTTCTTACAACAACCACTTTCATTTTCAAGCCTCCCGTAATCAATATCGGCAGAAACAGATTCCTGCCATAATCAGAATTGCAGAAATAATCAAAACCGCAAATTTATACGGAAACAATGCCGCAGTTATCAATCCTGCGGCAAATGCGATACAGATTATCCCTCTGTTATACAAAATATCACCGCCCGATCAACTGCAGAAATCGGCTTATGCCTATTCACAGTATAATCATCAGCGGTGATTTTCGTTACTTTTTACGCTTATTAAGTTCCCATTCTTTTATTGCGCTCGCCTGCTCCATCATCGAGCAATAGCTTTCGTGGCGGCTTTTCGGAATTTCTCCGTCTTCAACCGCCTGAAGAATTCTGCATCCCTTATCCTTGACATGAAGGCAGGATGAAGCAAATCTGCATTGACCGATATATTTTTCAAATTCTCTGAAAGCAAACGGAAGATCATCTTTGAGAATTATATCATCATCCTCAAAATCAAACGATGAAAATCCGGGTGTATCCGCAACATATCCGCCCTCGAGCCTGAATAATTCGCTGTGGCGTGTTGTATGCTTGCCTCTGCCGAGCTTTTCGCTGATTTCAGATGTTTTGAGATCAAGAGAAGGATCAAGTGCATTCAGAAGCGAGGATTTGCCGACTCCGGAATTTCCGCAGAATGCGCTGATATGTCCTTTAAGCTCTTTTCTGACCTCTTCAACTCCCCTGGCGTCAACCGACGAAACCGCATACGAAATAAAGCCCGCTTTTCTGTAAATTTCAACATATTCATCAGCCGGCTTCATATCTGCTTTTGTGAAGAGAACTATCGGCTCGATTCCCGCATTTTCGGCATAGGCGGTCATTCTGTCGATTATGAGAAAAACCGGGCTCGGCTCGCAGGTTGATGAAAGCACGAAAAGGCGGTCAATATTTGCAACGGGCGGCCTTAAAAGAACGCTCTTTCTTTCAAAAATATCATCAATGGTATTTTCGGCATTTTCGTTTATCGAAATTGAAACTCTGTCGCCCGCAAGCGGCTTTATGCCCTGCTTTCGGAAAAGGCCTCTCGCCTTGCATTCAAATATCTCGCCGGAGGCTTCTACATAATAGAAGCCTCCGATTCCTTTAATGATTATTCCTTCTTCTTTTCTCATCATTCATTTGAATCGGCGGTGCCGACATAGAGGTTGATCTCTGTGTTGACGGGATAAGGCAGAACGATTGATGATGAAGGACTCTGCGAAAGAACTATATCATATTTTGCGGGGTCATATACTATCTGACCCTTGATGGAAATATTGAAGAATCCTGCTTTTGTAAGAGTATCCTTTGCTTCCGCAACGCTCTTGCCGGTTACATCGGGAACGGTCTTTCTTGAGAATGTTGAGCTGGAATTTATATAAGAGCCCGCCGAAACTGCGGAAGGTGTCTTTGTGAAATCAACATTGCAGGTGTAATAAAGGGAATTATCAACATAAACCTTAACGGGAGCGGTTGCGCCTGTGCCCTCAATTTCAAAGGTAAAATCCATGCCGTCAAAGAGAAGCGTTTTGCGAATCTGCGATTCATTATTTACAAAAACCTCAAACGAACCTCTGTTTCCGGTTGCGGGAAGCGAAACAGTCACATTCGCTTTTGCGTTTTCGGGAATGCCGTTGCTGACAACAACCGAAACCTTGCTTCCTCTGAGAACCTTTTCGCCCTGCTCGGGAGTCTGCTTTATAACCTCGCCTGCGGGTCTGTTGCTGTTTTCTTCCGTCACAGTCGTGTCAAAAACAAGATTTACGGATTCAATAAGCACCTTTGCCATTTCGGCGTTATATCCTGCAACGGCAGGCACTTCTATAAGATCCTCATCGCTTGCGTAATAGATTGTAACCGTGCTTCCGCTGACCGCCTCAACATTGCGTTCCGGCTCGGTCTTGATAACCGTTCCGAATTCCTCGGTTGTGCTGACCATCGGCACGGGAACAACGGTAAAGCCTTTGCTTTCAAGAGTCCTCTTTGCCTGCTCATACATCATTCCGTAAACATCGGCAACGGGGATCTTCTGCTTATTGCTTGCAACGGTAAGAGTTATTTTAAGCGGAGTTTTTCTGATTCTCGTGCCGCTCTTCGGTGTTTGACCGTAAACTGTTCCGTCCTGATAACCGCTGTTGGAAATCATATTATATTCAAAATCAAACAGTTCTTTATATGATTCGTTTTTCTCGATTTCCGTATATAATGAGCCGGTGAAATTCGGAACAACAAGTCCGGATTTTTTAAAAGTATCGGTAAAGAAAAACAAAATTGCAAATATAACAACCGCAAGAATCGCCGCTCCGATTCCGATTCCCGCAATCATCATCTTGAATCTGCCTGAATCGTTGTTATCATCCTCTTCCTGAACTTCCGGAACGGGAGGCGCAACAACGGGAGTTGTTCTGACATTGCTCTTAACAACTCCGCCGGCAGTTGTTGCCTTTGTAACATACTTTGTCGGCTCATTGTCAACAAAATAATTCTGCTGGAATCTTATGGTCGGATTTCTCTTAAATTCTTCAATGTCAAGAAGCATTTCGGCGGCAGACTGATATCTGTCTGCTGCATTCTTCTGCATTGCGTGCATTGTTATCTGCTCAAGACCTACGGGAATTGAGCTGTTAAGCTCTCTCGGGCGCTTCGGATCATTCTGAAGCTGCATAAGAGCAACCGAAACGGAGCTGTCCGCCTGGAAAGGAAGCTGACCCGTAAGCATTTCATACATAACAACGCCAACTGAATAGATGTCCGCTCTGTCGTCCGTTGTGTCGCCTCTTGCCTGCTCTGGGCTGATATAGTGAACCGAGCCGATTGCGCTGTCGGTCATCGTTTTTGTGTCGCTGTAACTGAATCGGGCAATTCCGAAATCCGTCACTTTGATTTTGCCGTTCGGAAGAAGCATTATGTTCTGGGGTTTTATGTCTCTGTGGACTATTCCCTTATCGTGAGCGTGCTGAAGCGCACGGAGGATCTGCATTGAAAAATGAACGGATTCCTTTATGCCGAGCTTGCCCTGCTGCTCAATATACTCTTTAAGGGTTATGCCTTCAACATATTCCATAACGATATACTGAAGTCTGTCGCCGTAGCTGACGTTAAAGACCTTAACTATATTCGGATGAGAAAGAACGGCAATCGCCTTTGACTCATTTTTGAATCTGCGGCGGAATTCCTCGTTTGCGAGATATTCCTCCTTGAGAATTTTAACTGCAACAATGCGGTCATCAATATTATCATAGGCCTTATAGACAACAGCCATTCCGCCTACTCCGATAACTTCCTGAATTTCATATCTTCCGTCTATTCTTTTTCCGGTGTAATTATCCATAAAAGCACTTCCTTTCTCACATTGACAAAGCAACAACGGTTATGTTGTCTCCGCCGCCGTAATAGTTTGCCTTTTCAATAAGTTCTGAAACTTTTTCATCATCAACGGAATCTGTTAAGATTTCTTTGATTTCATCATCGTGAACATAATTTGTCAGTCCGTCAGAGCACAGGAGAAGAATATCATTTTCAAATTCCTCCTGGGCAAAATCCACTCTGACATTCTCATCAACGCCGAGCGCTCTGGTGATGATATGCTTGTCGGGATGGTCAAACGCCTCTTCGGATGTTATTTCGCCTTTTTCAAGCATATTCTGAACTACCGAATGGTCTTTTGTTATCTGACGGATTTCATTATTATGAATCAGATAAGCTCTGCTGTCACCTGCATGAACAACATAGGCAAATCCGTTTCTGACGATTGAAGCAACAACGGTCGTTCCCATCCCATCATATTTTTTATCGGTGAGGGAAAGGTCATAAACCGCCTTGTTGGCATTTTCAACAGAAGAAATCAGCAGACTTCTGACGGAAATATCAGACATACCGGGGAAAAAGCTGTTGGTAAGCTTTTCACGGATCGCATTGACTGCAACGGAGCTTGCCAGAGCGCCTTCTGCCGCTCCTCCCATACCGTCACAAACAATGGCAAAAGCTGCTCCTCCGGAAAGCTCGCCTGCGGCATAGGAATCCTGATTGTTATCACGAACAATTCCTATATCGGTTTTAGCTGTGATTTTCATTTTCTGTCTCCTCTCCTGAAGAATTCTGCTTATGCTTAAGTCTCAACTGGCCGCACGAAGCATCGATATCCGAACCTAATTTTCTTCGGACGGTGGCGGTGATACCGCTTCTGCCGAGAATTTCAACAAATTTTTCTATCCTTTCGGCGCTGCTCGGCTTAAAGGGACTTTCCGCAACCTCATTTATCGGAATAAGGTTAACATGGCAAAGCATTCCTTTGAGCTGCGAAGCAAGCTGACGGGCGCATTCATCGGAATCGTTAACGCCGGATATCATCGAATATTCAAACGAAATCCGTCTTGATGTTTCATCGGCATATTTTCTGCAAATTCCGAGAAGCTCCTCAATCGGATAGCGCTTATTAACGGGCATTATCCGGTTTCTTATTTCATTATTCGGAGCGTGGAGCGAAATCGAAAGGGTCAACTGAAGTTTTTTATCAAGCAGCTCCTTTATTTTCGGCACAACCCCGCAGGTTGAAAGAGAAATATTTCTCATTGAAAGATTAAGCCCTTTTTCGTCCGTTACAAGAGCAATAAAGCGCATAACATTTTCAAAATTATCCATCGGCTCGCCCATACCCATAAGCACGATATGGGAAATTCTTTCGCCGAGGTCTTTTTGAGCGGTATAAATCTGCGAAAGCATTTCGCCTGCTTCAAGACTTCTTTTAAAGCCTCCGAGCGTTGAAGCGCAGAAAGCGCATCCCATTTTGCAGCCGACCTGCGACGAAACACAGATCGTGTAGCCGTATTTATATTTCATAACTACACTTTCAATATAGTCGCCGTCATGCATCGAAAAAAGGTATTTTACCGTGCCGTCAAGTCTTGAAACCTGTTTGCGCACGATTTTGCAGGCGTTAAGAGGATATTTTTCATTAAGCGTTTCTTTCAGCGCCGCCGGAATATTTGTCATTTCAGAGTAATCGGAAGCAAGATGTTTATGAATCCATTCATAGACCTGCTTTGCTCTGAACTTCGGAAGAGATAATTCATCAAAAGCCACGGTCATCTCTTCCTGCGTCATGGATTTTATATCGTTCATTCTTTACCTCCATTTAAACACGGCGATAAAGAAACCGTCTGTTGAATTAATATGAGGCATAAGGGTCAGATAATTACTCTCTTCATTATATCTCTTGATTTCGGGAAGAACTCTGATCGCCTCAAAATCGGGATGCTCTGCAAGGAATTTATCGCAGATTTCATCGTTTTCGGCGGGGTTGAGGGTGCAGGTTGAATAAACAAGCGTGCCGCCTTTTTTGAGGTATCTGACTGCATTGCAGAGAATCTTATACTGAATTTCGGGAAGCTGTTCGAGATCGGAACGGTCCTTGAATCTGATTTCGGGCTTTCTTCTGATTATTCCGAGACCCGAACACGGCACATCGCAAAGCACCTTATCGGCATAACCGTAATTTTCATTAAAGATCGAAGCGTCGGAAAGATATGTATAAACATTGGTAAGTCCGAGCCTTTCGGCGCCGTTTTTTATAAGCTCAACACGGGATTGATAAATATCAAAGCTTCTGACGCATCCCGTATTTTTCATCATTTCAGCAGCGGTAAAGGTTTTTCCGCCGGGAGCTGAACAAAGGTCAAATATTGTTTCGTTTTCCTGCGGATCAAGAGCACGCACACAAAGCTGGGAAGCCGTATCCTGCGCATGGAAAAGTCCTTCTTTATATGCGATCAGCTCATCAACCGAGCCGGTGTTGCTGATAACGAGCGATTCGGGGAAGCCTTCAAGCTTTTCCGAAACAACCCCCTCCTCCGCAAGCTTCCAAATAAGCTCATCGGGAGTGATTTTAAGAGTATTGACTCTGATAACAGTCGGCGGAGCTTCAAGCGCTTTTTCGCAGAGCGAAACGGCATTATTAAAGCCGTAGGATTTTATCCAAAGGGAAATGAGCCATTCCGGGCACGAATATTTGATTGCAAGATAATCGGGATCTTTTTCGGATTTTTCGGGCAGACGGAGTCCGTTATCGGCAACTCTGCGAAGCACCGCATTGACAAGCGACGCAGCAAACCGGGATTTATTGACCTTTGCAAGATTAACGCTTTCGCTTACTGCCGCTCTTGCGGGCACCTTATCCATAAATAAAATCTGATAAGCCCCCATACGAAGCACGGTATGAAGCTCCGGCTTAAGCTTTCTTACGGGCTGGTTGAGATAAAGGCTCAAATTATAATCAATGAGAATAAGTCTGTCAAGAGTACCGTAAACGATATTGCAGACAAACGCCTTGTCTCTTTCGTCAAGCTCTGTATTTTCTTTTAAAAGTCCGTCAAGCACGAGGTTTGAATATGCTCCGTCCTTGTGTACCTTGAGCAATGCCTCAAATGCCGTCTGCCTTGCGTTTTTCATAAATCCCGGGTCCTTTCAGTTATCTGCGTCTTGAATTTGCCGTTAATTTTATTATAAATCTCAAAAGGTTTGCCAGCGAAGTCAGCATTGCGGCAACATAGGTCATTGCCGCCGCTTTTAAAACCGCTCTTGCCCCGTCTGATTCTTCGCCTATCAGAAGTCCGGTTTCTTCAATAACATCCAATGCTCTTCTGCTTGCGTTGAATTCAACGGGAAGAGTTACAAGCTGAAAAACGAAAACCGCCGCATAGAGAAGAAGGCCGACATTAACAAGAAGTCCGAAGCCGAGAAAATATCCGACAATTGCAAGCGGGATCCCGAGCGTTGAACCGAGCTGACAAACGGGAAGAATTGAATTGCGTATCTTAATGGGAACATATCCCTCTGCGTGTTGAGCGGCGTGACCTGCTTCGTGGCAGGCAACACCGACTGCTGCAACGGAAGTGCCCGAAAACACGCTTCTTGAAAGGCTGATAACTTTATTTTTCGGATTAAAGTTATCAGTCAGATTTCCGCCCGTTTCACGGATCGTGACATCCATTATCCCGTAATACGAAAGCACGGCCTGCGCTGCCTGGGCGCCGGTAATATGGCGTGAATTCAGAACTTTTGAAAATTTCTTATAGCTTGACTTGACCTTATACTGCGCCCAGATCGAAATGATCATAGCGGGAAGAACAAGCACAATATACCAATAATCCATATAAAATAAAGGCATAAAGATCCCCTTAATTTTCAAATTTTGTTCCGGCATCAACCGGATTTCCCCGAAGATAATCCGAAGCCGGCATTGATTTCTTATTTTCAGGCTGTAAAGACAAAATCTCGATACATTTTCCGTCTCCGCAGCAAACAACAAGCCTTTTGCCGGATTCGACAATTTCGCCTGCGGATGCCGCTTTGCCTTGAGAAATAACGCTTTCGTGAATCTTAAATACCTTGCCGCCGAGTTTTGCCGTTGCCGACGGCCAGGGAGCAAGTCCTCTGATTTTATCGTGAATCTGCTTTGCGGAGCAGCTCCAGTCAATCGGAGAAAGCTCCTTTGAAAGCATTGAAGCATAGGTGAATTCGGCGTGATTCTGCGGCGTACGCTTCAATTCGCCTTTTTTAAGCAGATCAAGAGTTTCTTCAAGCACTTCCGCTCCCAAAACGGAAAGTCTGTCATGAAGGCTCTCTGCGTTTTCGTTTTCGCCGATCGGAATTGCCCTTGAAATAAGCATATCGCCCGTATCAAGCCCTTCGTCCATCATCATTGAGGTTACGCCCGTTTCGTCATATCCTTCAAGGATCGACCATTGAATCGGAGCGGCTCCCCGAAGCTTCGGAAGAAGAGAAGCGTGAATATTGATGCAGCCGAACTGCGGATATTCAAGGATCTCTTTCGGCAGAATTTTGCCGTAAGCAACAACGATAACAACCTCCGGAGCCGCTTCTTTAAGCATTTCAAGAGCTGTTCCGTCTTTCATTTTCGTCGGCTGATAAACCTTTATTCCGTTTGCTTCGGCAAGCTCCTTGACCGGAGGCGGCGTAAGGATGCCGTGCCTGCCCTTCGGCTTATCGGGCTGGGTAAAAACTCCCGTCACCTCGTGGCCGAGGTCAATAAGCTTCTGAAGGCACGGAACCGCAAAATCGGGCGTCCCCATAAATACGATTTTCATTATTCAATCACCTTTTTAATGACCTTCTTCGTGAAGAGAATTCCGTCAAGATGGTCTGTTTCGTGGCAGAAGCATCTCGCCTTGAGGTCTTCGCCTTTATAAATGCACCATTTGCCGTTTCTATCCTGTGCCTTGACCTTAACAACGGCAGGTCTTTTTGTTATTCCGGATTCTCCGGGAAGCGAAAGGCAGCCCTCTTCCTCAAACTGTTCTCCCTCTTCGCTGATGATTTCGGGATTAACAAGCTCAATATATCCGTCGCCGCAATCAATTGTGACAACTCTTCTTAAGATGCCGACCTGCGGAGCGGCAAGACCGACTCCGTTTGCCTGATACATTGTGTCTTTCATATCATCAAGCAATTGCCACAGACGGGCATCGAATTTTTCAACCTTTCTTGATGTTTTTTCAAGAATCGGATCACCGACCTTGACTATGTTTCTGATAGCCATATCGCTCTTCCTCTGCAAATTATAATGTTGAATCGGGGTTTATATCTGCATAAACGGTAACATTTTTATAAACGGGATCAACTGCACTGTTTATAAGAACCTCCGATATCATATTTCTGAAATTTTTTGAATTTCTGCATTTTATGATAAGTCTGTATCTGAATCTTCCGCTGATTTTCGCAACTCTTGCGGGAATCGGCGAAAGAGCAATGATTTTTTCCGATTTATATTTTTCATCAATCAGCGTTCTGATGATTTCAAGGGTATGCTTTGCGGAATTCTTAACGGAAATTTCGTTTTCTCCCGTAAATCCGAGAACACATATATCGCAAAACGGCGGATAAACCATCGCCTTTCGAAGCTTTATTTCGGTGTTATAGAAGGCATCATAATCCTGCCTTGCGGCAAGCCTTATAATTTCATTTTCAGGCGTCAGAGTCTGCACTATGGCAGTTCCCTCAAGCTCTCCCCTGCCTGATCTTCCGACGACCTGCGTCAGAAGAGAAAAAGTTCTTTCAAGGCTTCTGAAATCGTCATTGTAAAGCTGCTGGTCAACCGATATAACGCCTACAAGGGTCACATTCGGAAAATTAAGTCCCTTTGCAACCATCTGCGTTCCTATCATTATATCGTATTCACCGTTTGCGAAACTATCCAAAAGCTTTTCGTGGGAATTTCTGCCGGATGTTGAATCCGTATCCATTCTGATGATTCTCGCTTCGGGAAGAAGCTTTGCAAGCTCATCTTCGATTTTCTGCGTTCCGAAGCCGGAATATCTGACGGCATTCTCTCCGCATTCGGGGCAAACACCCGTAAACGGAACGGAATGGCCGCAATAATGGCACATAAGTCTGTCATTCGCCGCATGATAAGTCATTGAAATGCTGCAATTCGGGCAGGTAATAACCTCTCCGCAGGAGTTGCAGGCAGCAAAGGTGTTGAAACCTCTTCTGTTTATAAGAAGAATCGACTGCCTGCCGTTTTCGACATTTTGCTTAAGCGCTTCAAACAGCGGACGGCTGATTTCTCTGCATCCCTCCGCTTTTTCTTCGCTTCTCATATCAACGGTTATAACCTTCGGCAGAGCTGCTCTTCCGAAACGGTTTTTCAGAGTGAAAAGATGATATTTTCCGCTGTTGGCGGCAGCGAAGCTTTCAACGCTCGGAGTTGCCGAGGCAAGAATAAGCAAAGCGTTATTCCGAACTGCTCTGAATTTTGCAACATCAATTGCATCATATCTCGGCGTCTGCTCCGATTTATATGTATGCTCCTGCTCTTCATCAACGATTATAAGCCCGATGTTTTCAAGCGGAGCAAAAACCGCACTTCTTGTGCCGATAACGATTTTTGCATCTTTATTTTTTACTCTTTTCCATTCATCAAGCCTTTCACGAAGCGAAAGTGCGCTGTGAAAGACCGCAACATTTCTGCCGTATCTGCGGCAGAAAAGCTCAAGCGTCTGCGGAGTGAGTCCTATTTCGGGAACCATAACGATAACCGATTTTCCGCTTTCAACGACTCTGTCTATAACGCTCATATAAACGGATGTTTTTCCGCTTCCCGTAACGCCGTAAAGAAGAGATGCGGCGGCTGAATCCTGAACGGCAAGAGCTGCCAGCCCCTCATAAGCGGCTTTCTGCTCGTCCGAAAGCTTTATCGGATTCTTTTCCGGCTTGACATCCGAAAAATCGGGCAGATTTATGACCTGCTTATCAAAGAATTCCGCTGCTCCGGACTTAACGAGTCCGCCTGCAACGGCGGGAGTAAACCCCGTGAAATAGCATAATTCACGAACGCTGGCAACGCCGAGGTCATTCAAAACATCAGCCATTTCCTTCTGCTTCTTTGTAAGCTTCATTTCGTCATATTCGGGCAGAAGCCTTATCATTCTGACGGTTTCATCGCCGAGATTGCGCACGGCATCGCTGCTCACGAGAAGCAAACCTTTTTTTGCAAGCCTTTCGGGAATCGAAAGATCAGCTTTCATTTTCAGATTATTGAAAACTGTTTCCGGTCTGACAAAAACGGATTTTTCTTTTATGCAGTTATAGAATTCCTTTTCGGCGCCTTCAAGAGCCTCAACCTTTTTCGGATCAGCCTCCGGGTCTGCCGCATAAGAAAAAACCATTTTATGATTGATGCCGGACGGAAGCATGACCTTTGCCGCTTCATAAAATGTGCAGAATGTTCTCTCTCTGATAAAATCGGCAAGAGAAAGCATTTCGGAATTCAGAAGAGGTTTTTCATCGAGAACGGAAAGAAGCTTCTTCAGGCGTTTACCGTCACTTGAGCCTGTTATTTCAAATATTACTCCGAGGCATTTTCTGTTGCCGCTGCCGAAAGGAACGGTTACCCGGCACCCTGCCTGCGCCTTATCTTCAAGCTCCGGAGGAACAATATAATCAAATTTTTTATCAAAGGAATAGTTTGCCGCTTCAACGGCAACCTTTGCATATAACATCCGATCATCCCCCCTAAGCCCGAATTTTTTCCGAATCAGATATTTCTGATTTCCTCCGGCTCAACAATTATATATTCGCCTGCAAGAATTTTATCAAGAGCCATGCTGACGGGCTTTTCGGTTACGAATTCGTCGCTTTCTTCAAGCTCTTCCGAAATCTGCCTTGCGAGCTTTGCCGTGCCTGTTACGAGAGAATAACGGCTGGTGTTGTTTTCGAGAACTTTGCTTAAATCCGGATTAAACATTTTTTATTACCTCACTGATTTTATTTTTGTTTCTTGATGATTTAAGTCTTTCGGCATTGATTATCGTTTCAATGCTTTCAACTGCATTTTCTATGGTATCGTTTACAACTACATAGTCGTAATCGTATGCCTTGCGTATTTCTTCACGGGCAATAACAAGCCTGTGATTTATTGTGTCTTCATCCTCGCTGCCTCTGCCCCTGAGCCTTGTTTCAAGAACATTCATTGACGGCGGCATAAGGAAGATGCTGACAACATCGGGGCATTTCTCCTTGATTTTTCCCGCTCCCTGAACTTCAATTTCAAGAATGACCGCATTGCCTGCGCTTATCATTTCGTCTACGGGAGCCTTGGGAGTGCCGTAATAATTGCCGTTATATTGGGCATATTCAAGCATCTTGTTTTCTTCAATGTTTTTCTTGAAATATTCTTTTTTCACAAAATAATAATGAATTCCGTCAATTTCATATTCACGCTTTTCACGGGTGGTCATTGAAATCGAAACCTTGATATTATCATTTCGTTTGAGAAGCGCATCAAGCACGGTATCCTTGCCCGATCCGGAAGGACCCGAAAAAGTGACTAAAAGTCCGCTCATTCTTCGTCCTCCTCTTCGTCGAGCTCGTCCTCCGCCTCGTCATTGAGTCTGTTCGCAACGGTTTCGCTCTGAAGATAGGTCAGAATAACATGGTCGCTGTCGGTTATGATAACAGCTCTTGTTCTTCTGCCGTGAGTTGCATCAATAAGAGTGCCTTTATCCTTGCTCTCTTGAATGATTCTTTTGATGGGAGCCGATTCCGGGCTGACTATTGCAACAAGTCTGCTTGCGTTTACCATATTGCCGAAGCCTATATTTATAAGTTTCACGAAGCCGCCCCCTTATTCAATATTCTGAATCTGTTCACGGATTTTTTCAATCTCGGCCTTTATTTCAACAACCTTTCTTGCAATTTCAACATCGGATGCCTTTGAGCCGATGGTGTTTGCTTCACGGTTGAATTCCTGAATAAGGAAATCCATCTTCTTGCCGATTGCTTCATCGGCTTCAAGGAATGATCTCATCTGGGAAATATGGCTGCGAAGCCTTACCGTTTCTTCCGCAACCGCAATTTTATCGGCAAAAATAGCCGCTTCGGTGAGAAGCCTCTGTTCATCAATGTGGGCATCCTCAAGAAGCTCATTAAGCCTTGCAACAAGCTTTTCATTATATTCCTTTACCGTTTCGGGAGAACGCTCTTCGATGAAAGCAACATTTTCAAGAATTATATCAAGTCTTGATGCAACATCGGCTTTGAGCCTTTCGCCCTCTTTTTCTCTCATTGCAACAAAACCGGCAAGGGCTTCTGCGGCAACGGCTTCAACCGCCGCCCAGATGCGGTCTTCATCTGCCGCCTCCTTGCGGAGAGAAAAAGCATCGGGAATTCTTGAAATATCCGAAACTTTGATATTGTTTTCAAGTCCGTAGGTTTTTTTAAGCTCCTCATAAGCGGCAAGATAGCCTTTGATAAGAGGATGATTGAGGCTGACAATCGTGTCGGGTTCTTCAACCGTTTCAAGCGAAACATAGCATTCCATCTTGCCTCTTGTGAGCCTGCCCATAAAATAGCTCTTAAGCTTCTCTTCAAGAAAGCCGAAGCTTCTCGGAACTCTTGAAGAAAATTCAAAATATCTGTGATTAACGCTTTTGATTTCAACTGTTATGTTCATGCCGTCTACGATCTGAACGTTTCTGCCGTAGCCGGTCATACTTTTAATCATTATGTAATTCCTCCGCTTTTAATTGTGATTACAGGAGCAGCCGGATGTGAGCGCCTGCGGAATTTCAACCGAAAGCATTTCATCGCCCTCAAAGCCGAGACGGATGAACGCAGGCTTCACAATTGATTTTTTTATTTTTGCAATATATGCCATTCTGTTTGCGGCATAATTCATTGCGGCTCTTGCAAGCCCTTCGGTTATAATATCGTCATCGCATTCAACCGAAACAAATTCAACCTCATATCCGCCGGAAACAATTGCGCAGCTGCCGATTTCGTTTTCGCCGTCAACAGCCTTGAAAACCACCCGGTTTTCCTCTTCAAAAGGAAGAAAGCTTATCATTTTGAACTTCCTCCTCTGCGCTTGATTCCTGCGGAATTGAAAAGAGATTCAACCTCCGCTTCGGTAAGATCTCTCCATTGACCTGCCGGAAGCATACCGAGTTTTACATTGCCGATTGCAATTCTGCGAAGCCTTGCAACTTCAAGGCTGACCGCTTCGCACATACGGCGTATCTGTCTGTTTCTGCCTTCGTAAAGCACAATTTCAAGAACAGATCTTCCTTCTTCTTTGCTCACAACATGAACCTCTGCGGGAGCCGTCATTCTTCCGTCAAGCTCAACGCCCGTTTCAAGAATATCGACCTGCTCGTTTGTGATTGAAGGTCTGACGGTAACTTTATAGGTTTTAGGAACGTGTTTTGACGGATGCATCATCGCATTTGCAAATTCTCCGTCATTCGTCATTATCAACGCACCCTCGGAAACTCTGTCAAGCCTGCCGACGGGATAAATTCTTTCTTTTATATCCGAAGTAAGCTCAAGCACGGTTTTTCTGCCGAACTCATCATCGGTTGTTGTGACATATCCTCTCGGTTTATTCAGAAGAATATAACGAAGCTTGTTTTCGGCTCTGACGGGTTTGCCTCTGACAAGAATTTTATCTCTTTTCGGGTCAACGCTGTCGCCTATCTGCGCAGTTGATCCGTTGACCTTTACTTTGCCTTCACGAATCATTTCCTCCGCCTTGCGCCTTGAAGCAACGCCCGCTTCGGAAAGGAATTTCTGAAGTCTGATTTTGTTATCTGCCAATTCCGTTTACCTCCGGAACAATCTGAATTCTTTGATTCTGCCGATAATTCTGTCTGTTGCAGACTGCTTTTCTTCTGCAATATGAACGGCGATACCGGCTGTTTCCCCTGCAATGAGAGGAAGCTCATAAACAATTTTTCCGCCTGAACGGTAAACCGCTTTTCCGACGGTTTCGCCTTTTAAAACAGGCGCATATTCGAACCTGCGAAGATAAACCTCGCACTTCACATTTTCGGCTTTCGGAAACAAAGGCTCACAAGCCGGCACAACCGGAACGGAATCCTTATCGGAGCCGCAGACATTTAGCCTCCTGCAGGCAGGAGAAAGAACATCCGAGCTGCAGACCGAAAATCCGTAATCAAACAAAGAAATATGGTCATTCCAGTCATCCGGGTCGTTGAGAGTAACAACAACAAGAGTTACTCCGTCTCTCTGCGCAGCGCTGACAAGACATCTGCCGCTTTTCTGCGTGAATCCTGTTTTTATTCCGATGCAGTCCTCCATACTCCAAAGCAAACGGTTATGATTCGTCAGAGTTCTGTCATAGGGAGGGTTTCCGTAAGAAAGCCTTGCGCTTTTCTGCGAGCATATTTTCCGGAATTCCGGATTCTTTATACATTCGCAGGCAAGCAGCGCCATATCATAAGCGGTTGAATAATGCTCCTCATCATCAAGGCCGGACGGCGTAACGAAATTGGTATTTTTCATCCCGATTTCTTCTGCACGCTTATTCATCATAACGGAAAAATCCTCAACCGAGCCGGCAAGAACGATTGCCGCCGTATTTGCCGCATCGTTGCCGCTCTGAATAAGCATTCCGTAAACGATTTCGAGAAGCGAAACGCTGTCGCCTGCCCGAAGACCCATTGAAGTACCTTCAACCTCTGCCATTTCAGAGGTGACCTCAATTTCAAGCTGCGGTTTTGCCGCCTCAAGAGCCAAAAGAGAAGTCATTATTTTTGTTGTGCTTGCCATCGAAAGGCGTTTATCGGGGTTTTCCGAAAACAGCACTTCGCCCGTTTCAACGCACATCATTACCGCTCCCCGTGCCGAAACGAAAACGGCACGGGAACGGATCATAAAGCACGAAAGACAGATACCGACTGCAACTGAAAATGCGATTATTCTTTTATTCACTTATTCCGACCTCACATATATTCCGAATAATAAAATATATGTCTGACCGGTTAAAATAAATCCTGATTATTCGGCAGTTTCTTCAACGGGAGCGCTTTCCATATAATCTGCGATTGCATCGTCAACCGTTGTGTTCTTATTCTTGAGCTGGCTGATAACATCGGAAGCCTTGTCAACGATATCGGGAACCATACCGATAACTCTTTCAACAGAGCCTTCCGCAGCATTGATATATTTGACAGATACGCTGCCGTTATTGACAACAAGGAATGCAACAGGAGAAATCGTTACGCCTGCTCCGCCGCCGCCGCCGAAAAGCTCTGCATTGGTCTTTGAGGGGAAATCCGTTCCGCCAGAAGCAAAACCGTATGTAACCTTTGAAACGGGGATGATTTGAAGTGTTTCGCTGATTTTGATGGGATCGCCGATAATTGTGCTGACATCAACAAGATCCTTTATCTTATCAATTGATGTGCCGAGAATTCCTGATGCTGACTGTTCTTTCATTTTGTTTTCCGCCTTTCTGAAATTTTAATTATTTATTATTCTGCTTTTCCACTTTGGTCTTGACCTTACTGTGCTTAAGCAGTTTTAACACAACCCTAAACAGAAGCTGGAACGCAACGATGATAACCGCATTGATAAGTCTTAAAGGAACAACGGTTATCTGCGTATGTATTCTTGCAGAATTTGAGCCGTAAATGAAATCGGGAGTTATCTCGATATTATATTTTCCGACTCTCATATTGCTCACGATATATCCCATTGCGGGGAATGCGACTTCGCAGGTTTTGCCGTATTTGATTGCGGTTTCAGCCGAATCACCTGCGCCGACGGTCATTGAGATATAAAGCTCCTTTATGCCGAAAGCCTGGAATATTCTTCTGAACATTCCCTTGAGAGCAAGCTCAACCTCTTTCAGAAGCTCAAGAACGCCCTCAACTCCTCTGTTATGATAGAAACGGATAAACATATTATCCTTTTTCTGCTTCGGCTCCTTAACGGTTTCGTCCTTATTTTCGGACTCATCCTCTTTCGGCTTTTCTTTTTTCTTTTTCTCTTTCTTCTTTTTCTTCGGTTTATCGGGCTTATCCTTTTTTGGAAGAACTTTGAATTTCAGGAAAAGCCAGCCGATATCGAGAGCAACATCGTCATCATAATGCACGGTCACACGAACTTTAACCGCAAGCACTATAACAAAGAATGCGATTATACCGAGAATGATATATAATGCCGTCACAACCGACCCTCCTTAATTATTCTTCATCGTCCTGGAAAAAGCTCTTTATCTGAACGCCCTGCTCGTTGTCGATTTCTTCATCATTGCCTTCCGTCTCAAATTCCGATTTTTCGGGAAGTTCCGGAAGATCTGCAAGAGATGAAAGACAGAAGCAGCGAAGAAAATCCGGAGTTGTGCCGTAAAGCAGAGGCTTGCCCGGCAAATCAAGCCTGCCCTTTTCTTCAAGAAGCCCTTTCTGGCAGAGGGTTGAAACAACGCCGCTGCAGTCAACGCCTCTTATCTGCTCAATATAAGCCTTTGTAACGGGCTGATTATAAGCAACTATCGCAAGCACCTCAAGCGCCGCATTGGAAAGCGGAGTATTCTTTTTGATTTCAAGCACACTTCTTATATGCTGCGCATATTCAACTCTGGAGCAAAGCTGATATTTGCTGCCCAGGCGCAGAAGGCAGATTCCGCTTTTTCTTTCATCAAGCAGCCTGCCGAGTTCCCACAATGCGCCGTTGACATCTTCTATTTTCATTTCAAGCGCTTCTGCAATTCTTGCCGATTCAAGCGACTCGCCCGATGCAAAAAGAATCGCTTCGCACGCTGCTCTTATTTCTTCATTCGTCAATTTCAATTTCCTCCACTCTGCCGGAAAGTAATGTTACATCCGCATCCACGCCCGTGCCGTCAACGCTGATTCGTTTTGCCTTGACCATTGCAAGAAGAGCAAGAAAGGTTGCAACCATTTCGGATCTGGATTCCGAGCCTTCAAAGAAGGATTCAAATTTATGCTTCTTTCCGCTTTTGAATTTATCAATTATAAAGCTGATTCTCGAAGCAACGGAAACGATTTTATGGGCAACGATTCCTCTGAACGCTTCAAACGGCGGAGGAAGCTTTCTTTTGCCCTTGCCGACTGCCGCCATATATGCTTTGAAGATTTCAAAAGGCTCATGAATCCTGGTGTAGGTCATATCCTCTTCGATTTCTTCGGGCTGCCTGCCGTAGAATTCAAATCCCTTGCCCTGTTTCTGAAGCTCAAGAGCTATTTTTTTGCAGTCCTGATATTCGGTCAGCTCACCCCGGAGCTCTTCAACAAGCTGCTCCGCCTCTTCATGAACGGGAAGCAGCGAAACGGTCTTTATATAAAGCAATCTTGCCGCCATTTCAAGAAATTCGCTTGAAATATCAAGATTTTCTTCCTGCATCTGCCGGACATAATCAAGATACTGCTCAATGATTTCAAGGATCGGCACATCATTTATGCTTAATTTTTTCTTACTTATCAGCAGAAGCAGAAGGTCCATCGGTCCTTCAAAAACTTCGAGCTTATACTGAATTTTTTCCAAAGTGATTTCTCCTTTTTCAGGAAATAAGGAATCTGAACGGCAGCCCTGCCGCAAAGTTTATTCCTCTGTAAATAATTCCGGTAAGGAACGAAAGAGGTATATCGAGAACTCCTATGAAAATAAGAAGGAATACGCCGATGATGATATATCTTTCATACTGAAGATATTTGAAATAATATTTCGGAGGAATAACAAGAGCGAGGATCTTTGAGCCGTCAAGCGGAGGAATCGGAAGAAGGTTGAAAACCGCAAGGCCTACATTTATCTGCGAAGCAAGAGCGGTAAAAAGAATTACGGCTCTGAAAAGATCGCTCGTTACGCCCGCTTTATAAGCGGCAAATGAAATGATATTTCCGACCAGTGAGAAAATAAATGCCATCAGAAGATTGGAAACCGGGCCGGCAAGAGCGGTCAGCGCCATTCCCGCTTTCGGGTTTTTGAATCTTCTTGCATTGACGGGAACGGGCTTTGCATAGCCGAATCCGACAATAAGAATCATAAGCGCACCGATTATATCAATATGAGCCAAGGGATTTAGAGTAAGTCTGCCCCTGAGCCTCGGAGTATCGTCGCCGAGTTTTGTTGCTACGAATGCGTGAGCATATTCATGAATCGGAAAAACACAGAACACCGCAAAAACGCTCACAAGAAGTCCTATAAAGACCTGAGACATATCTCCGGTTCTGATTAAATCTGCTATCAAGAGTAACTCTCCTTTTATCTGATTATTCCGCAGACCGTCCGAAGAACATTCCGAAAATCTCTCTGCGGATATGTTTCTTTGCAATATCGGGAAAAGATTTTTTCAATCTCCTCCGTCTGACCCTCGCCGCATTCGATGCAGACGGCACCTTTGCAGCATGGAAGCCATTTTTCGGCAATGACTCTGTAAAAATCAAGGCCGTCTTTTCCGCCGTCGAGCGCCATTTCCGGCTCCCGTCGAACCTCATTCTGAAGCAAGACAAGCTCACCGGATGGAATATAAGGCGGATTTGAAAGAAGCAGATCGAATTCGGGAATTCCGTTTTCGGCAGGGCTTAAAAAAGCATCCCCTTTGATAACGGTTATATTCGGGCATCCCGAATTTTCAACATTTTTGCGAAGATAATGAAGTGCTTCTTCCGATTTTTCAACAAGGTAAACCTTTGAGCCCGGGAAAAGCCTTGCGGCTGTTATTCCTATGCATCCGCTTCCGGCACAAAGATCAACAACAACGGAATTTTTCTTATCTTTCAGATATTCACGGGCAAATTCGACAAGCATTTCCGTTTCGGGTCTCGGAATGAGAACTCCCTCGCCTACCGAAAATTCTTCGCCGAAGAAATCCCATGCGCCGATAACATACTGGAGCGGCCTTCCTCCTGCCCTTTCTGAAATCCTTTCGGGATAAGCTCCCGGATCGATTTCTTCATTGCCGCCGAAAAACATCAGCTCTCTGCCGTTTTCAAAGCAGGCTTCAAAAATCCATCTTGCCTCATTCAAGGCATTTTCGATTCCGGCTCTTGAAAGAATATCCGCTGCATTTTTTAAAAGCTGATTTACCGTCATTCGGCATCACCCGATTTTTCTTCGGGCTTTATCATTGTTTCGGTGTCGCCGTAAAGAGCGGCTTTCATTGATTCGATTGCGACCTCGATGATCGCCTCATCCGGCTCGGCGGTTGTGATTCTCTGCATAAGAAGACCGGGCGCCGAAAGAGCCTTTGTTAATTTATTGGGATATTTTCCGGCAAGCTGAATGAATTCAAATCCGATTCCCATAATAAGCGGCATAATGAGAAGCTTGACCACGATCCAGAGAACTCTGTTTGAGGTAATGACCGTGCCTCTGAAAATAACCGCAACAACGGATGATATGATGATGCTCAAAAGAATCGTTACGAAAATAAAGCTTGTGCCGCATCTGGGATGGCATCTGCCCTCCGACTTGACATTTTCAACCGTAAGCTCCTTGCCGTGTTCAAAGCAGAAAATCGTTTTATGCTCTGCGCCGTGATACATATAAACACGGTGAATTTCTTTCATCTGCGCAACTGCCGCCATATAGGCAACAAAAAGAACAACACGGATAAAGCCTTCGAAAAGCGCTCTGAACGAAACATCAATTGCGGAATTGAAAATTTTTCCGTTGACAAGATCAAAAAGAAAGCTCGGGAGCCACATAAAGAGAACAAAAGCAAGTCCGAAGCCGAGGACTGCCGAAACGGCTCCTATGACCGCCATCATTTTGGGCCCGAAATGCTCGGAAAGCCATTTATCAAGCTTTGATTCGTTTTCCTCCGCTTCAAAATCCATAGAGGTCTTTTCTGCGGATTCCATAAGAAGATTATATCCGAAAATCATTGACTCGATAAAGGTCACAACTCCTCTGATGATCGGGATGTTGAAAAATTTATATTTTTTACGCAGAGAAACGAATTCTTTCATCTCTGTTGTGATAGAGCCATCGGGCATACGAAGAGACATCGCAGCTCCTTTCGGACCTTTCATCATGATTCCCTCCATCAGCGCCTGACCGCCGACGGCAACATAACTGCAAGATTTTTTACTCATCTGTTTTTTCTTCTCCTTCAATGGATTCTGTTTCAACTGCTTCAATCGGAAGAGTCATTCTGACTGTTGTGCCCTCTCCGAGGATACTGTCTATATCAAGTGAACCGTTATGAAGCTTCATTATTTCATCTGCAACCGCAAGACCGATGCCGGAGCCTCTGACGGTAGAATTTGCTTTATAAAACTTTTCTTTTACATGCGGCAGGTCTTCGGGGGGAATTCCCGTTCCCGTGTCGCTTATCGAAATTGCAAGAGTTGTTAAATCAACGATCTCTGCAAAAACGGTTATTTTTCCGCCGTGAACGCTGTATTTGAGCGCATTATCGAGAATGTTGATAAAAACCTGCTTGATTCTCGCCGGGTCGCCGTTAGTCGGAGCGGGAGAAATGGGAACATTATAGTTGATTTCAACGCCGTCCTTGATCGCTCTTTCTCTGAATGAAAACAGAACATCATCAAGCTCGGCAAGAACATCGATCTTTTCGATATTGAGCTTCAGTCTGCCGCTGCTCATTCTTGAGAAATCGAGAAGCTCTTCAACCATATCGTTAAGCCTGCCGGCTTCGCCGATTATGACCTTCATTCCTCTTTCGGTCATTGACGGATCTGCATCGCCGAGCTGAAGAAGAGTTTCTCCCCAGCCTTTGATTGCGGTCAGCGGAGTTCGCAGCTCATGAGAAACGGTTGAAATAAAATCATTCTTCATTCTGTCCGCCGTTGCAAGCTTATCCGCCATATCGTTGATAGTCACCGAAAGCTCTCCGATTTCGTCCTTATGCTGATAATGGTCTATTCTCGCTTCAAGATCTCCGCCGGCAATGCGTTTTGCGGTTTCGTTGATTTCCTTAACGGGAATAACTATTGAGCGGGTAAACATACTGCCCGATATCATAAGCAGCGAAAAGAGCGCAAGCGAGCATAAGAAAATGATCAGCGCAATTATAAACAACTGATGTTCTATCGCATCAAGCGAAATCATAAATCTGACTGCGCCGCCGTTTGAGCCGTCCGGATAATTATAAATGCAGGTCGATGACATAACCTTTTCACCCGAAGGAAGTCTGCCGGTCCATTTTGCAAATCCGATTCCGTTATTCATGGCTTCGGCATAGTCCGGCATTTCAACATCGCCTTTGATATCAAAACCGCTCGTTGTGAGAACAACAGCTCCGGTTTTGTCGATTATCCATGCGGACATAACATCCTTATCATAGAAATTTTCTATGAAATTGCGGCTTGCCTTTTCAAAGCCGTTGTTTGATGAATCGCCGTAAAGGCTGAATGTTGCGGTTATTTCATCGGCGGTGTAATAATCAAGAGTTCTTTCAACCGAATCATAATAGTAATTTCTGAACGAAACAAAAAGAGCAACCGAAAGAGCAAACAGAATAACGATAACGATTGAAGCAACATTTCTGAACCAGCGCTTCGTTATTCCCGTCAGCTTCACTTTCTTTCTCTCCTTTCGGATTTTTTATACAATCCACTTGTATCCTACGCCCCAAATTGTTGTGAGGTATCTCGGCGCAGACGGCGTTTCTTCGATTTTCATTCGAAGGCGCCTTATGTTGACATCAACGATTTTTTCTTCTCCGAAATATCCCTCTCCCCAAACCTTGTTGAGAATATCCGTTCTGCTGAGAGCAGCGCCGGGATTGAGAAAGAAATATTCCATAAGCTGAAATTCAACCTGAGTAAGCTCGATAAATTTACCCGATTTGGTAAGAGTTCTGTTGCGGAGATTGAGCCTGAATTCTCCGAGTTCAATAACATCATTGTCTTTCGGGAGGGACGGCTGAACGCCGTTCATTGCAACTCTGCGATAAATCGCATCAACTCTCGCAACGAGCTCTGTTGGCGAAAACGGCTTTGTGACATAGTCATCTGCACCGATCATAAGGCCGGTTATCTTATCCATTTCCTGCGTTTTGGCAGAAAGCATAATAATTCCGATATTGCTGTTCTTTTCACGCAGAGTTCTGCACACTTCAAGCCCGTCAACATTCGGCATCATAACGTCAAGCACCGCAACATCAACCGGTTCCGGCGAAGATTCGTATTTTTCAAGAGCCTCCGCTCCGTCGCACGCCTCAATAACATCATATCCTCCTCTGCGGAGGTTTATAATTATAAATTCCCTGATTGCGGATTCATCCTCCGCAACAAGTACCTTTTTCATCTGATTCACTCCTATGAAAGCCTTACCGTGCTTTCTTTGATTATTTTTTCCGTCAGTCCGTTTTTTTCACCGCTTTGAGTTATATAAGCGCAGATGACATTTTCTTCATTTTCAAAAATGAGAACATAATTTTCAAAAACATCTTCGGACCAGCGCTGCTTTGAAATATTCAATATGGAGCATATATCATCGTTTCCGTCCGAAACAGCCCATATCTTTTCGGAAGAATAGCCTCTGACTTTTATGCTTTCTTCATTGCCTTCATCAACCATGATCATATATCCGTCTTTAAGGTTGACAAAAGACTGCGCGGCAACAACCGTTTCGCCGTTTTCATAATCTATCCACGAGGTCAGCGGAATCGCTTCGCTGTCGATATTCTGAACTCCGCTGTTGAGGTTATACTGAACCGGGATTTCAAGATTGCCGTCATTATTAATATCTCTGCATTCGATCTGTTCGCTGCGCAGAGTTGAGGAATTGCTCATTGTTTCTTCATCAAAAAACGGGACCTCAAGGGAAAGAGTATCGCTGTTCCAATAAATGAGCTCCGTTATCATCTGATTTTCGCCCTTGAAAGCATCAAGATAAATTTTTAAAGGGGAATTTTCCGTCAACTTTTCGGTTTTTATTGAAGCATATCCGCTGATATTCGCATCCGTTTTTGCTTCATCAAGAATTATGATTTCGCCGCCCGAAAGCTTCATAAGCTTAACGAATCTCTGCGAAACACCCATAAGCGAATTCTGACCTATAAACAGGATCTCGTCATTTCCGTCCGAATCAACATCAAGCACTTCGGAAAGGAAACAAAATTCGTTTGCGATTTCTCTGTATTCGGGATTGTTCTTATCGGAATGAATGACCGATAAATTATATCCGGCTGAACCGGTGCCGTTCCAAATCACAATGATTTCTTTTATCCCGTCCGAATCAAGGTCAGTAATCGAAAGCTCATCAACTGCATTTCCGTAGCCTCCGATATCGGTCATGGTTTTCCAGCCGCTTCCGTCATCGTTAAAAATATGAATCCTCGGAACTGAATCAATCGAAGAGGATTTATAAAGAACGATAGCTTCGTCGTTTCCGTCATTATCAATATCTTCAACCGTTATTGCGGAGCGATGACCGCCGTTATAGGGATTGCAGAATGAGGTGTCGTTGCCGACATCCTTTCTGAAGCTTTTGACAAGGTCTTCGTATTCGCTGTAATAAAGCGGAGGAGTGAGCAGGTCATTTACGGATTTGAGCATTACACTTGAGCTGCACGACGAGAGAACAAGGCAAACTGCGGAAACCAAAGCCGCAATTGAAACAGCCTTTTTCACAAAAACACTCCCCTCCATAATTATTCATCATATTATATCACTTATATATCAATAAATCAATATATAAATTATAAAATTATTATATAAAAGAACCGCACCCGGAGCTGAACCGGATGCGGCTGAAATATTATTTTATGATGATTTTGGCGCTGTAATCTCCGAAAAGCCAGCTTGAAGAATCGGCGTAGGTAACCGGAACGGTGAATTCGCCCGTTGAGCCTGCTTTGACATTAACAAGGTCGGCATTCAGAACTATTTTATCAACTGTCAGGGCTTCGATATATTCTTTCGGACCAACAACCGTAATTTCCGTAAACGAAAGCTCCGAAACAGAAGCATCCGTTCCCTCCGAGCCGTTGACAATTCCTATTTCGGAAGGAATTTCAAAAGTCTTTTTACCCATATCGGAAAGCTCAACTTTAACTGTAAATTCCTTTGTGCCGTCGGCAATGATCCCGCCGGTTATTTCATCTGCCGAAAAAGTGAAAACATTATTTGAATTATTAAGCTTTGTAAAATCTATTGAAGCAACCTCAAAGCTCTTCATATTATCAAGCTTTGATTCGGGAACGCCGAAAACTGCCTTTTCAGGCAAAACGGTAACCTTGAACGGAATATTTTCAACATAATCCGACGGCTTGTTGATGAAATCAACAGCGACAGGAAGCTCAACGGTTTTATAAACGGGAACCTTCATGTGAATGGTGTCATTCTGCTTATCGAAGGTTACGAATTTAAGGCCCTGCCCGTCTGAAGTGTCGGCAAGAAGAGTTGCTTCGAGAGTTGTGTTCTGCTTAAGCTGATTTTCAACCGAAACATAGGCAACAATATTCACTATTCTGTTTATTTCGGATTCGGGACCCGTTGCCTTAACAACATTTGTTTCCGGGAAAACGATATCGGATGTGATATAACCGTCCGGTACGAGCGCACCCTCATGATCGATTTCCGGCACAACAACAAATTCCTTCGTTTTGGGATAATCGAAGAAAACATCAACATTCTCATCCGAAAGCGAAACTATCTCGTAATCCGGGGTAACACTTGAGCTTTCTGCGGTCAGATGAAGATTATAATTGCCGACTGAATTGACATAGTTTGTGCTTGCGGTTACTTTTATGTCATCAATTATTTCATCGGATTCAACCGTGATTTTTTTGCCCTTGACGGTCACATCAACCGTAAACTGCGTTTCTCCGAAAGGCTCAAGCCCGAGACTTTTGCTTATTGATGTGTAGTCAATCGAAACGGGTACCTGCCTTACGGTAACAGTCACCTCGGGGCTGAATTCAACCGCAACCACAAGCCATAATATAACAGCAACGATAACTGAAAAAACCATTACGAAGCTGTTATTGTTAAATAAATTCTTTTTATTGAATTTCTTGTTTTTCATTTTTTCAAGCCCTTCAATATTTTTCTGAAAAATCCGCCGCTGCTGTTTGATGAATCATCATCCTTGATAAGATAATCCGAAAGGATTTCACGCAATTGAGCTTCGTTGACATTTCTTTCGAGTGCGCCCTTGAAAGCTATTGAAACCGTTCCCGTTTCTTCGGAAACAACAATTACCATTGCATCGCATTGCTCGCTGATGCCGAGAGCGGCTCTGTGCCTTGTGCCGAGATCGCTTGATATATCTTCGTTTTTCGTCAGCGGAAGAACGCATCCTGCGCAGAGAAGGCGCCCGTTTCTGACTATTGCGGCGCCGTCATGAAGCGGAGATTTCGGAAAGAAAACATTGCCGACAAGCTCATGGGTGATTTTTGCATCAACGGGCGTACCCGTTCTGACTATATCGCCCAGAAGCATCTCGTTTTCCATAACGATAAGGGCTCCCGTTTTGCTGTCGCTCATGCGCTGAACGGCTTTTGCAATTTCGATTATCGCATCTCTGACAGTATCGGCAAGTTCATCATGGCTGCCCTTGAGAATATTGCCGAGAGTTGAAAAATTATTTTTACCGATTCTTTCGATGACCTGCCTGATCTCCTGCTGAAAAAGAATAATGAGAACAATAAACAGATTCTGAAAAACAAGCCTGAAAATATAAAGACTTGCCTGCATCTGAAGCTGATAAATCACAAAATAAACCACACCGAGAAGCAGAAGTCCCTTGACAAGAAGAAAGGCTCTCGTTTCTCTGATAAGCTTTATCGCACTATACAGGATAAATGTGACAAGACAAATATCTATAAAATCAAGTATCCCGAAATTCAGGGATGTGATTTTTGAAAAGAAATCAAAAATACTCTCAAATATCATGCGGAAAATTCCTTTCGTTTTGAGAATCACTATGTAAACTATGATGAATAATCATAGCATAATTCAGCAGCTTATGCAAACAAAATAATATTTTTTAACAAAAATTTAATTTTCTTGATTTTCTTCGCATACGATACAGACCGAATGGGCTGCTATGCCGTCTCCGTTTCCTGTAAAACCCATTCCCTCTTCGGTTGTTGCCTTAACGCTCACAAAGCTTATATCAAGCTCGCAGGCATTGGCGATATTGGCTCTCATTTCGTCGATAAAAGGCCTCATTTTGGGCTTTTGAGCTATAATTGTGCAGTCTATGTTATACGGCTTGAATCCGTTATCTTTCAGGCATTTCACAACCTCCGCAAGCAGCACGAGGCTGTCTGCCCCCTCATATTCGGAATCGGTATCCGGAAAGAGCTTTCCGATGTCCCCGAGGGCGGCAGCGCCGAGAAGCGCATCGCTGACCGCATGAAGAAGCACATCCGCATCGGAATGACCGAGCAGACCTTTTTCAAAAGGAATATCAACTCCGCCTATCATCAGTTTTCTGCCGTCAATAAGGCGGTGAACATCATAGCCGTGGCCTATTCTCGGAAAATTCATATATCATTCTCCCCTTTTATCTTTTCAACCGCAATGCAATATTCATCGTAAGTTGTCATGCAGTTTAAAACTTTAACAAGCGAATTTGCGGAAAGTCTTGACGGAAGTCCGAAATATTTCAGAAGCTTCAGGCGCATTGAAGCGCTGTTTTCTCCGCCGGCAAATCCGCCCTCAAACAAATCGAGCTTTGTTATCGGCCTTGCAGGCGCTTCAACCTTTTCGCAGAGAACTCCCGCTTTTTCAAGAGCTTCGATTATAACCTTTTCCGGCACTCCCTCAACGCCGAGCTTTCCTTCCTTTGAAGGCTCTGCTTTGCGTTTTTCCTTTCCGAAAATATCGGGAATATAAGCATGGCGGATATATTGAGAATCAACGGTTGAGCCGATGAATGAACGAATCTGAAATCCTGCGGAATCGCTGTCCGTAAGAATAAGAATGCCCGTTTTTTCGGCAACCGTTTTAATCATTTTCTGAAGCTCTTTATTTTTGAAAATTCCGAAACCGTCGGTTTGAATTATAGGCGCATCAATAATTTGCGAAAGCTTGATTTTATCATACTTTCCCTCAACAATGACCGCCTGTTTTATTTTGATCATAATTATTTTCCGTTAGCTCTTGCAAGCTTTACAAGAGTTTGCTCCAATACAAGTCTTTTATCGAATGCCGAGCTTTTCATCGTCATATCTGCATCGGCAAGAATTTCAATGCATTCGGAAATCGCTTCAAACGAAAGCGACGAACTGCTTTTTGCGGCATTTGAAAGCCTGAATTCCTTGCCTTTATAGTTATAAAATTCCGCCGCCTTTTCGGCTCTGCTGCCGGATTTCACCGCCGCCTTTGCACGGTAAATGTCGGAATAATTCGCAACAAGTGCGCCGAGGATCTGAAATTCGTCCTCCCTCTGTTCAAAAAGAAGCGAAAGTTTTTTAAACGAGCTGTCAAATCTGCCTGCCGTGAGGTCACGAATCATATCAAAAACCTTTGCATCAAGGCTTTTTACGCAGACGGCATCAATATCGGAAAAGGTTATTTCTTCTCCGGAGGCATAGGCGCAGACCTTCTCGGTTTCGTTCAGAAGAGTATTTAAATCGGCTCCAACGCAGGTTATAAGATAAGCCGCCGCACCCTTTGCAAACATCTTTGAGCGTTTCTTCGCTCCGCTTTCCAGCATCCTCACAAGGTCGTTCTGCGTTTTCTTTTCGCATTTTACCGTTGAGCCGAACGCATCAAAAAGCTTTATTGCCTTTGTCCATTTTGCGCCTTTAGGCTCATAAGCAACAAAGGTAAAAACAAGTGCGCAGTCTTCCGGAGTATCTTTAAACAGGATTTCGAGCTGCTCAAAGCCGTTATCATCAAGCGTATCAAGAGGATAATCCTTAACAAGAATGCACTTTGTTTCCGCCATCATAGGCACGGCAACAACGCTTTCGTATATTTCGGAAAGAGTTGATTCTTTTCCGTCAAAGGTATGGAAATTAAAGTCGGCAAAATCTTCATCAACCGTTTTCGATACGATTTTGTCAACATAATTTTTTTTGAGATAACCTTCTTCACCGTAGAAAAGATAAATGCCGAGCGGCTCATTTTTTATCTTTTCTTTCAATGCCGATTCATTAAGAGCAGACATGGCATCCTCCTTTTAATTTCTTGAATAAGAATAATATCCGCTGCGGCATCTGACCGCAACATTTCCTTTTTTGCCGGTTGAAACGCATCTGATTCCCTCACCGGCAAGATGTTTTTCTATAAGTTCTCCCCTGACCTTTTCGGCGCTGATAACAGCAAACCGAAGAGAATTTTTATTGAGATTTTCCGGCACATAGGAGCGGCTGAATAAAACTCCGGCTTCGGAAAAGCTTTGCGGAAGCGCTTTCATATCAACGGACGGCGATGTTGCAACAAGAAACGAGCCTTCATTTGTTTCAACAAGCACCGCATATCCTTCGCCTGATTTTCTTGTTTTTATTTTCAAATCATCGGAAACGGAAAAATCCGTTTCTTCCGTAAAACAAACGGTTTCGGGTGAATAATCTTCAATCAGATCATCCGAAAGATCGTTTTCCTCTTCACAGACAATCAGCGCATCGAGTTTTCCGCCGTTATCACCCACGGCGCTCCTTATTTCGGATTCGGTAAGGTCATCCGTACCGCTGCAGCCAATTAGAATATTTCTGCCTTTATATGACGCCAGAACGGCTGTTCCGCCGCCGGTATCTATTGCCTCTGCACGCATTTCCGAATTCTCAAAGCAGGATGAAACAAGCATCGAAAAAATAAAAACAACACTGCAAAGAGAAACGGAAACCGCTTTGAACTGCTTCTTTCCCCCGGAAATCACAAATGCCGTAACCGCAAAAATAATCGCCGCAAGCAATGAAATATACAGCTTCTCGCTGCTTATTCGGATTTTAAGAAAACCGAAACGGTTTATGAATTCAGCCGCACGGATAATATATTTACACAGCAGGCCGCCGAGAAGCCCCGGCAAATTAAAAACAGAAAGAGATATGTTTCCTATAAGCGCACCGACTGCGGAAAAAACCATTGCAAAACCTGCAGCCCATACGGTCAGAAAATTTGCAGGAAAAACCGCAAAATCAAATCCGGGTCTCATCTCCGCCGCAACCGGCAAAGTGAACACAACTGCCGAGCAGGTTATCAGAAATGATTCTGCCGCCGCAGACAACGGCCTTTTCAGCGGTTTCGCCTTGATTTTATCAATTGCTTTCTTCACATCGGGAATAACATATCTGCTGCACAGAATAATTCCGAGCGTTGAAAGAGTTGATAGCTGAAGCGAAACGGATCCCATTGAAAACGGATTCAAAACCGCCATGACCGAAAGTGCAAATCCGAGAGAATTCAGCGAATCCCTGCGCCGCAGCAATATATCGGACAAGAGAAAAACGAGCATCATTATGCCGGAGCGGACAACTGAATAATTCATTCCCGTTATTACCATAAGCATTACCACGGGAATCACCGTCAGCCCTGCCGAAAGGCGCTGACCGATGCCGATTTTTCTCAATATTTTCAGAATAAAAAGTCCCCATATCGAAAGATGAAGTCCCGATACGCAGATGATATGGGTTATACCTGCGCCGGAAAAAAATGAAAGTGTATTTTCTGATAATCCGCTTCTGTCGCCGAGAATAAGTGCGGCTGCAAGCGAGCCGTATTCATTCGGCAGAATACGATAAACCGATTCCTTTATAAATGCACGGAATTCCACAACCTTTGACATAAAAGGCTTCTGCGATTTATCGGGATAAATCAATCTGTATTCGCCGTCAGCGGAATAAGCTCCGAGATATGTTCCCGAAGATTTATACGAAGCAAGGATTTCATCGGAGGTCTGACCGAGCCGGTAAAATTTGAATTTACCCTCAATCATATCATAGGGAGCCGCCTGCGCAGGCGAATTAAGAACGATTCTTGTTTTTACGCTTACTTTTTCTCCGTTTAAATCAATGACCTTCGCCGGATAATAAAATTTGCCGTATTTCTGCTCCGGATAATCGGCAAGCTGAGCTTTGATGTCATAAACATTTCCGTCAAGTTCCATCTGCGGAGCATATATAAATGTGTTAAATAAAATAAGAAGAGCGAACGCTGCCGCACCCGTGGCAAAAGCCACCGGAAGCACCTTGTTTTTTCTTAAAGCTTCAACTGCAATGCTCGTGAGAAGAGCGGCGGTAAAAATGATAAGCATTATTACCGCCGTATAAGTTGAAGCATCAAAAAATGCTGCGAGAACAAAGAATAGTGTGAATCCGATTACCGCAAAAGGCACGGGCAAGGCATATCACATCCGATAATTATTTTTCAATGAGAGGAATAACGCCGAGGAAGGTAATATCTTTTCTTTCAGCCGCATCGCCCTCTGCAAGAACTGCCGCTTCGCCGACTATATCTGCATCAAATTTTGAAAGAAGCGCTTCCATAGCCTTAAGGGATTCGCCCGTTGAAATAACATCATCAACGATAACGACCTTCTTGCCCCTGAGCTGCTCGCCCTCAACGGAATCAAGGATAAGCGTCTGCCGGGATGCTGTTGTGATCGACTTAACATCAACAATAACGGGGTCTTTCATATAGAGCTTCGGCTTTTTGCGGGCAACAAAATATTTCTTGCCGCTCTGGCGTGACATTTCATAGGCAAGAGGAATGCTCTTTGCCTCCGGAGTGATAATATAGTCAAATTCAGGGAGTCTTTTGATAAGCTCCGAAGCCGAATGAACTGTAAGCTCAACATCGCCGAAAATGATGAATGCGGCAATGTCAAGATGCTCGTTGAGCGGGCAGCGGAGAAGGTCTCTCTGCATACCTGCGATATCTACTCTGTAATATTCTGACATAACTAACTGCTTCCTTTCTTTATATATCAGCCTGCGGGCCATCCGAAGGTTCTTCCGCCGAGAAGGTGGAAATGAAGATGCTTGACTGACTGGCCTGCATCCTCGCCTGCATTGCTTACTATTCTGAATCCGCCGTCAAGCTTCTTTTCTTTTGCAAGCTTTGCGGCAACCTCAAAGATATGAGCAACAACTCTGCTGTTTTCTTCGGTAATTTCGGCAGCGGAAACAATATGCTCCTTGGGTATTATGAGAATATGAACGGGAGCCTGAGGCTCAAGGTCATAAAATGCAAGCACCTTATCATCCTCATAAGCCTTGTTTGAAGGAATTTCACCCTTTGCTATCTTGCAGAAAATGCAATCATCCATAATTTCCCTCCTTATTTAATCATAGCTTTAACTATATCCGCAGCCGCATCCATTGCAGCCTTAAGGTTGGAAACATCCTTTGTTCCTGCCATTGCGCTGTCGGGTCTGCCGCCGCCCGAACCGCCTGCAAGCTTTGAAACCTCTCTTGCAATGTTGCCGGCGTGAGCGCCCTTTGCAACTGCGTTCTTTCCGCAGGCGCAGGCGAAGTTTGCGCTTGATTTATCGGCGCTTATTCCGCAGATAACGGCAACCGCATCCTCGTTTTCTTTGACCTTATCGCCCATTGCACGAAGCTCGCCGGGGTTAACGCCCTCAACCGTAACGGCAACGAGCTTAACGCCGTTGATGTCAACCGCTCCGCTCATAATATCGCCGGTCTTGAGTTGAGAAATCTCGCTGCGGAGCTGTTCGATTTCTTTTTCTTTCGCCTTAATATCCGCCATCAAAACGGACGCTCTCTTATCAAGCTCCGAAACATTTGCAAGCTTCATCGAAACTGCGGTGTTTCTTATAAGTTCATTGTTCTTTTCGATATATTCAAGCACTCCGAAGCCGGTTACGCCCTCAATGCGGCGAACACCTGCCGCAACGGATGATTCGGAAACTATTTTGAAAAGTCCGAGCTTGCCGGTGTTATCAACATGAGTGCCGCCGCAAAGTTCTGTTGAGAAATCCCCCGCCTTGACAACCCTGACAACATCGCCGTATTTTTCTCCGAAAAGAGCCATTGCGCCGAGCTTCTTTGCTTCGTCAATAGGCATTTCGGTTGTTGTTACGGGAAGAGCAGAGATGATGATTTCATTAACTCTCTTTTCAACCTTGTCAAGCTCTTCTGCCGTAAGAGCGGAGAAATGAGTGAAATCGAATCTGACTGCCGTCGGGTTAACGAGCTGACCGGCCTGCTCAACATGAGTACCGAGAGTTTCACGAAGGGCAGCCTGAAGAAGATGGGCTGCGGTATGATTCCTTGCAGCCGCTTCTCTTGATTTAACACAGATTTCAGCCTTTGCGCCGTCACCTACGGAAATAACATCACCCTCAATGATTTTGCCTATATGAAGAATATTTCCATCTGCGGTCTTGCTTGTTGCCGCAACCTTCAGAACTGCGTTTGCAGTCTTGATAACGCCGATATCGCCTGTCTGGCCGCCGCTTTCGCCATAGAAAACGGTTCTGTCAAGAACAATTGCGGCATCAGATTCAGAAGTTACAACATCGGCTCTTTCGCCGTCTGCAACGATTGCAAGCACCTTTGCTTCGCAGGAGTAATCCGTATAGCCGAGGAATTCGGTTGCGGGAATATCCTTAAGCGATGCTTTGCCGCCCTTCCATGCTTCTGCGCCGGCATCCTTGCGGGCTGCTCTTGCAGCCGCTCTGCTTTCGGCATAAAGCCTATTGAATTCATCAATATCAACGCTCATACCCTTTTCCTCAAGAAGCTCTTTTGTGAGATCTATCGGGAAACCGAACGTATCCTGAAGCTTGAAAGCATCTGCGCCGCCGAGAACTTTTGAACCGTTGGCAGCAATGAGATTTTCAAGAAGAGTAAGTCCCGTGTCGATAGTCTTATTGAAGCTTTCTTCCTCCGCCTTGATGACCTTAACGATAAGGTCGTGTTTTTCAACAAGGTTGGGATAAGCTTTTTCGTTTTCTTTAATAACGGTTTCGCATACTTTATAAATAAATGTTCCTTCAATGCCGAGCAGTCTTCCGTGGCGAGCAGCTCTTCTGAGAAGGCGGCGAAGAACATATCCTCTGCCTTCGTTTGAAGGCATAACACCGTCGCCTATCATAAAGGTTGCGCTTCTGACATGGTCGGTAATAACACGAAGAGAAATATCATCCTTTTCGTTATCGTGATACTTTACACCTGCGATCTCAATGATATGCTTCATAATATTCTGAACGGTATCGACCTCGAAGAGATTGTCAACGCCCTGCATAATGCAGGCAAGTCTTTCAAGGCCCATTCCGGTGTCGATATTGCAGCTCTTGAGTCTGGGATAGTTGCCGTTTCCGTCGCTGTCAAACTGCGTGAAAACGAGATTCCAGAATTCCGTGTATCTGTCGCAATCGCAGCCGACCTTGCAGTCAGGCGAGCCACAGCCGAATTTTTCGCCTCTGTCAAAATAAATCTCCGAGCAGGGGCCGCAGGGACCTGCGCCGTGCTCCCAGAAATTATCCTCTTTGCCGAGCCTTGAGATATGGTCGGGAGCTACGCCGATTTCATTTGCCCAGATATTATAGGCTTCGTTATCGGTAAGCACACCTGCTTCATCCTCATAAACCGTTACATAAAGCCTTTCCTTGGGCATTTTCATAACTTCCGTGCAGAATTCCCATGCCCAGTGGATCGCTTCTCTCTTAAAGTAATCACCGAAAGAGAAGTTGCCAAGCATTTCAAAAAATGTGCCGTGGCGTGCGGTAATGCCGACTCTTTCAATATCCGGAGTGCGGATGCACTTCTGGCAGGTCGTTACTCTGCTGCGCGGAGGGGTGACCTCACCCGTAAAATACTTCTTGAGAGGAGCCATGCCCGCATTGATGAGCAGAAGGCTCTTATCTCCCTGCGGAACGAGCGAAAAGCTCGGCATTCTCAAATGCTCTTTTGACTCAAAGAATGAGAGATATTTCTCTCTTATCTCATTAAGTCCCATCCAATCCATAATATTTTTCCTCCTTATGGGTTAAAAATCATTTAATTCACATAAAAAAAGGTGCAGTTATCTCAACTCAGACGGGACTGCCTTTCGGCAGCGGTACCACCCGAATTGCGCAAAACTGCACCACTCTTTTCCTTTTAACGCCGGATAAACGCCGCCGTTCATCACGGCGGAGCTCGGGAACGGCCTTTTCTTCTTTAAATGTCCGGCGGCCATTCCAGCCCGAAAAATCGGAGGCCGTCTCTCTGTGAAACAAAGAAGAAATTCTTTTCCTTCATCGCTTTTTTATTATTTAATTTGAATCAGCCGACCTCAAGAGTTTTCATTGAAACCCACCCGTACTGACCGTTAACGAGAACGCATACCCACTCCGAGCCGCTTTCGGAATCTTTTCTTGCATAAGCATCAACCTTATCGCCCTCTTCAAGCTCTGCAACAAGGTCAAAATCCGAGCCTGCATCGCTTCTGACATTTGCGCCGTATTCGCCTACAACATAAGATGCAATCGGAGTTGATGAAACGCCTGAGGGAACAACTGCTGCGGCATTGACCGAAAGATTTACTCCGGAGAATGAATTCATGGCAGTTCCGGTAAGTATAACTCCCCATACGCCGTCTTTCTTTGCAATGAAAATACCGTTCTTGCCGGGCATGATATTTTCGTATTCAAAGCCGGCAATGATTTCATTTTTAAGATTGATAATACCCATCTTGCCGTCCTTTTTAACTGCAACAAGGCCGCCGGTTACGGGTCTGCAATAGTCATTGGACTGCATATCGGTAAAATCGTTTACTGCCTGATATTCAAACGGAATAACTTTTTTATCTGTTTCCTTGCTGATATAGCCCCACTGTCCCTTGCTGTTCTGCGCAGCGGCATAGCCTTCAAAGAAACGGTCACGCTCAACATAATTCTTGCTGTTGAGATTTTCAATAACGATACTTAAAGGCTTATAAACCTCTTCGGAAACATTTACCTGACCGTTGAGATAAGTAACTTCGTGGTTAACGCTTCCGACCTTGACAATCGTATGATAACTGTTTCTGTTGCTGTAATCTCTTCCGTTGCCGCAATTTGAGAATTCATCGTAATTCGGCTGAAGAAGAAGCTTTCCGTCATAATCTATAAGACCGTATTTGCCGGTTGTTTTTGATTTGAATACGCAGAAATATTCGTTGAGATATTCAAGCTCTTCGCAATCCTCAAAGCCGCCGGCAACAAAGTTTGATTTGGGAATATCCGCCTGAGCTTTCCTTTCTTTTGAAGCTTTGACCGCATTTGAAATGCCGATTATTGCGCCGATAACGGCAACAAGTGCCACAAGAGCAATGACGATCTTTTTGATTCCGATTTTCTTGAAGAATGCAGTTACCGCACTGAAATTGAATTTTTTGAAATCAATCTTGTTCAGGAAAGGAATATTGAGATTGAATTTTTTCTTCGGCGTATCTTCTTTTACATCTGCTTTTTCTTCTGCATCAGGCATAAAATCGAATTTCGGCTGATTTCCGCCGAGTTCGGGGATAACAAGTCCGTCATCATCCTCAGCGGATTCTTCCGATTTTTCTTCTGCTGTATCAGAAGCGTTTTCTTCGGGCTTCTGCGAAAGGATCTCGCTTATTTTCTGCTTAAACGAAATCAGATTATCGCTTTCGTCTGATCCTGTTTTTGCCTCTTCCTCCGCTTTTACATCTTCGGGAGCCTTGGCCGGCTCCGCATCCTCAATTGAGGGAGGAGCGGCGAACGCACTCTTGACAAGAGAATTTTTGTATTCGCCGAAGGCATAGCTGAAAATTCCTCTGACAGATTCGCCGGGAACATCGGCAGCCGATTCCTTGAGCTGAAAAATTCTCGTAAGCACGGGAACGGGATTTGCTTTTTCCGCATCCGCTCCGTCAGCGCCTGACCAAAGAAGAATGCAGGCTCTTGCCTTTGAAAGAAAAGCATTGACCGTTTCCTCGCTTATGCCGAGAAGCTTTGCAAGATTTGCAACCGACATACCATTATTATAATGAAGAATCGTTACCGCTTTAAGCTCCGGCTTGAGAGCCTTGACCGCTTCCGAAACGGAAATGATTTTTTCATTATCGGAAAGTGTGTTTTCGGAAAGGAATTCGGTTGAGCCGTCATCGTTAACTGTTTCCGAATCATCAAAATTGAATTTTTTGCTTTCTTTGTATGCAACCGCAATATTCTGCTTCATCCAAAGTTCAAAGGATTCGGGCTTTTTGAGCTTTGAAATATTGCAAAATGCTCTTGCGTATGCTTTTGAAGCAATCTCTTCTGCCGCTTTTTCATCGGCGCAGAGTTCATTTGCAAGAAAGAACGAAGGCTTAAGAGTCAGCGAATAAAGCTTTGCCATTGCATCAACGCTTCCGTTTGACGCTTTTTCAACAAGCTCTTTAATGTTGTCGCTCACTTGATTTTCACTCCCGTCATTTTATTTTACATAAAAATTTAAACTTCTTTTTGTTTACATAGATACAAAGATTTTATACTATAAATGTCAATTTGTCAAGAGAAAGGCATCTTTTTATATTTCTCTCTTGATTTTTTCAATTATTCTTTTTTCCAATCTTGAAATATAGCTCTGTGAAATTCCAAGTTCATCGGCAACCTCTTTCTGCGTATATTCCTTTCCTCCTCCGATACCGAATCGCATCGTCATAATCTGCCTTTCTCTGTTATTCAGCCTTGAAACCGCTTTATAAAGCCTTGAACGCTCATCCTCCCATTCGAGATCACGGTAGATTTCATCCGGCTCGCTTCCGAGAACATCCGATAAGAGGAGTTCATTTCCGTCCCAGTCAATATTCAAAGGCTCATAAAACGAAACCTCCGTGCGCAGAGAATTCGTTTTTCGCAGATACATCAGAATTTCGTTTTCGATGCACCTTGAAGCGTATGTTGCAAGCTTGATATTTTTAGACAGCCTGAATGTGTTTATTGCTTTTATCAGACCGAGAGTACCTATCGAAACCAGATCCTCGGCAGGCACGCCGGTGTTTTCAAATTTCTTTGCAATATAAACAACAAGCCTCAAATTATGAACTATAAGCTTGTCACGGGCGTCTCTGTCACCTTCTTCGAGCAGCCGAAGGCATTCCAACTCCTTTTCGCCCGTCAACGGCGGCGGAAGCGTTTCCGGACCGTTTATGTAGTTTACTTCCGTGTTGAAAACCCTTGAAATCAAACGGAATATTTTTTCTTTCAGTTTTCGGATGAATTTCTTCAAAATGATTCCCTCTTTCATATTTTCTCCATACAACCGCTTCGTATGCGGGCATTCCGAAAAGAGCCGAATAATCTCCCGAAACAAGCTTCTTTTCTGTTACGGCAACAAATAATTTCTCTGTGCTTCCCGTTTTGTCTTTTCCGCTGATTTTTATTCTATCAAGCGGAAAAGCGGGCAGCGCTCCGGCTCCGCTGACCGTTGAATACGGTATCAGCCGGAATCCCTTCATTTTTGTTAAATCGGGATTTCCGTTTTCATCTCTGATTTCATCCGGCAGAAGTTTATCCACATAAACCATTTCGCAGATAACAACCGGTCTGCCCGAAAAGCTGTCCGTCAGAGCATTTCCCGTGTCGAAAAGTGCCTTGACATCAACGGATTTACCGTTCAGCGAAAGCTCTGCCGAGTAAACGCATTCGTCGGGAGGTCTGTTTTTCGTGAAACGAGAAACAACGCTCAAAACTGCATAGCATACAACCGCCGAAACCGTCAGAGTAAGAATATCAACATCAAAATAAACCGCTCCGTTTCTGTAAACTGCCGAATCCCCGAAAACAAAGGTGCAGAGCAAAAGCATCACCCCTGCGAAGGCGGTATGTGAAAGAAAGAATGCCGCAAACTTTTTCAGAAAAGATTTAAGAGAGCGGATCTCAAACGCAGCAGCAACCATTAAAGCCGAAAAAACAAGGTTGATGATCAGCATCAGCCAATCTGGAACTCCGTCAACAAAAATGATCAGCGAATAAGCTCCTCCGAGTAGAGATGCAAGAAGAAATCTTAACGCTCTGCATTCAGATGATGTTATTTTTGCAGCGATTCGCAGCAAAAAATAATTCAGAATAATATTTATAAAAACCAGTACATCGGCATAAATAACCGTTTTCAAATCCGCACCGCCCTTCCGAAAATGATTATATTCCGATTCGGCAGTATGATTTTGTCGCAAAAAATCAGGAAATAAATAAAAATCTATTGAATCCGGTTTTGTTGAGGTGTATAATTCAAAAAATAAACGGAGGCAGGAAAAATGAAAAGTTATCTTTTTGACACACATGTTCACACATCGGAATCGAGCTCCTGCGGAGAAATCCCCGCCGCAGAGGTCGCAGAAAGGTATAAAAAACTCGGTTATGACGGAATCATCATAACCGATCACATGAACAAAAGAAATATGAGCAAGCTCGGCGGCGAATACGCCGTTCAGATAGAAAACTTTTTCAAGGGATATGACAATGCAAAGGCTCTTGAAAATGAAAACTTTAAGGTCATTCTCGGCATGGAGCTTCGCTTTCTTGAAAATGACAATGACTATCTGGTTTACGGCTTCGACAAGGATTTTTTAAGAGATAATCCACTTTCGCAGATTGAATCTCTTGAAGCATTTCTTCCTTTTGCAAAGGAACACGATCTCACGATAATCCAGGCTCATCCGTTCAGAGAAGGAATGACCGTTACGGAGCCGGAGCTTCTTGACGGCATTGAGGTCTATAACGGCCACGGAGGCCACAATTCAAGCAATGACATTGCATTCAGATGGGCAGAAAAATATTCTCTGCGAATGACCTCCGGCTCGGATTTTCACAGAGAAACCGGCATGGAGCCCGGTGGATTGATTTTTGAAGAGATGCCAAAGGATTCTTATGATGTTGCGAGAATGATAAAAGAAAATAAGTATACGCTTAAATGCTTTACACGATAATCCGTGATTTGTTAATCCGGCATTAAATCATTTACTTCATTCAATAAATTTATTGTTTTGTAAGTTTTTTCGCAGTTTTTGCATTGCCAGTCACAAGTGCTTTTCTTTGCTTTTTTATGAAGCAATTCAAGTTCTTCTCCGCAAATCGGGCAATTTGTGCGTTCGCTGTTCCATAGCTTTTTGAGAAAAGCAACGGCTTGGGATCGTGATTTCATATTCAGTTCAGCTAATTTAACCTGTTCCATCATCTACCTCTGAAAATTTGATATGTTAAGTTTAATATTCTTGAATTTGTTCACATCTGCACAAACAAACACTTTTAACCCCCGCAAGGATTTATTTCGTTGAAAAAAGCACTTCCGTAATTCGGAAGTGCTTTTTTCTGGTGCCGGAAGCGGGGGTCGAACCCGCACGGGGTATTAGCCCACCGGATTTTGAGTCCGGCACGTCTGCCAATTCCATCATTCCGGCAAATAACTTGTTAATTATATATCATCATTCTGAAAAAATCAAGTAAATTCCGAAAGTTTTATTTTTCTCTATTTGACGATTATATATGGACTTTTCAATTCTGTAATGTTAAAATGAATTATATTTTATTTTTGGAGTGATAACAATGGAAAACATCAAAGATATTATCCTTGCAAACAAAACCGCAATCGGAATCGAATTCGGTTCAACAAGAATCAAGGCAGTTCTTATTGATGAAAAGGCAGAGCCTCTTGCATCCGGCAGCTTTGACTGGGAAAACAGCTATAAGAACGGAATATGGACCTATTCCCTCAATGAAGTTTATGAAGGAATGCAGGCTGCTTTTGCAAAGCTCAAAAAGAACGTTGAAGAAAAATACGGCGTTAAGCTCGTTTCGGCAGGCGCACTCGGAATCAGCGGCATGATGCACGGCTATCTTGCATTTGACAAGAACGGCAGTCAGCTTGCGGAATTCCGCACCTGGAGAAACACGATCACGGCAAAAGCCGCAGAAGAATTGACCGCTCTCTTTGATTTCAACATTCCGCAGAGATGGAGCGTCGCTCATCTTTATCAGGCAATTCTCAACGGCGAAAGCCACGTTGCCGATGTTGATGCGATTTACACTCTCGCCGCTTATGTTCATTACAAGCTCACCGGAAAGCGTGTTATCGGCATTGGCGAAGCTTCGGGAATGTTCCCCATTGACAGCACAATAAACGACTACGACAAAGTGATGCTTGCAAAATTCGACAAAAAAATCAGCGAAAAAGGCTTCGGATGGAAGATAAACGATATTCTTCCGAAGGTCCTTGTTGCAGGCAATGAAGCGGGCGTTCTTACGGAAGAGGGCGCAAAGCTTCTTGACCCGACCGGCGAATTCAAAGCCGGCATCCCCCTCTGCCCTCCCGAAGGCGACGCAGGAACGGGCATGGTTGCAACAAATTCCGTTGCACAGCGCACCGGCAACGTTTCCGCAGGAACATCAATTTTCCTTATGGTCGTTCTTGAAAAGGCGCTTTCAAAGCTTTATCCCGAAATTGATATGGTAACAACTCCGAGCGGCAGTCCCGTTGCGATGGTCCATTGCAACAATTGCTCCGGTGAAATTGACGCATGGGCGAATATCTTCACATCCTTCTGCAAAGCCATGGGTATGGATGTGAGCATATATAAAGTTCTCGATAAGATGTTTGAAACAGCTATGGCTGGCGACAAAGACTGCGGAGGCCTTGTTGCTTTCAATTATCTTTCGGGCGAGGTCATCACGGGCCTTGACGCCGGAAAGCCTCTCTTCTTAAGAGGTCCGGAAGCAAAATTCACTCTTGAAAACTTTACAAGAGCGCAGCTTTGCTCCGCAGCCGCAACCCTCAGCATCGGAATGGAGATCCTTGCCGATGAAAATGTTAAGGTTGATAAGATTCTCGGCCACGGCGGTTATTTTAAAGCTCCCGTTGCAGGTCAGAAGATTATGTCCGCAGCTCTCGGCGCTCCCGTTTCGGTTATGAAGACTGCGGGCGAAGGCGGACCCTGGGGCGTTGCAATTCTTGCAAGCTATATGAAGAACAAAGACGGCCGGACACTTGAAGATTACCTTGACGAGGTCGTTTTCTCAAGCGGCGATTCATTCGAGGTCAAGCCCGACCCCGAGGATATAAAGGGCTTTGAGGAATTTATGGCAAACTACAAAAAGAGCCTTGCCGCAGAAAAAGCCGCAGTTGAAGCATTTTGATTTTATCGCAAAATAATTTTCAAAAGGGTTGACAAGATTATACCATATATTGTATAATTTGAAATACAGTTCAGAATAAGTGGTGGAGTCTGTCATAGAATGAATATCATTCTATTTGTTATGGATTGTGTTTCGAGCCGGATAATCCGGCCTTGAGTTCATTATTTTTATATCCAAAACATAAGATGCAGAATCCACGGGATTTCTGCATCTTTTTTAAAGGAGAAAAATATGAGCCAGATCACTTTAACCGCACTCATCCTTTTCGCCGTCACCTATGTGCTGATGATGGCATTTCAGAAAATCCGTCCCTATGTTGCGATCGGAAGCGCAATAATTTTTATCGTGCTCGGCGTTATCGCTTCATCCGATCCCGCAATTTTCGGCGAAGGCTTCTTTGCGTTGAATAACGGAAGCTTTTCTTACGGAATAGGCGAAGCTCTCGGAAAGATTGACTGGAATGTTATTATGATGATAGCAGGTACAATGGGTACGGTTTATCTTTTCATTGAATCGAAAATGCCTCAGCTTATGTCCGATATTCTTATCTCAAAAATGCCGAATATCAAATGGGTAGTTGTTGCTCTTTCGCTTTTTGCCGGCATCGTTTCCGCATTCGTTGACAATGTTGCAACCGTTCTTATGATTGCTCCCGTTGCTCTTGCATTCTGCAAAAAGCTCAACATCTCCCCCGTTCCGTCAATTATCTGCATTGCCGTTTCTTCAAATCTCCAGGGCGCTGCAACTCTCGTCGGCGACACAACCTCGATTCTTCTTGCAAAAGCGGCAAATCTCGATTTTTCCGATTTCTTTGTTGACAGCGGCAGACCGGGAATGTTCTGGGTCGTTGAAGCCGGCGCATTAGTCAGCGCATTCATTATCATTTTCATGTTCAGAAAAGAAAACGGCAAAATCGAATTCACTTCAAGAACAAAGGTCGAAGATATGTTCCCAACATATCTTCTTGTCGGAACGGTTCTTTTCCTCATCCTTGCATCGTTCATTCCCTATAAAAGCAACGCCGCCGAGGGTCAGTTCTATAAGCCTGACATCACAAACGGCATAATCTGCATCGGCTTCTTCGTTATCGGCATAATCAGAGAGCTTTTCATAAAGAAAAATAAAGAAATCGTCAAGGAAGCTTTCAGGGAAATCGACTACTACACAATTGCTCTTCTTGCCGGACTTTTCATCGTTATCGGCGGCATCGAGAATGCGGGAGTTATTGATTTCATCGGCAACGCAATTGCAAAGCTCGGCTCCGGCTCCGTTTTCGTTGTTTATACAATTATCGTATGGATGTCCGTTATGCTTTCGGCATTCATTGACAATATCCCTTATACGGCAACAATGCTCAGCATTATGCCCGTTATCGCCGCCAATGTCGGCATTGACCCGAAAATTCTTTATTACGGACTTCTCTGCGGCGCAACTCTCGGAGGAAACCTCACTCCCATCGGAGCAAGCGCAAACATCGCAGGCATAGGCATTCTCCGCAAGGAGGGCTATGAAGTCAGAAGCTCGACCTTTATGAAATTCGGCGTACCGTTCACACTGGCTGCCGTTATCACGGGTTATCTTCTTATCTGGATTATCTGGAAACCGTAAATATATTACAAAAGGGCGGCGCTTCATAATGAGGCGCCGCCCTTGGGCTGCCGTTCAGAACGGCAGCCCTTATTTTTTTTCGTTCATCAGCATTTTGAGAATTTCTTCATCCGCAGGGCAGAATTCATATTGAGGAATTTCTTCGGGAAGGATGAATCTGATGTCATTATGCTCAAGCATCTGCGGCTCGCCGCTTTCGATTTCGGCATTGAAAAGAGTAAGATGGATCGTTATATCGGGATATGTATGATCAAGCTCCGTAAAAATATCATTGACCTTTACCGGCACGCCGATTTCCTCCATACATTCTCTTTTTAAAGTCTGCTCAAGGGTTTCACCCGGCTCCTGCTTTCCGCCGACAAATTCCCATTCAAGCGCTCTTGTTTTGCTTTTCGGCCTCTGACAAATCATAAACCTTTCGCCCTCCCAAATAAGAGCCGCTGCAACCTGAACCATAATATACATCTCCTTTTTCTGTATTATAACATAACTGCTCCGCTTTGTCGAGCGGAACAAATTCTATATTTTAAAAAATATTCCTGATGAATTTGACTATATATTCTGCAAAAATATAAAGATACAACGGAATCAATACCTGAATATAATAATGTTCAAGCATTTTCGTTCACCCTGATTTTCAAATATTTCTCCTGCATCAAACATCTGCTCCTTTCAGGAATGTTCCGCTTCCATTGTTGCCGTAAAACATTTTTTCAAGCATATCAAACATTCCCGCTTCACCTGTATAAATGTTATAAACGGGAATATAATCACGAACGAGTGTTGAGCCGATATAAAATCTTGCCGAATAAATCCTGGCTTTTGCTTTATCATTGTCTGATGTTGGATATTTAAAAAGACACATATTGCTCGTGGGACTTGAATATTGTTTTACAGATGAATGATCGGAATAATATTCTCCGTCAACATATATTTTATTTTCAAATGCCGTTCCGTATCTTAATTGATGTCTACTCAAAGGCTGATATAATTCAGGAATATGTTTTACGCCGGAATCTTGAGAAAACCTTCCGATACAAAAATCATCCCATGTGTAATGCTCAAGTCCGTAAACGGTTGAACCGTACATCTCTCTTGCAGAAAAAAGCGTGGCACCAATGTTTGTTTGAACATTTTGAATTATTTCAAAATCAATATCAACACCGTCAGCACCTTTTAACCCGGTATTGATCCATTGAGTTCCTGTGGCTTCAATATATTCAACCGGCTGATATATCATCTGCCATTTGGGTTTGGAAACATATTTATTCTGCGAAGAATCCCACAAAAGAATATCGCCGTTATTCGTGCCCTGCGGAAGACTTGCCAAAATATTGAGTTTATTTTTTTCTTCCGTTGTAAAATCGTTGCTTGAAAGTCCTTTTCCGGCTTCCGCATCAACCTTTCCCGATGCAAGCTCGTCAATGGCATCCTGAACAGTGACCGAATCAAGTCCGCTTTCTACATTGGAATACGCAACAGTTGATGCACCGTCCGGAATATCATCCATCAAAGGAATGGTCTTTGCAGATAATATTGCGATTCCGTCAGCCGAGAACCTAAAGCTGTAAATATGTGCCCTTGCAGGCGCAGGCTCATCAAAAACGATTGTCACCGCAATGTCGTCGGAAAAATCGTTAAACCATGCAAGAACATTATAATCATCATCATAAACGCCGACCTTTTTTCCGCTTTCATAGGCTTCCAGGAGAGCGTTCCAATCATAGCCGGATGAATATTCCGGGGTATTTTCATTCCATGTAATATGGGTAATATAAGATAAATCTCCGCCGTGTTCCTCCTGCCAGGAATATCCTCCCATACCGTTTGACTTCGGAACAAAATTTATCGGGGTCAGAGCAGACGGCTTATCAACCTTTTTGTTTTCAAGGTCATACGCAGCTTTTGCCGATGCGGCAATATGCCAGCTTGAATCCTTGTTTTCGGAAAGAGAATCCGAAAGCTTGACCTGACCGAAATCAGTTGAATCGGCATAATAGCAATCTGTCTGGATCCATCTGTCGCCGCAATAAACAAAGGTAATTATCGAATTTGCATCAAAAGGCTGCCACGACTCAAGAAAAGGTGAATTAGTATTGGCAATCCTTTTTGCTCCGCTTGAATTGACATTGAGATACCTCGGAGAAAGATTGTCGCCGCCCGAAGCATTGGCAAACGAAACAACAATAATAACGCCCTGCGTTAAAGAAAATCCGGCATCGGTTGAAACCTCTTTTGTCGAAGCATTCGCAGCGCTTGAGCAGGTGCCGAAAAACACTCTTCCGTTAAGAGAAGCGAGCTTTTCTCTTTCCGAATTCGTAAAATCATTCGATGAAAGCCCCTTACCGCTTACCTTATCCACTTTTCCCGTTTCAAGATCCGTTATGTCATCCTCCGCATAAGCAAGGCGGGCAAGGATTCCGGAATCATTGTAATTTTCAAGCGAAGCAAGCTTCTGCTTTTCGGAATCGGTAAAATCATTCGCCGAAAGTCCCTTGCCGCTTACCTTATCGACCTTTTCACGGTCAAGCAGATTCTCTTTTTCAGATGCTCTTGCGATCTCGCCGGCAAGCGAAGATTGAATCGTATCAAGAGAATCGCTGATTTTAACGATTTCATTTGCAATATCTTCATTTTCTTCGCCGATTTCAACCGCTGTGCCCGAAATTGACGGTTCAAATTTAAAATCGTTGATTCTTTCGCTTTTTCCTATGAATTCCCCCTCGTCATCATAGGCAATAAGCTGAATATCGAGGCTCGGATTTTTTGTTACTGCCGAAGAAAGAGCAACCGCAAAAGATTCTCCTGTTTTGGCTTCGCTCAAATAAGTTTTATTTGCGGAAAAGAAAGCAATGCGGTAATGACTTGTTCTCTCGTCCGAAGAGAGATTTTCGGGCGGAGTGATCAACAACTGCGCCGCATTGTGTTCGCCGGTCATTCCGAGATTGAAATCTGATGTGACGGGCGAAGAATTAAAATTGATCAAAACATTTTTTATAAAAAACATCTCCTATGTTATAAGATTTGTTTTCTCACGTTCTGACCGTTTATCCCATTCCCTTTCGGGATGCGCTATATTGTAAAGAAAAAAGCAGATTTGTCAAGTACTTTTTTAAAAAAAATTTTACAAAAAAAACCGCAGCCAAAACGACTGCGGAATGCTTTATAATAATGTGCCGAAAAGAGTATTTGCATTGTTTCTCGTCTGATCGAGAATGCTTTGGGCATCCGTATTTCTTGCTTCGGCAAGCACCTGCGCCGTATACGGAATCAGCGAAGAATCGTTTCTGTGTCCTCTGAAAGGAACGGGCGTCATATAAGGGCAATCGGTTTCAATGAGGAGTCTGTCTTCAGGAACCATTGCGGCAACTTCAATGGGCTTTCTCGCATTTTTGAAGGTTGCGGCTCCTCCGAGGCCGATATACATTCCGATTTTAAGCACTTCCTTTGCCATTTCAGCCGAGCCGGAGAAGCAATGCAGAACGCCTTTCGGCCTGTGCTTTTTAAGCAAAGTCAGCGTATCCTCATGAGCTTCTCTGTCGTGAACAATAACGGGAAGATCAAGCTCATTTGCAAGAATTATCTGCTTTTCAAAAAATTCGATCTGCTTATCACGGGTTTCCGGTTCATAATGATAATCAAGGCCGATTTCTCCGACTGCGGCGCATTTTTTGTGTCCGCAGAATTTCTTAAGCAGTTCAAGCCATTCATCGCCGCATTTTTCGATTTCTTCGGGATGAACTCCGCAGGCCGCATATATAAACGGATATTCCTCTGCGAGAGCAAGAGAAGTTTCGCATGATTCAAGATCACTTGCGCAGTTGATAACGCCGCAAACGCCCCGCATCGGCAGGGCGCTCACAAGCTCTTTGCGGTCATCATCAAATGCACTGCTGTCATAATGAGCATGACTGTCAAAGATATTATTCATTTTATCTTACCTTGCTTCCTGCGGGAACACCGTCAACAAAAATGACCTTAACATCGTCATCGGGGGCATCTGCCGCAAGAATCATTCCGCAGCTCTCAACACCGCAGAGAACGGCAGGCTTAAGGTTGGAAACAAGAATGATGCTCTTGCCGATAAGCTCATCCGGCTGATAATATTTTGCAATGCCGGAAGCAACTGTTCTGGGAGTGCCTGTTCCGTCATCAAGAGTAAGCTGAAGAAGCTTCTTTGCCTTCTTAACGGGAACGCAGTCCGTGATTTTTGCAACACGAAGGTCAACCTTTGCAAAATCATCAATTCCGATTTTTGCAACGCCTTCGATTTCTTCCTTGAGAGGATTGACCGGCTCTGCGGATTTTTGAGCAGCTTCAAGCTCTGCAAGTTCTTTTTCAAGGTCTATTCTCGGGAAGATGATTGTGCCCTTGGAAACCTTGAATGTTGCTTCCTTGCCGAATACGCCGCATTCATCCCAGTTCTTAAGTTCTCCGATGCCGAGCTGCTTTCTGATTTCGGCAGAAGTATCGGGCATAAACGGAGCAACAAAAACAGAAATGATCCTGATGCTTTCGCAGAGATTATACATAACCTCGGCAAGCCTTGCCTTGTTGGCTTCATCCTTTGCGAGAGCCCAGGGAGCGGTTTCGTCAATATACTTATTCGTTCTTGAGATGAATTTCCAGATTGCGGTAAGAGAATCGGAAAATCTCAATTCGTCAAGATTTTTCTCGGCATTGATTTTCGTTTCTGCGGCAAGAGCCTTGATTTCATCATCAAATTCGCCGGGAACTCTTTCCGCCGGAATTTCTCCTCCGAAATATTTTTCAACCATCGAAACGGTTCTCGAAACAAGGTTTCCGAGGTCGTTTGCAAGGTCATTATTAATTCTGTTGATGAGGTTTTCGTTTGAAAAAACGCCGTCCGAGCCGTAAGCGACCTCACGGAGCAGATAATAGCGAAGAGTATCAACGCCGTATCTGTCTGCAAGCACAACAGGGTCAACAACATTGCCCTTTGATTTGCTCATCTTGCCGCCTTCAAGCAGCACCCAGCCGTGGCAATAGACCTTTTCGGGCAGAGGAAGTTCAAGGGACATAAGGAATGCAGGCCAGTAAATGGTATGGAATCTTGTAATATCCTTGCCGATAAGGTGAACATCCGCAGGCCAGAATTTTTCATAAAGGCTTTCGTCATCCGAATTATATCCGAGAGCCGTTATATAGTTTGTGAGAGCATCAAGCCAGACATAGATAACGTGTTCGGGATTAACGGGGACCTGAATGCCCCATTTGAAAGTTGAACGGGAAATGCAGAGATCCTGAAGACCGGGCTTGATGAAATTATTGACCATCTCGTTTTTACGGCTGACGGGAGCAATGAAATCGGGATGAGCCTCATAATATTCAAGAAGTCTGTCGGCATATTTTGAAAGCTTGAAGAAATATGCTTCCTCGCTTGCTTTTATAACGGGTCTGCCGCAGTCGGGACATTTGCCGTCAACAGCCTGGGTTTCGGTCCAAAACGATTCGCAGGGCTTGCAGTAAAGTCCTTCATAGGAGCCTTTATAAATATCGCCCTTGTCATACATCTTCTGAAAAATCTTCTGAACTGCTTTTTCGTGATATTCATCTGTTGTTCTGATGAATTTATCGTTGCTGATGTTCATAAGCTTCCAGAGATCTTTGATCCCGGCAACGATGTTGTCAACATATTCCTTGGGCGTTACTCCGGCATCCTTTGCCTTGTCTTCTATCTTCTGACCGTGCTCATCGGTGCCGGTAAGAAAGAAAGTATCAAAGCCCTGAAGCCTTTTGTATCTTGCCATTGCGTCCGCCTGAACGGTTGAATATGTGTGGCCGATATGGAGCTTATCCGAGGGATAATATATCGGAGTTGATATATAGAATTTTTTATTGTCCATTTTCTGACACCTCTGTTCCGATCAAATGAGAGCTGCCGCCGCTTCGTCAAGAAAAACAACAACATCGTTATGCTGCTGAAGAATTGATGCCGGGCACTGCGGAGTGACTTCGCCTTTGATCATATTTTTAACTGCTTCTGCCTTTGAAGCGCCTGTTGCGATGAGAATGATTTTCTTTGATCTCATAATTGAGCCGATGCCCATTGTCATTGCATAGTGAGGCATGGGAATATCGTCAAAATAAATTGAATTTGCATCGATCGTTGACTGCGTAAGAGTAACCTTCCATGCTTCGTCTGTAAATTTATCCGAAGGCTCATTGAATGCGATATGGCCGTTTCTGCCGATTCCGAGAAGCTGAATGTCTATTCCGCCCTTTGCCTTGATCGATTCCGCATATCTTTTGCTCTCTGCATCGGGATCTGCGTTTCCGTCAAGAAAATCAATGTTATTCTGATCAAGATCTACCTTTGAGAAAAGGTTTTCCTGCATAAATGTGAAATAGCTGTTCTTGTGGTTTTTCGGAAGGTCGCAGTATTCATCAAGATTAAAGGTCTTAACGCCTTTAAATGATACATTGCCCTTTTTGTATTCATCAACAATATAGTTATAGGTCGGAACGGGGCTTGCGCCGGTTGCAAAGCCGAGAACGCAGTCGGGATTTGCATTGATATAGTCAACATAGAGTTTGCCTGCGGCTGCTCCGATTTCCGCTTCGTTTTTAAGAATCCTGATATCCATAAATATCCTCCTGTGAAATTAATCTATTATCATTTCTTTATGTGCATCCGATGAATCATAAATTGCCTGCATGATTTTTGAAGTAAGAACGGCATTGTCAATATACTGTCTGTTCTTTCTGCCGCCTTCCTGAATGCACTTGATGAAATCGTTTATCTCGTTCTCGTACATATCGGTTGTTTTGCAGGAATATGCGGATTCCGTAAGCATTCCGTTCTTGACGGAATAAAGCTTGAAATCGCCGCAGTATTTGAGCCTGATGCCTGCCTTATCGCCGAGAAAATCAATGTAGGTTTCGCTCTGGCCGATATTCTGCGCCCATGCACCGTTGAAGGTTATAACGGGTCCGGCTGTGCGAACAATACCAGTTACAGAATCATCAACATCATAAGTTCCGTTAAGATTCTTGGTTTCTTCTGCCCACATCCCCGTGTAAACATAGTTTTTCATATCCTTGCCGAGCTTGCAGAAAGCTTCGCCGCTTGCGGTCAGAGGCTTGGGATCTCCGCAGCAGAACAGAATAAGGTCAAGATAATGAACGCCCCAGTCGATGAGTGCGCCGCCGCCGGATGATGCCTTTGTGGTAAAATCTCCGCCGAGGCCCGGAATCGAACGGTATGCTCTGAAGGAAGCATAAACCTGATAAACCTCGCCGAGCTCGCCCGCATCAATAAGCTCCTTGATTTTTTCAACATAAGTGTTGAAGCGGTTGCAAACGCCGATATTGAGCACAACGCCGGTTTCGTGAGCGACCTTCTGCATTTCAAGAGCTTCCGAAAGAATTCTTGCGGCAGGCTTTTCGCAAAGAACATTCTTGCCGGCTTTCATAAAATCAATTGCGATGATCGAATGAAAATCATTATGGGTGCAGACCGAAACAGCCTTGATCTCGGGATCATTGAGAAAATCGTGATAATCAACAACGGCGGTTCCGCAGCCGTATTTTTCAACGCACGCCTGAGCTTTTTCTATAATGAGGTCGCAGAAATATTTGATTTCAACATCCTCGTTTTTCATATAAGCGGGAATATGAGCAGCATTGGCAATAGTACCGCATCCGATAACTGCAACTTTGATTTTGGACATAGGTATACCTCCTGCATAAATTATACTTATATACTATATACCAATATATTGAAAAAGTAAAGTTAATTGTAAAAAAAACTTGTAAATTGCAGCATTGTTTGTTATAGTAATGATGTAATCTTTGTTAGGAGGTCTAACCATGAAAAAGTTTCCCATCGGTGTTATAATCGACAGTTTCCGCACAGATATTCCCACTGCGGTTAAAAAGGCCGCATCAGTCGGCGCCGGCGGCATTCAGGTCTATGCAACAAGAGGAGAAATGGCGCCCGAAAATATGAATGCAGCTAAAATTTCGGAATTCAAAAAGCTCGTTGCCGACAACGGTCTTATTATTTCCGCTCTTTGCGGCGACCTCGGAGGCGGCTTCGGACATAAGGAAGAAAATCCTGCAAAAATCGAAAAATCAAAAAGAATTCTTGACCTTGCAAAAGAACTCGGAACGGATGTTGTAACAACACACATCGGCGTCGTTCCGACAGACAAAAAAATCGAAAGATACGGAATTATGCAGGAAGCATGCTTCGAGCTTTCAAGATATGCCGACAGCATCGGCGCTCATTTCGCAATCGAAACCGGTCCCGAAACCTCTGCTGTTCTCAAGGAATTTCTTGATGCCCTCGGCTCAACGGGCGTAGGCGTTAACCTCGACCCGGCAAACCTTGTTATGGTCACCGGCGACGACCCCGCAGGCGCAGTTTATAACCTTAAGGATTATATTGTTCATACTCACGCAAAAGACGGCAAGCAGCTTTTCTATAAAGACCCCGAATATGTTTACGGAGTTAAGAAAGAGCCCCTCGTAACCGGCTCATCGTTCATCGAAGTTCCTCTCGGAGAAGGCAGCGTGCCCTGGGAAAAATATCTTGCCGCACTTGAAGACATCGGATACAACGGCTTCCTCACAATCGAAAGAGAAGTCGGCGACAATCCCGAAAAAGACATCAGATGCGCAGTTGAATTCCTTGAAAGGATGTTTACAAAATGAAAATCGGAGTAAGCAGTTACAGCTTCAGTCAGCTTATCAATTCAGGCAGGGAAACCCAATTGAGCATAATAAAAATTGCCAAAGAAATGGACTTTGACGGCATTGAATTCACCGATTTGAACACTCCGGACGGAATGACGGAAGCGGAATACGCTCAACAAATAAGAGAAGAAAGCGAAAAGCTCGGTCTTCCCGTTATCATTTACACTATCGGCGCAAATTTTCTTGACGAAAAAGGACTTGATGCAGAAGTTGAAAGAGTCTGCAGAAAGGTTGACATTGCAAAGATTCTCGGAGCAAAAAAACTTCGCCACGATGCTGCATGGAGGATTCCCGAAGATAAGAAGAAATTCACCGGCTTTGAGCAGATTCTTCCCGCTCTGATCGAAGGATGCAAAAGAGTTACCGAATACGCCGAAACGCAGGGAATTGAAACAATGATCGAAAATCACGGTTTTCTCTGCCAGGACAGCGCAAGAAACGAAAAAATCATCACGGGTGTCGGAAATGAGAATTTCGGCGCACTTGTTGACATAGGCAATTTCAGCTGCGCAGACGAGGAAAACAACAAAGCCGTCGGCATTATGGCTCCCTATGCAAAACACATTCACGCAAAGGATTTCTTCATCAGAAAGGATAACGGCTTTGACCCGGGCAGAGGCTTTTTCAGAAGCAGAGGCGGAAATTATCTTCGCGGCACTATCATCGGCCAGGGCGATGTTCCCGTTCTTCAATGCCTTCGTCTTATAAAAGAATCCGGCTATGACGGATATGTCAGCGTTGAATTTGAAGGCATGGAACCCTGCCTCGACGGCATCGCCGCAGGCAAAGAAAATATTGAAAAAATGCTCAGGATTTTCTGATCAGGATAAAATAAAAAAGAGCTTTACTTTCTGTCATCGGCAGAATTTAAAGCTCTTTTGTTCTTGTTTACAGAGTTGCCGCCATAACGGCCTTTATTGTGTGCATTCTGTTTTCGGCTTCGTCAAAAACGATTGACTGCGGTCCCTCGAAAACTTCGTCCGTAACTTCAATCGCATCAAGTCCGAATTTTTCTTTGATAGCTCTTCCGACCTCTGTATTAAGGTCGTGGTATGCAGGCAGACAGTGCATAAATCTGCATTTTTCTCCTGCCGCTTTCATAAGCTTTGCATTGACCTGATAAGGCATAAGGTCATCAATGCGTTCTTTCCAGATTTCATCCGGCTCACCCATTGAAACCCACACATCCGTATAAATCACATCGGCATTTGCAACTGCTGTTTCCGGGTCTTCGATAAATTCGAGAATCGCTCCCGTTTCCTTTGCAACTGCTTCGCATTCGGCAATAAGCTCTGCATTCGGGAAATATTTTTTAGGGGCGCAGGCAACAAAATGCATACCCATTTTTGCGCATCCGACCATCAGAGAATTGCCCATATTGAATCTTGCATCGCCCATATAAACGAGCTTGATTCCGTCAAGCGAGCCGAAATGCTCGATAATCGTAAGAAAATCCGCAAGAATCTGCGTGGGATGGAATTCATCGGTTAGTCCGTTCCAGACTCTTACTCCTGAATATTTTGCGAGAGCTTCAACGATTTCCTGGCCGAAGCCTCTGTATTCGATTCCGTCAAACATTCTGCCGAGCACCCTTGCCGTGTCGGCAATGCTCTCTTTTTTGCCTATCTGCGAGCTTTTGGGATCAAGATAAACGGGATGCATTCCGAGATCGGCGGCGGCAACCTCAAAAGAGCAGCGTGTTCTCGTGCTCGTTTTTTCAAAAATAAGGGCAATATTTTTACCCTCATGGATTTTGTGAGGAATACCTTTTTTCTTTTTATCTTTAAGCTCGGCGGCAAGGTCGAGAAATTCTTTTATTTCTTCCGGGGTAAAATCAAGAAGCTTGAGAAAGTTTTTTCCTTTGAGTGACATATCTGCATCTCCGTTTCGCAAAATAATATGGATATTATATATATTCCTTTATATTTTGTCAAGAATATATACATAGATATTCATTATTTTATGGATATTATTTCAATTTCTTTCGGAACAGTTATTTCTGCGTTCCTGCCCTTTTCAAGCCGGATTTTTATTTCACCGTTTGCGCTCGGAATAACGATTTCGGCGCTGTCAAGTCCCCAGAGATCAGGTTCAAATGAAAGTTTTTTCATTCCGGGTTCGATGATCTTCATTCCGCTGAAGGCTGACGGAAGCTGATATGAAACCGTTCCGCCCCACGCATGGGAATGGTCGAATGAATAAGAAGGCTCCGGTGCGATCCAGCCCTCCGCAAGCCCTTTATCGCATTCTTCAACAACTTTTTTCCACCTGTCAAGAAGTTTCAAACCGTATTTGCCGAAAAGGCCGAGCTTTCTGACGGCGCAAATCATATAATGCATAAAATACGGCTGAATATCCTGCATTTCATCGTTAAAGATGATTCTTTCAATTATGTCGACTGCAAGCTCTTTATCGGCAAGTCCGTAAAGGCAGGCAAGGATATTCGGATATTTCGTAAAATATTTCTTCGTTGAATTTGTCGGCTCGTATGTTCCATTTTTGAGATACGGGTCACTTTTTCCGTCAAAATAAAGCTTTTTATCGGCATCAAAGAAATCACGGTTGAATGCGGCTTTGAATTCAATCATTCTCGCTCTGATTTTTTCGGATTTGTCACTTCTGCCAATCTGCAAATAAACATAATCCGCCGCATTGAGAGCCTCATAATAGAAAGCATTCAGAACAGTTTGACCGAGCGCCTTCGGAGGATGGTGCATCGAATAACCGTCAACCACAGTCCAGTCAACAAACATAAAATCGGGCGGATATTCGATAAGACCGCTGCTGCCCATATAGGAATCGAATCTGCGCAAAAGAATGTCAAGACCGTCTTCGCAGTTTTCAAGGAGCGACTTGTTACCCGTAATCATATAAACATCACGAAGCATCTGCACCCATATAAGGCTGTAAGTTGTGTGGAACATTCTGCCGCAGTTTGCTTTGAGCCAGTCAGCGGTACGCTGAACATCGAATTCAGCAAGGCGCATATCGCCGAACATATAGAGAGTCATAAGCGCATCAATATAGTAATCGCCCGTGCAGGCAAGAAGCTCCTGATGCTTTGTGCTGTCAAGATGAATTGTCTGGCGGCATATTTTAAGAGTATGCTTGCAGACATCATAAACCTTGTTGAAGCCCTCGTCGCTGCATCTGAATGAGCCTTCTTTTTCAACGGGATAATATGCTGCAAGGAGCTTAAATTCCACGTTGACCGGCTTATCATCGGTATTTTTGATTCTGAGCTTTGCATAGCCGATGCTGTGCATCACAAACGAAAAATATTCCCCCAACCTGCCGAAAACGATTGATTCTTCTCCGGTTTTCTGATTTTTCAGCTCGTCGCTTTCAAAATCTATTCTGCATTTTCCGTCTGAAACAAAAATCGGATATGCGCCGTAAATCTTATCAATTTCAACGGCAAATTCCTTTTCTTCGCCCGCCTCGACCCTGAAATTCTTATTGCAGAGATATTCAAAATGAAGCATGGGAACAGGCGCTTTTTCGGCGTTCCATATATCGTTGACCGATTTTGTGAAAACAAATTCATCTTCGTCGGCAGTTGAATCAAACGAAGTGAAGCCGGTATGACCCGTTTTTCTTCTGCCGAGCCACGATTCATCGGTTGAAGCAATAAGCTTTTCACCATCTTCCGTTTCAAACTCCGCTTCGATTGCCAGACCGCCGTGATTTCGTGAATAATCGCACACTTTAAAAGGCAGAAGTCTGACATCAACCGAAAAATCGAGTTTATCGGAATCAACATCTATTTCATATTCATTCATATAATGCTTCGGGGCAGGTCTTTTGCAGAGAAAATCTCCTCCGGGCAAAACGGGACCCATTCCGATAAATCTGCCGTTTATAAACAGATGGAAACAGTTATCTGCGCTGATTTTAACGAATGCTCTTTTTATTTTCTTCGGAAAACGGTATCCCTTTGAAAATTCAGCAACGCAATATCCGAATTCATTTCTTCTTTCTTCCGGAACGGAATTTTCGTTTGAATAATTCAGCTGAAAATCCGGGTATCTTTTATCGTCAAGCCATATCCAGTTCATATAAACACTCCTTCGATACGAAAAATTGTAACTTATTTTCTTTTGTTTTTCAAGTATTAAATAATATATATATTTTCTAAAAAACATTGATTTTCTGTTTTTCTGTGTTATAATAAAAATTGCGAAAGTGAGTTGAATTTAATGAAAAATAGAATCTGTTCAATCTTTTTATGCATTGCCATGATGCTTACATTTATGAATCTCTCCGTTTTCGCTGCAGAGATTTCGGACATCAAGGTCGATATGCCGAACATAACCGCCACAGTCAGCGGAGCGGATATTGATGCTCTTGATTCATCAAAGGTCAAAGCTGTTCTTGACGGCAAGGAGCTTAAAGTATCTTCGGCAGAATCAAATGGCGGCTCAACAGAATGGATCGTTCTTATCGACACATCAAAATCAACAAAAGCATATTTTGAAGCCGAAAAGAATGCCGTTCTTTCAATTTATAAATCGCTAAAAAATGGCGACAAGCTTTCTCTTTATACTTTTGACACGAGTTTTGTTACCGTTCTTAACGGAAGCGAAAGCAAAGAAGAAGCCGAAAAGAAAATCAAAGCTATTGAATGCAACGGCCAGGATACTGTTTTCTACGAAGCAACAGATAAGCTTCTTGCAAAGGTTTCCGAAAGCAAGGCAGACAATGTTATTCCCGTTATTTTCAGCGACGGCGTTGACACAATAAGCAAAAACACCGATCAAAAAAAGGTTGCCGAAAATCTTAAAAAATCATCCGTTCCCGTGTACGGCTTCTATGCAGATTCCCTCAAAAAGGAAACAGCAGATAAATTTAATGCTCTTCTCAAAAACTCAAAGGGCGGCGCAAAAGCATTCGGCGAAAAGAACGCAGCTTCTCTTCTTGCCGCCAAAGCACCCTCAAATCCGGTAGTGATTTCGGCAGTTGCCTCCTCTGATATTGAAGCAAAAGAAGACGCAGAGCTTGTTATCGACCTCGGAAACGGCAAAGCCATCTCAAAGAAAACAAAGGTTGACGCATGGACTTCCGACACAGTTGCTCCCGAAATACTCTCCTGCAAAACAGACGAAAATACCAACACACTCGTTATCACTTTCAGCGAGGATGTTATCAATGCGGATAAGCCCGAAAGCTACATTTTCAAGGATACAGACGGAAATGCGCTCGGAATAAAGGTCACATCCGTTGAATATGCAGACTGCAAAGCAACAGTCAAGGTTGATTCTCTTGAAAACAACGGAATCGTTCTTACGGTATCCGGCATTAAGGATAAAGCTCTCAACGATGCAGCAGCTTTTGATTACACGATCAAGGATGCAAAAATCTCATTCCCGATCATTCCCGTTATAATTGCTGCCGTTGTTATTCTTGCCGCTGCCGCAGTTTTCTTCCTTCTTAAAAAGAAGGGCGGAAGCAAAGATACGGATGAAGCATCCAAAACAAAGCCCGGATCAAAGAACGAAAAACCCGAAGCAGTAAAACCCGAAGAAGAGAAAAAGCCTGACGAAGACAAAAAAGCAGAAGAAAAGAAAGCAAAGAAGAAAAAAGAAGAATCTCAATTCCAGTTCTACTTTGTTGACAAGAAATAATAATTATGCCGCTCAAAGTTTCCTGTTTGAACTTTGGGCGGCACTTTATAAACAGATTTGCTGTATTGACATCAAGAAAAATTGTGCTATAATTTCAATCAAACGGAGGCATAGCTCAGCCGGTCAGAGTGCCTGCTTCACACGCAGGAGGTCATGCGTTCGATCCGCATTGTCTCCACCATCAAGAAGAATTCCGAGGTTCAATCGCCTTGAAATTCTTCTTTTTTTATTATTTCAAAATATAAACCGCAGATGTTTCGCTGACATCGGAAGAAACAATTTCAAAGCCTTTCGGCGCTTTGAATGTCAATTCCATCCCCTTGGGGAAAGAGGCTTCTGCTGTTATTTCATCGCCGTTTCTGTTCCATCTGACGGTAATTTTTCCGAATATTGAATCATAGAAGCTTTCGGCGAAATTCAGCTTTTCAATGAAAGCAGGTTCAAATATCAGTTCTTTGAAATTTCTGCCGCCGGGATTATACCGAAGGCCTGCAACCCTTGAAATAAACCAGTTTGAAATATCGCACATAAAATGATGATTGAGCGAATCGATCCTCTTGCCTTCCATCTGAAAATCTTCGGGCATCGAGGTGAATCCTCTTTCGATAAAGTTGCCGAATGACGGCCATTCGGGTCTTGTTATCATCTTGTAAGCAAGTTCGCTTTCACCGAAATCCGAAAGAACATGAAAAAGAGTTCTCGCTCCGATAAGACCGAAATCAATGAAATCATCATTCCGGTGAATGAGGTCGATCAGCAGATTTGCAAACGCAGGTTTTTCCTCTTCGGTCAGAATGTCAAAAAATATCGCTATTGCAAGCGAGGTCTGGCAATTTGTGTCAACCCTCATATTTTCAATATCAACATAATTCTTCCTGACCGCCTCTTTGACATCGCTGCAGAGCTTAACGGCATATTCTTTTCTTTCTGCCATTCCGAGCTCATCAAAAATAAATCCGGCTTTATCGCACAGCGCACAGAGATAAACGGATGTTACATATTCTCTCGTTGCCTTTACCTGATTTCTGACGCAGCACCAGTCACCGATGCCGAAATCGATCAGACCTTTTTCGTTGAGCATATTTCTGCTGTAAACAAGATGATTACAGATGGCTTCAGCAGTATCCTCCATAAGCTTTCTGTTGCCTCTGAATCTGTAAACATAATAAGGAACAAAGGTCAGAACGCAGTTCCATGCGGGTCCGCAATCGCCTCCCCACTCGCCGTTGGGAATAACGGGAGGAATCCATCCGTTTTCAGCCTGCGACCTGCAAACATTTCTCATCCATTCAACAAAGCTCTTTTCTGCGGTAATATTCATCAGTATATGCTCCGCAGAAGTGGCTATATCGCCCGTCCAGCCGTTTTTCTCACGGTGAGGGCAATCGGTCGGGAAATAATGGAAATTAGATAAATCGGAATTTCTGCACATCTTTTGAAGAGCATTGGCAGTTTCATCAGAGCAGATAAAATTTCCGCATTCCTTAACATCGGAATTGATGATTACAAACGAAAGAAGATCTTCCGTTGCCTGCTCATCATCAAGGCCGATAACAAGGCAATATCTGAAACCGTGATAGGTAAATGCAGGCTCAAAGATTTCCTCTTCGCCGCCTTTGCAGATATAAACATCTCTTTGCGCATAGCCGTCCGGATAGAAATCAATATTTGCATAAAACACCTTGCCTTCATCCGAAAGATGCTCGGCGAACTGAAGCTCTATCCTCTGCCCTGCTTTTCCTTTGATTTTCAGACGGCATACACCCGTTCTGTTGGCTCCGAAATCGTAGATATATCCCATGCGTTCGCCCGGCAATTCCTGCGGAACGATTTTGGCAACAGCTTCGTTCGGAACGAAATTATCAAGTTCACCTCTGCGAATCGAAACGGGTTTAAGAATTTCTCCCGTCGGTTTGACCGGTTCGGCCTCGCAGAGCCTTTTTTCGCCTTTCGGAGCTTCGCAGAAAACAGCATCATTCCAATCTGAATCATCAAATCCGGCTTTGTTCCAGCCATCCTGTTCTTTTCCCGCATCATATCTTTCGCCGCAGCGAAGATCATCGAAATAAAGCGGAGAACGGCTCCATCTGACGCTTTCATCTGCTTCAACGGAAAAGGTTTTTCCGTCTGATTCATATTCAATACAAAAGGCAAATCTCGGAGCACCTCTGAAATCTGCCTTATGAAAATTCCAGATAGCTCCGCCGGGCGCATTCTGCATTCCGTTTCCGAGCATAAAGCCGAAAACATTTTCGCCATCGTTAAGATATTCAAGAATATCATAATTATCATAATAAACAAAATGATTCGGATTCGAAATATACGGAGCAAGAATTCCCTTCGTTATCTCTGTTCCGTTGATCCACAAGCGGTAAAATCCGAGACCCGTCAGAGTTATTTCAGCCTTTTCGGGAAGTCTATCAAAGCAAACGACCTTTCTGAAATACGGAGCGGCAACAAATTTTTCAAGCTCACTGATTTCGGGCGATGCAAATATGAATGAAGACGAAAATTTCATTTTCCTATCCCCTTTTAAAATGCCCGCAATCAGGCTGATATGTCTGAATGCGGGCTTTGTTTAATTATTCAAAAATATAAACTCTTGCTTCGTAGGGCCTTGTCATAAAGTTATTGAGGCTTGTGTTTGTGACCTCATAGTTTGAAACGGCAATCTTTCCCTTTGAAAGGTCAAAGCCTTTGGGAGCCTTGAACTGAACGGGATCAGCGGAAAATGAGCAGACAACAAGCATTCTCTTGCCCTTATAGTTTCTTTCATAGACAAAGAGGTCCTTGCTCATTTTATAATGCTGCCTGAAATCGCCGTAAATGCAGACCTCGTTTTCCTTGCGGAATTTGAGAAGCTTTCTGTAATAGTTGAGAAGAGAATTTTCATCCTTTTCAGCAGCTTCAACATTTATATCGGTATAATTCGGGTTAATGTTAAACCATGCCTTCTCGGCGGTTGTGAAGCCCGCATTCTTCTCTGCCGACCATTGAACGGGAGTTCTTGCGTTTTCACGGTTGACCTTGCTTGAAAGCTTAAGGAACTTTTCATCGCTGAAATGAAGAATATTCTTGAAAAGACGGTAGTTATTGAAAGTCATAACATCCTTATATTCGTTGATGTCCTTGACCTCAATGTTTGTCATACCTATTTCCTGGCCCTGATAGATGAACGGTGTACCGCACTGCATTGTATACATTGTGGCAAGCATTTTTCCGCTTTCAACTCTGTAATTGAGATCACCGTATCTGTCAATGATTCTTGCGTGATCATGGTTTTCGATATAAAGGCAGTTCCAACCTCTGCCGTACATTGCGTTCTGCCACTTATCAAAGGTCGATTTGAGCTTGCGAAGGCTGAACGGAAGCTTGATCCAGTCAACCATAAAGCAGTCTGCATTCATGTGGTCAAACGAAATAAGCATATCAAGCTTTTTGCCCGGTCCCTCGGAGCAGAAATTAACTGCATCCTTGAGGGTCGTCTGCGGACCTTCGCCGACAACGAAGCAATCATATTCTTCCTGAACAGCTCTGAATTCATCAAGATATTCTTCAAGATGCGGACCGTGCTTATAATGCTCAACACCGGTTGCAATGGGAAGCGGGAAACCGTTGGGAAGGCCTTCATCCTTTGAAATGAATGTTATAACATCCTCACGGAAACCGTCAACACCCATATCGAGCCAGAAGCGGATTATGCTTTTGACTTCTTCACGGACCTTCGGGTTATCCATATTGAGGTCGGGCTGTTTCTTTGCAAAAACATGAAGATAATATTCGTCAATATCTTTATTGTATTCCCATGCGCCGCCTTCAAAAACGGAAAGCCAGTTGTTGGGAGGCTTTTTGCCGTTCTTTCTTCCCTTGCGCCAGAAATAATAATCATGATAAGGGCTGTTGACATCCTTTGCGCCCTCTTTAAACCATTCGTGTTCATCAGAGGTGTGGTTGACAACAAGATCCATAAAGACTCTCATTCCACGCTCGTGAGCGCCTTCAAGAACCTTTTTGAAATCATCAAGAGTACCGAATTCGGGATTGATGTTTTTATAATCGGAAACATCATAGCCGTAATCGGCATTCGGGGTCGGGAATATGGGAGAGAACCATATACCGTCAACTCCGAGGCTCTTGATATAATCAAGCTTGCTGTAAACGCCGGGAAGGTCGCCTATGCCGTCACCGTTGCTGTCGCAAAAGCTTCTTGTCCATATCTGATAAACGGACATTTCTTTATACCAATGCTTTTTGATTTCTGCCATAACTAAAACCCTTTCATATATATTTTTTATTCAATGATTTCCGAAACGGGCTCCGGGGAAACTTCTGTCATTTCCCCTGCCGCAACGGTTATTTCCGCCGAGAAAATTTCGGTTCCGTCAGGAAAAACAGCGCTTATTGTTCCGTTTCCGGAATCGAAAACAAAGCTGAAGCTGCCGTCAGAGAATACAGTATATTCTTTTCCGTTAAAGGAAACAACCGCATTTTTTTCGCCGTTCAGTTCAATTTTGCCGGAAACGGTTCCCATATCGGGATAAGTTCTTTTCAAAGCCTCTTCAACGCAGAGCTTTGCGTTAAGAACGGGTATATCCTTTGCTATTGCATCCGCTTCTTCGGGAAGAGAATCATTCTTTGCGGAAACACGGTCCGTTGACGAAAGGATTATATCTCTGACCTCTTCGGCGGAAAACTCCGGATTGATCGACCAGATAAGGCCTGCTGCGCCGGTAACCATGGGGGTCGACATTGAAGTGCCCGAAAGATAAAGATAAGATTTATCGGTTATCGTGCTGATAATTTCTTCTCCCGGAGCAGTTATGTCAATACGGCTTCCGACATTATTAAACCTGCTCTGAACATAGCCGTTTTCGGAATCGTATCCCGTGCTGCCGACTATGATGATTCTCTTTTCTATTTCATCATACGGAATATCGGAAACAACCGAAAAATCCTGATTTTCATCTATTCCGCAGAATATTCCGTTATAACGGGCATCAATCGGTATACCGTAGGCATCGCCGTTGCCTGCCGACTGAATGCAGAGAAAATCATAACCCTTTTCAAGAAGAGATGACATAAAATAATAGGTCAGCGTTGCATCGGCATTAATGACATTTTCCATCATCTCCAACCGGTCACTTTCTGCGGCGGCAGATTTGCCGACGGAAAAATTGATTGCTTTCGCCCCCGCCTTGACCTCGGCAGCCAAGCCGAAAAGAACGGAAAGGCTTGAATTCCACGAAATCAAAGGACTCCAGTCAACACAGCAGAGCGTTGCCTGGCTGCATATTCCGGCAACCCCGATTCCGTCATTTCTGTTTGCGGCAATTATTCCGGCAACATGAGTTCCGTGATAATCGGGGAAATTAAGAAGCTTCTGCCAAAAATTCGGGAAAGTGATTTTGCCTTTCAGCTCAGGATGCCTTGTTGAAAAGCCCGTGTCAACAACGCCGAGCTTAACAGGATTATAATATGCTTCATAATCCCACGCCTGCCTTGCGTTTATCATTTCAAGCCAGGCTTCGGAACCGTCGGGATTCAGCTCATCCCAATTGCATTTTTCAAGATCATCAAAAAGATAATACTGATCATTCGGGGTGCCCTGCGGGGCATTTTTTGAAACAACCAAAGGCATTGCAAGTCTGACACATTCATTCTGCATAAGGCTTCTGCATTTTTTACCGATCGATCCGCTGTCCGATTGGCTGCACGATACAACAAAAATATCAACCGGAGCGCACCAGCCGATTGCCTTGAGGTTCTGATTTTCAAGCAATTCACGCTTTTGACTAAAACCCGTTCCGGATTTTATAATAACAACCAAACGGTTTTTGACTATTCCGGAATTTTTCCCCGTGACCTCAATGTCATTTTCGCCGATTTCGGAAAAGAAATCGCCTTTAATGGAAGAAGAGGTAAAGGGAATGCCGTAAAGAGTTTCAAAAAATATATCTATCAATTCATCAGGTGAAAGGAGCTGAATGCCGGAAAAAGCCATAACAGTTGAAATAAACAAGCTGATTATTCTTTTTATCATTTAACATCACCCTTTGAAAGTGTTTTCTTCTTTGTGAAAATTTCGGCAGGAAGCTGCGTAAGAATTATTCCGACGAACATTATCGCACAGCCGGTAAGCTCTCTTGTGTTGAGCGCCTGGTCAAGAATTATCCAGCCGAAAATAACGGAAAATACCGATTCAAGGCAGAGAAGAATCGAAGCGGCGGCAGGCTCTGAATATTTCTGACCGATAACCTGAAATGTGAATGCGCACGAGCAGCTCATGATTCCGGCATAAAGAATCTGCATACCCGCTCCTTTGATTGCCGTTATGCTCGGCGTTTCAAAAATAAACATACAGATTATGGAAAGTGCACCGGCAATAAGAAACTGCATACACGAAAGCGCAACGCAGTCTACCTTACGGCAGAATCGGTCAATCTCAATTATCTGCGCCGCAAATCCTACTGCGCCGAGAATTGTTATGATTTCACCCTTTCCGAGGCTGAAATCTCCTTTTTCAACGCTTAAAAGGAACAAACCGAAAACGCCGAATCCAATGCCTATCCAGACATTGAGCTTTGCTTTCTGTTTCAGAAACAATCCGAATATCGGCACAAGAAGCATATAAAGAGCGGTTATAAAGCCGACCTTTCCAGCATCAAGATAGCGAAAAGCCTCCTGCTGGAGATTTCCGCCGATAAAAAGAGGAATTCCGCAGCAAAGACCGCCGATGAAAACCTCTTTGATCGGAAATTTCTTTCTTTCTTCCTTTGCAAGCTTTTTATTCTGCTTAAAAAAAGTAAATGCAACAACGGGAATAAGCACAATTCCTCCGAGAAAAGTTCTTATTCCGTTGAATGTGAAGGATTCAACCATTCCGCTTCCTTCGCTCTGAAAGACGAATGACAAACCCCATATAAGAGCCGCACTTATGCAGAAAAGCGGCCCCATAAACCTTCCCTTATCGGAAGACATACCAAATCACTCCAAATATCGAAAAACCGCCCACAGAGTTAACTGCGGGCGGCTGAAAATACGACTTATTCTGCTGATTCCTCTGCGGGAGCTTCAACAGCCTCAACAGCTTCTTCAACTTCAGCTTTAACTGCTTCGGCTTCGGCAGCTTCTTCGGTTTCAGTTTCTTCCTTCTCTATAAGAGCACGGATGGAAAGGCTGACACGCTTCTTGTCATAATCAACAGCAATGATTTTGCAGTCAACTTTATCGCCGACTTTAAGAACATCTTCAGGCTTGTTGATACGGCGGTCTGCGATCTGCGAAATATGGATAAGACCTTCAATGCCGGGGATAACCTTTGCGAAAGCGCCGAATGTTGTGAGGCTGACGATTTCAGCGTTAACAACCGAGCCTTCGGGATAATCCTTCTTAAGGATCTCCCAGGGATTATCTTCGTCTTTTCTGTAACCGAGAGAAATTTTCTTCTTCTCAGCGTCGAGAGCCTTGATATAAACGTCAACTTCCTGACCAACCTCAAAGATTTCAGCAGGATTCTTGATGCGCTTCCAGCTCATCTCGGAAATATGTACCATGCCGTCAATGCCGCCGATGTCAACGAATGCACCGTAGCTTGTGAGCGACTTAACTGTTCCGTGATACTTCTGGCCAACCTCTGCCTGAGCCCAGAATGCTTCGGAAGCTTCTTTCTTGGCATCTCTGAGAACGTTGCGAATTGAGCCGACAGCTCTTCTGCGCTGCTTGTCAACTTCAAGAATACGGAATTTAACTTCCGTCTTTACGAGAGCTTCAAGGTCATCGCCCTTGCGCTCTGTTGCGTGCGATGCGGGGATGAAAACACGAAGACCGTTGCAGGCAACAAGAACGCCGCCCTTAACAACTTCGATAACCTTACCTTCAAGGATTCTGCCGTCTGCTTCTGCATCAATGATATCAACCCATGATTTCTGAGCATCAAAGCGCTTCTTTGAAAGCATAACAGTTCCTTCGGCATCATTAGTTTTCATAATGATGAGATCAATTTCGTCACCGATTTTGAGCTCTTTTGCAGCATCAGCATGAGGATCGGCGCTGTATTCATCAAGCGGAACAAAGCCTGCATGCTTTCTGCCGATATCTACCTGGATCTCTGTGGGGGTTATACCCATAACAACACCCTTGACTTTCTGATCAGTACTCATGCTGTTCAGAGAAGCTTCAAGAGCTGCTGAGAAATCCATCTCTTCAGTTGTCATTGCTTCAGAAGGCACCTCCTCTACCTGAATATTTTCGGTTTCTTTTACGATTTCGGACATTGCAAAAAGTACCTCCTTAATTATTGCGGAAGGGGTTGATGCCCCTGCCGTCACGCCGATTTCGGCGTATTTGGAAAAATCTATGGTAAAAAGCTCTTCGGCTCTTTCCACCAAAAATGTGTCGCAGTTTTCGCTGCACACCGCAAAAAGCTTTGCGGTATTCGAACTGTGTCTGCCGCCGATGATGATCATGGCATCGCTCTTCCTTGAAAGCTCCGATGCTTCATCCTGTCTTTTTCGGGTAGCATCACATATTGTATCAAAAAAAATCGGATTTGTACAGTATATTTTTATTTTTTCTTTACATTTTTTCCATTCATTTTGCGAAAATGTTGTTTGAGAGACAACAATCAGCTCTTTTTGACCGAGTTTTTCATTTTCCGAAAAAAGTTTTTCAACATCTCCGGCATCGGAAACGATATACGCTTCGCCCGGGCAATGCCCTTTTATGCCCCTGACTTCGGGATGCTCCGGATCGCCGGCTATGATAACCGATCTGTTTTCATCGGAATTTTCTTTAACCGTTTTATGGATTTTTTTAACGAAGGGGCAGGTTGCATCGCAGATTTCACATCCGGTTTTCTGCAAAGCCGAATAAACGCTTTCCGCAACTCCGTGCGCACGAATAATGACAGTCTGGCCGTTCCTCGCTTCTTCGGGAGAAGAAATTTCGGGAATTCCCCTGGAGGCAAGATCTTCCGTAACCTGCGGATTATGTATGAGCTGGCCGAGGGTCACGGCATCAACCTGCTTGTCTGCAAGGTCATACGCCATTTCAATCGCACGGGCAACGCCGAAGCAAAAGCCTGCGGTTTTTGCGAGAGTTATTCGCAATGTCCTTCCTCCCAGAGTTCAATGATCTTATCCATAATGTAATCCGAAGCGTTTTTAAGTTCTTCTCTGCCGCCGTCTTCGGTAAGTCCGAGTTCCTCATAGGGAATCATTTTGCCGAATCTGACGGTATATTTTGAACGGAATTTAAAATTATCGGTGTTAATAAGCGCAACGGGCAGAATATTTGCGTGAGAAGCCTTTGCGATTCTTGCAACGCCGTTTTTAGGCCTTTTCGGCTTCTGATCATCGGAGCGGGTACCTTCGGGGAAAATGCCGAGAATGTGGCCCTCTTCAACGATTCTGACTGCGAATCTCAAAGCCTCCGTGTCTGCGCCGCCTCTGACAATGGGGAATCCGTTAAGATGGGTATAAAACCATCTTGAAATAGGCTTTTCGAAAAGCTCCTTTTTTCCCATAAAATGAAGCTGCCTTCCGTCGATTCCAAGGCCGATAACGCCCGGATCAATTGCGTGAATATGGTTAGAGGCAATGATAAATCCGCCCTCTTTGGGAATATTTTCGGTGCCGATATAGTCGAAATCGAAATACATTTTTCCGAATCTTCCGCCGATGGGCTTGAATATATCATAAAACTTACTATGAGGAATTTTTGAATAGTCAAAACCTTTCATTACATTTTCTCCTTGATCGCATTTATTATTGCATTGACCGAGCCTTCAAAATCAAGCTCGGAGGTGTCGATTATCATTCCGTCTTCCGCAGGCTTCAGAGGAGCGATTTCTCTGTGGGAATCATTATAATCCCTTTTTATCAAATCTTCAAGTACATCTTTGAATTCAACCTGTGAGCCTTTTTCGATAAGCTCCTTATATCTTCTGCCTGCACGGATCTCCGGCGATGCGGTGAGAAAAATCTTCACTTTTGCATCGGGAAGCACTACCGTGCCTATATCTCTGCCGTCCATAAGGCAGTTATTCTCTTTTGCGATATTTCTCTGCAAATCAAAGAGGAACGCTCTGACCTCCGGCACGGCGGAAACATCGGAAGCCGCCATAGAGGCTGAGGGAGTTCTTATTTCGGCTGAAACATCCTCTCCGTTGAGAAGAACCTTCTGAACGCCGTTTTCAAACGCAAGCTCAACCTTCACATCTCCGAGAGTTGCCGCAACAGCAGGCTTATCGCTTGTTGCGATTCCCTTTCGCAGAGCATTAACCCCTATTGCACGGTAAAGAGCGCCCGTGTCAACATAAATGAATCCGAGCCTTGCGGCAACTGCCTTTGCGACCGTGCTTTTTCCCGCTCCGGCAGGGCCGTCAATTGCAACATTTATTATTTCATTGTTCATATTGATCACTCCGTTTCCGCAGCGCTCAAGCCGGCAAGTCTGCCCGTTGAAAAGGCAATCTGCAGATTGAAGCCGCCTGTATATGCATCAGCATCTATAACCTCGCCTGCAAAATAAAGACCTTTCACAAGCTTTGATTCCATTGTTTTGGGATTGATTTCCGAAACATCAATTCCGCCGGAGGTGATGATAGCCTCATCAACCGGTCTGAAATCGGTAACGGTAACGGCAAGATTTTTCAAAAGCTCCGCAAGCGCTCTTCTCTGCTCACGGGTTATCTGATTCACCTTTTCGGACATCGGGATCCTGCTTAATTTTACAACAACGGGAACAAGCTTTTTCGGCAAAAGTCCGTCAAGAGCATTGATGAAATTCTTGTTTGTATTTTCTGAAAAATCACGCAGAATTCTTGCATCAAGCTGCTCAATCGAAAGAGCCGGTTTAAGGTCGATAAAAATCTTATATCTGCCCTTTTTCATATCTCTCATGTGAGCGCTTGCACTTAAAATCATCGGACCGGACACTCCGAAATGAGTAAAAAGCATTTCTCCGAAATCCGAATAAATTTCTTTATTTTTCTCCGTATCAAAAACTTTAATGGCGGTGTTGCGAAGAGAAAGTCCCATAAGCTCGCTGCAAAAACCCTCGTGAATCTCAAGAGGAACAAGTGAAGGCTTGATTTCCGTTACGGTGTGGCCCGCCTGCCTTGCAAGCTCATATCCGTCCCCCGTCGAGCCGGTTGCCGGATATGAAAGTCCGCCGGTTGCGATTATTATTTTATCGGCATAGACGGTTTCGCCGTTTTCCGTTTCTATCCCTGCGGCATAACCGTTTTCGGTTATGAGCTTAACCGCTCTTCCTTTGATTACTTTCGATTTGCTGCAGCCGAATTCCGCAAGAGCATCAACAATATCGGAGGATTTATCCGAAACGGGAAAAACTCTGCTGCCTCTTTCGGTTTTGAGTTCAACTCCCCTGCTTTCAAAGAAATCTATAACGTCAGCCGGCATAAATCTTGAAAATGCGCCGTAAAGAAACCTTCCGTTTCTCGGCACATTTGAAATAAGCGTTTGCAAAGAAGCGCAGTTATTTGTAACATTGCACCTGCCCTTGCCGGTTATCATGACCTTTCTTCCCGGACGGTCATTGCGTTCGAGGATAACCGTTCTTGCTCCGGCTTCGGCTGCCGAGCCCGCCGCCATAAGTCCTGCGGCTCCCGCTCCGACAACAAGCACGGAATTATTCATTTTTTATCCTCCCCGCCGCTGTAAACATGATATTGTTTCCAGATCTCTTCAAGCATTTCAAGATTTGCATGGACCTCTTCGTTTCTTTCATTGGCAACCGCCGCTATAAGAGCGTTGATAAGGCTGAGCGGAGCAACAAGAGAATCAACAAACGAAACCATTGAGCTTTTTGCAACAAGAAGATGAGTTGCATATTCCGCTATCGGGGACATCGGTCCGTCGGTTATCGAGATGATCGAAGCGCCTCTTGATTTCGCAAATTCAAGAGCCTTGACCGTTCTGTTTGAATATCTCGGAAAGCTGACCGCAATGCAGGCATCCCTGCTTCCGATTCTGAACATCTGCTCAAACATTTCGCTTGAAGCAGAGGTGTCAACAAGAATTACATTATCAAAAAGGAATCCGAAATAAAATGCGGCAAAGCCCGCAAGAGAAGCGGAGCTTCTGACTCCGAGAATATATATTTTTTCGGCGTTGTTGATGGCTTCAACCGCACCCGCAAAGGCAGACCTTGAAACCGAATCTCTTGTACCCTTTATCATTTCGATATCGGCGGCAAAGGCTCTGTCAAGAAGGTTTTCATCGCCGGCAGCGGAAACGGCATCCATTCTCTGAATGCTTGTCAGATTATTTTTAACCATCTCCTGAAGGCGCTTCTGAAATTCGGGATAGCCGTCAAACCCGATATGAGTTGCAAAACGGACAACCGTTGATTCACTCACTCCTACCGTTGCGCCGAGAGAAGCGGCAGTCATAAACGAAACTTTTTCGTAATTTGCCCTGATATAATCTGCAATTTTTCTGTGTCCTTTTGAAAGACTGTTATATACCGAATCAATTTTTTTCTGAATATTTTCTGCCATAATTCTCACTCCCCGGTCGCAGTTAAATGATATTTTACAATAAACGAATGAAAATTGCAAGAGATTTTATTTTTTTGCAGGATTTCAGTCATTTTTATTCATTGACTAAGTGAATAAAATGTTATATAATTTTTCCAATAAATCACAGAGGTGAAAAAAGATGTCAAATACAGATACATTATATTATAATTCCCCCGCAAAGGCATGGACGCAAGCTCTGCCGATCGGCAACGGCCATCTCGGCGCAATGATATTCGGCGGCACGGCAAAAGAAAAAATTTCGCTCAATCACGATGAGCTCTGGACCGGCCACCCCAAAAATACGGTCAGAGAAGGCGCTCCCGAATCATTCAAAAGAGCGCAGAAGCTTGCTCTTGAAGGAAAATTCATTGAAGCCGAAAGCGAGATCCAGGAAAACTTTGAAAGCATATGGTCGCAGGCTTATGTGCCTCTCGGAGACCTTGATATTGAGTATTCGATCAAAGGAAAAATCAAAAATTACAAACGCTCGCTCAATCTTTCGGATTCGCTTTCAAAGGTTGAATTCACCTGCGGAAATGCTCTTTTCACGAGAGAATTCTTTGCTTCATATCCCGCAAAGATGATCTGTGCAAAGCTCACCTGCTCCGAAAAAACGGATATTACTCTCTCTCTTTCTTCCGTAGTCAGATCAAACAGCTTTGTTGACGAAGATAAAAACATCATCTATCTTGAGGGCGAATGCCCGAGCGAAAACAACGTTGACAACCAGTCTTCCGTTATCGCTTATTATGATGACCCGGAGCTTCGGGGAATCCGTTTTCTTTCAGGCGCCAAAATCGTTACCGACGGCAAACCCGGCAAGAACGAAACAAAGCTTTCCATAAAGGAAGCAACAGAGGTTTATATATATTTCACCTGCGAAACTTCATTCAACGGCTGGAACAGAAAGCCCTATCTTGAGGGAAAGGAATTTGCCGCTCCATGCAAAGCAAGGCTTGAAGCGGATTACGATTACGAAGCTCTCAAAGCCGAGCATATCAAAGATTATAAGGAACTCTACGACAGAGTCAAGCTTAACATAAAATGCGATGAAATTGATATTCCGACCGATAAAAGACTTACTGAAAACAAGAAAAAAAAGAACGATACCGGTCTGACAGTGCTCGTTTATAATTACGGAAGATACCTTATCATTTCTTCGTCAAGAGAGGGCACACAGCCCGCAAATCTTCAGGGAATATGGAACAACAAGCTTTATGCCCCCTGGCATTCAAACTATACCGTTAATATCAACACCGAAATGAACTACTGGCCGGTGCTTATGTGCCGTATGCCGGAAGTAAATCTGCCGCTCGTTAAAATGGTTGAAGAGCTGAGTGAAAGCGGAAAAATCGCAGCCAAGGGTCAGTATGGCGCAAAAGGCTGGGTTTCGCATCACAATGTTGACCTCTGGAGACTTTCAACTCCGGTAGGCGGCAGCGCACGCTGGGCATTCTGGCACGGCTCCTCGGGCTGGCTCTGCGCTCATCTTTTTGAGCATTACGAATACACGCAGGACAAGGATTTTCTTGCAAAAGTTTATCCCGTTATGAAAGGCGCTGCCGAATTCTATCTTGACATTATGTGCGAATCCGACGGAAAGCTCATCCTCTGCCCCGGAACATCTCCTGAAAACGATTTTGAATATCAGGGCAAGGACTGCACGGTAGGAAAATACAGCACAATGTCTTTGAGCATAGCAAAGCAGCTCTTCGGCAACCTCATCAAAGCTTCCGAAATTCTTGATAAAGACATAAAATTCAGAGAAAAGCTTGAAAAAACGCTTGAAAGAATGCCGGACTTCAAGCTCGGCAGCGAGGGTCAGCTTCTCGAATATGACGATGATTATCCCGAAACCGAGATCCATCACCGCCATTGCTCGCATCTTTATGCTCTTCACCCCGCAAACATCATCACCGCCGACGGCACTCCCGAGCTTGCGGAAGCCTGCAAAAAGACACTTGCAAGAAGAGGCGATGACGGCACGGGCTGGAGCCTCGGATGGAAAATCAATTTCTGGGCAAGACTCTTTGACGGCGACCATGCAAAGAAACTCATTGATATGCAGCTTCGCCCGGTCAAGAGCGTAGGCGTGAGATACGGCAGAGGCGGCGGAACATACGAAAACCTCTTTGATGCTCATCCCCCGTTCCAGATCGACGGCAATTTCGGCTTTGTAAGCGGCGTAACGGAAATGCTTATGCAGAGCAGAGACGGCAAAATCTATCTTCTCCCCGCTCTTCCCTCGGATTGGAAAAACGGAAGCATAAAAGGTCTGCTTGCAAAGGGCAATGTTATTGTTGACATTGAGTGGAAAAACGGAAAGGTCAGAAAATACGCCCTTGAAGGCAAAGGCGATTTTGAAATAATAATCAACGGAAAGAAAACCTCCGTCACCCTTGACGGAAGCAAAAAAACTTATGAAATTTGACCTTTACGATTTTGATAAAACGGTTTATCCTCACGATTCCGAAACCGTATTTCTCTTTTACTGCATTCTTCACAGACCTTATCTGATTATTCTCGGGCCTTATTTGCTGATGAATCTTTTGCTTTTTGCATTCGGATTCGGCGACAAATTCAAGGGCAGATGCTTCACATTTCTTCGTTTCATTGACGGAGAAAAAATGGCGAAAAAATTCTGGGAGAAACAGCAAAAGAAAATCTATCCCATTTTCAATCCCGAAAACAGAGAAAGGCCGATAGTTGTTTGCTCTGCCTCTCCCGAATTCTTTTTAAAACCGATTTGCGAAAAATACGGTGTTCACACTTTGCTTGCAACAAGAATGAATCCGAAAACGGGCGAAATTCTCGGCAGGAACTGCAAGGACAAGCAGAAGCCTTTAAGGCTTAAGGAAGCGCTTCCGGACGCCGAATATGTTAATGTGCTTTCGGATAATATCAAAAGCGATATTTATATTTTTGAGCTTGGTGAAAAGTGTTTTCATGCAAGCAAAGGCAAGCTTACCGAAATGAGCATTGAAGAAATCAGAAAAATTGCCGGCAGATAATTCATCCTTTTTTTGTATACATCATAAAATATGGTAAAGAAAACATACGGAGTTGATGATTTGAACTGCTGCATAACGGAATTGAGATGCAAGGAAGTTATCAACAAAGCCAACGGAAGCAGGCTTGGCCCGGTCAGCGACATTGAGGTTGATTCCTGCTCGGGAAAGGTTGTTTCGATCATCCTGCTCGGCAGACCGAGATATTGGGGAATCTTCGGAAAAAGGGAAAAAATCAGAATCCGTTGGGAAGATATTGATGTTATCGGAAAAGACACGGTGCTGGTATGCAAAGCGCCGTGCGAATACAGAAGAAGATAAAACAAAACCCGTACAGCCGTCACATTTCGGCTATGCGGGTTTTGTTTATGCGTAAGTTTGACCGGCACGGATAAATCCGTGCCCTACGGTTTTCGCCGGAAAACGGTTGTTAAATTTAATACCATTCCCCGTAGGGTAAGCATTTATGCTTACCGTCTTCTTTCAAAAAAGTTGTGAATTTACACCCGGCACGGATAAATCCGTGCCCTACGGAATGAATTTTTCTT
>JAKSQP010000029.1 GCA_024404025.1 Clostridia bacterium | reverse complement strand
AGGAAGTCGGCAAAAAGGGCGTAGTAAGAGATAAAAATGTCCATCTTTCTGTTATTGAAAGCATTTTAAATTTTGTTCCCGAAATAGGTATGACGGTTATGGGACTTGATTTTTCACCCATAAAAGGCCCTGAGGGAAATATTGAATACCTGTGCTATCTAAAAAAAGGCAGCTATGAGCCTGCTGAGATTGACCCGAAAGCCATTGTCGAAGCTTCCCACGAGGTGCTCTAAAAGTAATTGGAGGGGATTAAAATGGGTCTTGTTGTTATCTGCCCGAACCCGTTTCGAGATATAGGTCTTGAACTAACGAAAAAATCAATAGAGATTTTGAACGCTGCGGGATACGAAACCGCAGTATGCCCGGTTTTCGGCGGTGACGAACCGGGGACTATTCCCGGCGATATTAAAACCGTTAAATGGGGTGACGTTGCCGAAATAGCATCGCTGTTTATAATTATCGGCGGTGACGGCACCGTTTTGAACACCGCGCGCTCACTTGACCACGCCTCAACCCCACTTCTCGGCGTCAATCTTGGCACTAAAGGCTTTATGGCATCATTAGAGCCTGTTAATATTGAAAAAATTCTTGATGCCGCAGCCGGCAATTTTGTATCAAGCCTCAGAATGATGATTGACGTTCAGCTTATACGTGACGGCGAAGTAATTTATTCTGAATGTGCACTCAATGACGCCGTAATACACGGCATGGGTGACTGCATTAAGCTCACTGCATGGTGTGACGGTGACAGAATCGTCAGCTTCTCCGGTGACGGCATTGTTCTTGCAACGCCTACCGGTTCAACGGGATATTCAATGTCTGCAGGCGGACCGATTGTTGAGCCCGAGGCTAAAAATATTCTGGTGTCGCCGATTTGTGCCCACGTAATCGGTGCAAAGAATTTTGTGCTGAGCTCCGAGCACCTTATTTCAGTTAAGGCTGAAAAAATCCACGACAGACATGCCTATCTTTCCGTTGATGGTGATAAAGGCATTGAAATAATCAATGATGACATTGTAATTGTTCGAAAATCCGAGAAGTTTATCAATCTCATAAACATGGGAACAAGAAGCTTCTATGACCAAACGTTTGATAAGCTCTTATATAAAAATATTTAAGGAGGGGTACGCTTGAAAACTTCACGACAGAGCGTCATTTTGCAGATAATTGCAGAAACAGACATCGAAACTCAGGCTCAGCTTATTGAAGCTCTTGCTGAACGCGGCGTGAGCAGCACGCAGGCGACTCTATCACGCGATATCAAAGACCTTCAATTAGTCAAAGAGCTCGGCGAAAACGGCAAATATCATTACGTTGTAAGCGGAAAGTCAAAGAATTCCGATCACGAAGTAAGGCTTAAGAAAATATTCCGCGAAAGCGTTACCTCAATTTGTGTTGCGCAGAATTTGATTATTATCAAAACCCTTCCGGGTCTGGCTTCTGCGGCATGCTCAACTCTCGATACAATGCATATAGAGAATCTTGCAGGTACTCTCGCAGGCGATGATACTGCTTTTATCGCAATGAAGGACAACGAATCCGCTGAAAACTTCTGTAAAATGATTGAAGACATGATGTAATTACAAGGATCGCTTATGCTTAACGAGTTACACATTGAAAATATAGCTGTTATTGAAAAGGCGGACATTGAGTTTCGTAAAGGCTTAACCGTATTGACCGGCGAAACCGGCGCAGGCAAATCAATAATTGTTGACTCTCTGAATGCCATTCTTGGTTCAAGAACCAGTAGGGAAATAGTTAGAAAAGGCGCAGAAAAGGCCCTTGTTTCCGCTGTGTTTGAAACAAATCTTGCTGATGCCTGGTGTCGTGAAAACGACATTGAGCCGGAAGAAGAGCTGATAATTACCCGCAAAATCAGCGCAGACGGCAAGAGCAGCTGCCGTGTATGCGGTATGCCCGTATCAGTTTCTCAGCTTAAAGAGCTCGGCGAGCTTCTGCTTGATATCCACGGCCAGAATGATGGTAGACAGCTGATGGACGAATCATGCCATATGTCTTACCTTGACAGCTTTGGCGATTATTCAGAGCTTATTTCAAACCATAGAGAAAACTATGCCGCATATAAGGCGTGCAAAAAAGAAATTAAGCGTCTGAGCATGGACGAGATTGAAAAAGCCCGCCTTGCAGAAAGTCTGAAATATCAGATTGAAGAGCTGGAAAACGCAAATATCAAAGCAGGAGAAGAAGATGAGCTTTCTGCAAAGCGTGATATTTTACGCAACTCAGAAAAGCTTACGGACGCTATTGACAGTTCCTATAATGCGCTTTACGGCGGAGATGAAAACGCAATATCTCTTACTGATGAAGCAGCGGCGCTTATGAGCAAAGCCTCCTTGATAACCGAGGAGCTCGGTGAAGTTTCATCAATTATCGAAAACGCTTCCTCGCTGTTATTTGATGCCGCTGAGCGCATACGCGATTTTCGCGACAGACTTGATTTTTCTCCCGATGAATATGACAACATCGAGAACAGACTTGCGCTTCTTAGAAAGCTTCGCAGAAAGTACAATATGGACGAAGTGCAGATGCTTGAGCATATTGAAGTCTGCCGAAAAAAGCTTGATGAGCTTGAATACTCCGATGACATGCTTGTAAAGCTCAACAAGCAGCTGGAAAAGCACACAGAAAGCTGTAAACTCTCGGCTAAAGCGCTTTCAGATGCCCGAAAAGCATGCGGACTAATTCTTGAAAAACGCATCACAGACGAGCTTAGCGAGCTTAGCATGCCGTCTGTTCGATTCAAGGTTTCGATCGAGTCCCCGGAAAGTGATGTCGGGTTTGATGCAAACGGCTGTGACGATGTTCGCTTCCTTATTTCTGCGAACGCAGGAATGGAGCTCGGCAGAATAAGTAAGATTGCGTCGGGCGGTGAGCTGAGCAGAATTATGCTGGCTATGAAGACCGTTTTTTCAAAAAATGACCCCGTTGAAACTCTTATATTCGATGAGATTGACACGGGCGTATCCGGTATCGCAGCACAGCGTGTAGGCGAAAAGCTTTCAAACCTTTCAAAGGGAAAGCAGGTGCTCTGTATAACGCATTTGCCGCAGATTGCCGCACTTGCGGATAACCACAACCGCATTATTAAATCTGAGTGCAACGGCAAGACTTATACCGAAGTCAACGATCTTGACCGAAAGGGCAGAGCAGAGGAACTTGCAAGACTTTACGGCGGTGATAATATTACGGAGCTCGTGCTTGCAAGTGCTGAGGAGCAGCTTGAAAAAGCCGAAAAATATAAGTTTAGCAGAGTTTAACTGCAGGTGGTATAATGGATATTAAAGAGCTTGCAATTAAGTATCACAACTCCGGATTTAACTGTGCGCAATCAGTTTTATGCGCTTTAGGAGAATATACGCATCTTGATGAAGAAATCGCGCTTGCGATCTCTGCCGGCTTTGGTGGAGGAATCCGCTCGGGAGAGATTTGCGGTGCAATCTCCGGTGCTATAATGGCGCTTGGGCTTGCAAATCCTTTTACCGACAGCGCAGACACCGAGTCTAAAGACAGAATTTCCTTGCTTGTCAAGGAATGCGTTGCAGCAGGAAAAGAAAAATTCGGCTGTGTGCGTTGCAGTGAACTTAAGGGCGATAAGTCAAACTGCCCTTATTATATAGCCGAAATGGCAGCTATTGCAGAAATAATAATTAATAATTAATAAATACAGGAGAAAAATCATGGGAATTTACGAAGAGCTCGTTGCCCGCGGTCTTATTGCCCAGGTAACAAATGAAGATGAAATCAGAGAAATGGTCAACAACGGCAAAGCAACTTTCTATATTGGCTTTGACTGCACTGCCGATTCTCTTCATGTCGGTCACTTTATGGCGCTTTGCCTTATGAAGCGTTTGC
>JAKSQP010000028.1 GCA_024404025.1 Clostridia bacterium | reverse complement strand
ACGAAATCGGCTCCGAAGGCACAACGGACGGCGTCCCCGATAAATATCAGAGAACCGTTATCTTTAAGGTTGTTAACGGCACATGGGACGGAACTGACAAGGCCGATAAGAAGACTGTTGCAACTCTTCTCAAAGAAGGCAAATGGTCCGAAGAAGGAACTGCAACTGTAACCGTTCCGAGCGGAATGACTGCGGATTACGGCTACGAAAACGGCGCATGGGATGAAACTCTTGCTGCAAGCGTAACCGTTGACGGCTCATTTGAGGATGTTACCACCTATACCCACACATTCACGAAAATAGCCGACAAGAAGATCAACTATAACGAGCCGAAGCCCGGCGAAGAGCCCGGCGCACCCGATGAAATTCCGACTGTTCCTTACGGCACAAAGATTCAGGTCAACCCGAACGGCGGTTCGTGGAAAAACGGCGGCGAAACCTACACAACAACGCAGACTCTTTCCATTGAAGCTGACACAACGATTGCCGATCCCGAAAGAGAAAACTATTTCTTCATGGGATGGGATCTTATTGCAAACGATCTTCCCGATGGCATTGAGTATCAGCTCAAGGCAGAGTGGGAAAAAGACGAAATCGGACCCGACGGAAAGTCAGACGGTATCCCCGATAAGTATCAGAAGAAAGTTATATTTGCAGTTGTTTTCGGCACATGGGCAGACGGCTCATCAGACGAAATCTGCACGGTAGTAACGCTTCTCGATGCAGAAGGTAAGCCTGCCGTTGACGGAACTGCGGCAATTGCAGCTCCCGAAGGAATGCTTCCGTTTAACAGCTATGATAACGGCTCCTGGGATAAGGCTGTTCCCGAAACAGTCAGCGGAAAAGAAACAGAGAAATTTACTTACAGCTTTGTTTATGTTCAGCCTGAAGTTGAACGCCGTGGCTGTTGCCCGATCATTCCGATTATCGTAATTACAACACCAATAGTAATCGGTGCTGCCGCAATTTCGGCAACTGCCGCAACGGTTATCGGTGTTCCTCTTGCGATTCTCGCAGCAACGCATATTGTTAAAGAAGTTAAGGAAATCAAGGCTGAAAAAGATGCAGCCAACGGCGAAGAACCTGAAATTCCAGATACGGGTTCGGCAGAAAATGCAGCCGTTGTTCCGGCGTTTATGATTGCGGTTATGGGCGCTGCACTTTCTGTTGTTATCGGCATAAAAAAGCGCAAAGAAAACGAAGAGGAATAATTCCCGGATAAAAAAGCTTCCCGGTCAGAGATGATCGGGGAGCTTTTTGATGAAATGAGTTCTAACTTTTATATGGCACGAAAAAATCACGCACTGTAGGGTAAGCATTTATGCTTACCGTCTTTCCGCAAAAACGGTTGTAAATTTTGACACGGCACGGATAAATCCGTGCCCTACGGTTTTCGCTAAAAACGGTTGTTGAATTTCACACGGCACGGATGAATTCTTGCTCTACGGGGAAAAGATAAAACAGACGAGAGATGATTTATGTGTGAGATCATCTCTCTTTGATTTTCAATAAATGTGGCAAAAATTCCGGACAATGCAAAAAGCTTGACAGTATTTTTTATCTTTGATAAAATAATTTATAATAAAAAAATTTTTTAGAGCCACTTGTGCCGAAAGGATTACTTATGAACAAAATTGTTAAAATGACGACATTTTCCGCAATGTGCCTTGCGCTTGCTCTTGTGCTTCCGCTTATCACGGGTCAGATAAGAACGATCGGCAATATGCTCTGCCCGATGCACATTCCCGTGCTTTTATGCGGATTTATCTGTGGACCGGTGTGGGGGCTTGTTATCGGTTTTGCGGCGCCTCTTCTGCGCAGCCTTTGCTTCGGAATGCCTGCCTTATTTCCCAACGCAGTCGGAATGGCGTTTGAACTTGCGGCTTACGGCGTTATTTCCGGTTTGCTTTTTTTGAAGCTCCCGAAAAAGCCGTGGTCTGTTTATGTCAGTCTTATCTGCGCCATTGTCGGCGGAAGGCTCGTGTGGGGCGCAGTCAGATTCGTTATGCTGGGGCTTTTCAAATCCGAATTTTCATTTGAAATGTTTATCGGTTCGGCTTTTTTGACGGCGTGGCCCGGAATAATTCTGCAAATTATTCTGATTCCGGCAATCGTGCTTGCGCTGCGGAAAGCCGGAATAAAAGACAGCGGGGCATCGGCGCCGAAAATATATTGATCGGGTGATATAATGAAAAATGCGTTTTTGAAAAAGACGGCGGCAGTTATTTTGTCGCTGATTATTGGTATGGGGAGCGTATGTGTTATGGGCTCGGCTGCAAATCAGATTATCGTTTCTTCTGCCGATGAATTTCTGAAAGCTGTTGACGATGCGGAAGACGGAAGCTGCATCTGTCTTAAGGGCGGCACTTATCGCTTTGATGTTCCCGTTTTGCTTAACGGAATAAAGAAAAATATAACAGTTTCATCTGCTCCGGGAGAAACGGCAGTGCTTACAAATGCCTGCCCCGTTACCGAATGGGAGGAATGCACGGTAAACGGAGTCAAAGCTTTTTCCGCTTCGGCAAAAGGGAAAAGAATATCGGCTCTTTTTTCCGGAACGGAAAAGCTTGAAGTGACAAGGCTTCCCGAATCGGGATATTATTACATTGATAATCCTGATTTATCAGACACAAAGGGAGCAGAGAACGATCTCGCTTCAAACGGCTTTTATGCCCATGATCTGAAAAAAACTCCGTCAAATCTCTGCGATGTAACGGTTGAAATTCTGCATCAATGGGTCAGCGAAGTTGAAAAACCTGTTTCGTTTGACGAAAACACGGGTCTTTTCAGGCTTGCAAGATATTCGGGAAGACCGATCGAAGCCGGTGACAGATATTTTTTGCAGAATGTTATTGAATCGCTTGATAAGCCCGGAGAATGGTGCTTTGATTCCGCTGCCGATAGAGTTTACTATGTTCCGTTTGAGGGGGAAACGGCGGAAAATCTCGTTCTTTTTGCATCAACCGGAGCATTGCTGATGAATATTGAAAATTCATCGGGGATAACATTTGAAAACATAAGATTTGCGGATACAGGCTGGGAATATTCAAATGATAAATATCTGAACATGAACATCCACACCCGCCTGAGAGACTATGAGGTTTCATCCGTTCAGGGGGCGGTTGATGTTTGCGCCGCCATTGACGTTATTTATTCCGATAATATCAATTTCAAGAACTGCGATTTTGAAAACATCGGTGCAACGGCGATTCGTTATTTCACGGGCGCAAAGAATTGCGTTGTTGATTCCTGCTACTTCGGAAATATCGGAGCAAATGCGATTTTTATCGGCGGCAGATATTTTATCGGAGAAAAAATTGACGAAATCCGTGAAAATGTTGCGGAAAATATCACGGTCAGGAATTGCGAAATCGAAAAATACGGCAGACAGTTTTTCGGTGCCTGCGGAATAACTGTTGCTTACTGCGATACAGCGGAAATATCAAACAACGAAATCCATGACGGATACTATACGGGTATATCCGCGGGATTCATGTGGCTGTTCGGGGAAAACCCTACCGAAAACATCAGAATCTGTGATAACCTCATTTATAATATCGGTCTTAAAACACTTTCCGATCTCGGCGGAATTTATATGCTCGGAGTCCAGCAGGGGACTGTTGTAAGCGGCAATGTTGTTCACGATTGCTCGTGCTATGACGGCAAGGACGGTTATGCGGGAAACGGCATTTATCTTGATTCGGGCTGCGAATTTATGACTGTTGAAAACAACCTTGCTTTTAATTGCAGTACTTCCTGCTTCAACACAACGCTCAGCAAGAACAACATTATCAGAAACAATATTTTTGCTCTTTCCGGTCAGAGCGTTGCCTGCCTCGGTGCAGAGGAGTTCGCAACATATACCGATCTGAACAACGCATATATAAACAATGTTTTTCTGACCGATAACAAGGTGCTTTCTGTTGAGCAAATTAATCACACGGGTCATTTCGGGGGAAGCG
>JAKSQP010000027.1 GCA_024404025.1 Clostridia bacterium | reverse complement strand
TTGATGATGCTTATGCAACCTTCACCTGCGGCAAGAATCCCAACGCAGGCGGCGGAGAGAGCGAAAAGAAGGCTGTTAAGTTCCTTGATAATGACGGCGATGAAATTTCAAGCGCAGTTTATGCAGCAGAAGAAAAGGTTACGGCTCCCGATATGAGCGCAGCAGAAGGCTTCATCGGCTGGGCAGATAAGAGCGGCAATGTTATTGAAGCTGCAGATTTCGATGTAACAATGGGCACATCGGCTCTTACATTTACTGCTGTTTATGAAGACGATGAATTTGATGTTGTTCTTAATCTTGACGGCGGTAATATCGGCGGCGAATCATCAGTTACGGTCAAGGCAAATTACGGCGATACAGTTGACCTTTCAACATACGAGCCCGAAAAGACAGGCTATGAGTTCAAGGGCTTTGATCCCGAAACAGTTAAGATTGAAAATGTTAAGACAATCACTTCTCCCAAGGCAACATGGGAAGCAAAGAAATATACAGTTAAATTCTATCTTAACAAGGCAGATACAAAAGCCTTTGCAACAGTAGAAGCAACATATAACGCACTTCTCAAGCTTTCTGATACTCCGACCAAGGAAGGCTACAGCTTTGCACAGTGGAATGACAAGGCAGATGACACCCTTGCATCAACAAAGGCCGCATATAACACAAAGTGGACTATTGCCGGCGACAAGGAATTCTATGCAACATGGACCGAGATGGATTATAAGTTCACATTTATGGTTTATGACTATGCAGCAGGCGAATGGAAAGAATTTGCCGCTAAATACGGCAATGAAGGCCAGATTTGCAGAGACTTTACAAATATTGCAAATTCAGTAACCGCAGATGCAGTTAAGTGGAATGGCGAAATTCAGGTCGGCAGCGTAGCAAACAATGTAAATTCGGTATTCACAAAAGGTGCAACCGACACGAAGTCAGTTGCAGTTGCCAACGGCGTTGAATTCAAGTCAGATGATGTATTCTACATCCAGACCAAGGTTATCTATTCACTTGATGTTAAGGTTCCCGTATTCGAAGGCGGAAAATACACCGAAAATTACACAACCGAAAACTTTAAGGTTGCAAGCGGACTTTCAACATCAGCAGATCCCATTTCCGCAATGAAGGACTTCGAAGCAAGCAAGTATGTTGCAGCAGATGGATATGAATTCATCAAGTGGAATCTTTCAAACAACAAGATTTCGGCTTCATCAACCGCAACAGGCACAAGATTCACGATCAGCGGAGCTTCCGAAAGTGCTTTCGCTGCAACCGCAGAATTCGATCTTGTAAGATATGCCCTTCGTTTCTACATCAACGATAACAATAATACCGTTGCAACCGCAGAGGCATTCGGTCAGATCGGCAAGGAAATTTCTCTTGACGGCAAATACACCGTTAACGGCAGCGATTATACCTACCTTCTTCCCGAAGCAGGCGTTGAAAACTCCGAGCAGGCAACTCCTTACAACGGCAAGAACGGTTATAAGTCAGTCGGATTTGCATTCTATAAGGATTCCGAAAAGAGTGTTCTTGAATTCCCGTTTACTCTTACCGAAGATATGGTAAAGACATACAGCGGCACAGATTCAACCGGAACAAGATACATTAACTTCTGGCACATCTGGGAAGCTCTCGGCTATGATGCAACCTTTAAGTATAAAGACAGCACCGGCGCTGACAAGCAATTCGTTCTCAACGATATCCCTGTTGGTTCAAACTTCACTACATTTGATCCTACAAATAATGAATATCCCGAATTCGGAATGGCATTCGGTGATTACATTAAGGCAAATGCTCCCACCGGCACAAGATTTGACAGATGGGAAGCAGAAGGCGGCAGTGGTTCGGCTATGGAAGCAGGCGGCAAGGTTTACAATGCTGTTTATTCCAACAATGTTTATAAGATTTATGTCCATCTCAACAGAGGCGGAACACTTGAAGAAGACCTTGTTAAGATTTACACCTCAAACTTCGGTGATGACATTGAAATCGCAGAAGATAAAGAAGCCGGCATTGAAATGGGTAAGGGCGCAATTGTTAAGAATATGACATTTGACGAAACCCAGAAGCCGACACCCGATTGCGAATACATCGGCTGGAATACTTACCATCTTAAAGATGAATCCAAGGGCGAATTCGATAAGGATAACTGGGTTGCAGGCGTCAATGACGAAGGAACAACCATTATGAGAGGCACGGTTATCTACGAACCCGTTTGGAAGACTTACAGAGAATTCTTCTTCAGAGTATACGGTAACGGCGGCGCTGATGACCTTTACAGCGGTCTTGGCAAGAACTTCAAGATGTATTACTGGAAGAACCACAGACCTTGCCAGAAGGGTGACGAAGAACTCAACAAGTCTCCCGATCTCAACCTGATTCTCGGCTTTATGCCTTCACTTGAAAACTTTGACTTTGCAAGATTCTTTGATGCAACAATGTGGCAGTCAATTTATCTCCGCTTTGATGCAATCAGCCTTCCGAGGTCAATGTTCACATGGGCAGGCTTCACCGGCCTTGTTTCGGCAGCATGGAATGCAATTGTCGGACTTATCAAGGGCGAAGGCTAATCCCTGATCTATAAAGCAGATTTCCCCTGCATCCGAAAGGGTGCAGGGGATTTTTCAACTCAAAAAAGGCCGGAGTGTTGGCGTCACTTCATAAACCGGTTTTTGTGCGGCATATTTGCCGAATAACAGCGTTAAACCCGAATAGTCATACATCAAGTGTGACTATTCGGGTTTTCCTTGTTCTTTAACAAATCTGTTTACAAAGTGCCGTCCAAGTATCCGGCCTTTTTAGTGTATGTAGTTGTTATTTTATGGCATCATAAAGTCTGTCGCAGCAGTGATTGTCACGGTAAAGGAAGAAATCCTTCATCCTTGAGGCGTATGGTTCTTTCGGAACAAAGCCATTTTCAATGTATTCTTCAAGATAGGAAATCAGCTCGTCCGCATCGTGCGCAAACGGTCCGAAGCCGTTTTCAAGAGGAAGGTCAAGCTTTCTGTAATTGTGAGAAACTCCTGCGAGGAAAAGGTCATAATCGGGAACAAAATAAATTATCGGGCAGTTGAGATAAACCGAGTCGAAAACAATTGACGAATAATCGGTTATCATAAGGCGATATTCGTCCTGCTTTGTGTCGGTTTTTTCGGTTGAAACTCGGTCATTCGTTATCTTAAAAAGATGATTGTAGCATTTGAAAATCGGGTGATTCTGAAAATCCAGATAAAGGTCGTTTTTTTCAAGAAGCTCATGAAGCCTTTCGGAATTAAGGAATGACGAAACCTGCTTATAGAAATCAGATGTAATAAATGCTTCCGGCATTTCCGCTCTTTCATTGTTAACGAGAGCCCCGATAAGATTGCTTCTCCATGAGGGCGAAAACAGAATTCTGTTTTTCTTTTTGCCGCTCGTTTCCATTTCGTCATATCTGGGCATGCAGGATTTGATGAGCATGTCTTCCGTATAACCGTAATTTTCGGTAAAATTCTTTATTTCAAAATTACTTGATACCGTTACCTTGTCGCATACGCAGAATTCCCTTGCATACATTTTCATAAGCGATGCGTGGAGAATTCCGTGTTGGAGATAAATCATCTCGAAATTCGTCAGGTCGTTATACCATTTCATTGCCGAACCGCTGAACGGGCAGACATTGGAAAGATTTGAAAAGCCTGTTATAAGCTTCTCACAGGCGAAATAAACCTTTTTATGCTCTACGGAATGAAATATTATAAGATTTTTCTGCTCTTCCTCCGTGAAGCGTTCAGGCACGGCTTCAAGGTCGCATTCGTTAATGATATAATATCTTTTAACGCCGTCATTTATTGCAAAATCGTGTTTGAACTGAAGATAGGCATTGTCAAAAAGGCCGTATCTGTCAAGATAGATCCATATTTTGTCTTTGCATCTCTTGGCCGAAAAAGCAATAAGTCTGTTATAGAGCACACGGGAATTGAGATTGAGAAAGAAAAAGAAATTGCAGATAAGCGTTCCCAAAGCGGAAATTTTGCCGCCGAGGGAGCGGTCTTTTATTATTTTGAAAACGCCTTTTCTTTCTCTTATCCAAAAACCGTCACGCAGGATAGCTCTGTGTTTTTTATCCTGAACAAACGGTGAAAAAGTGAGATGATAGCAATTCACTTTGAATCTTTTGCCCTCAATTTCAACTTCAAAGTAAAAGCTCTTTATTTTTGAAATATCTATATCGGTGCAAATACGCCAGAAAATGGAATTTTTTATATTTGCGTGGTAATGCTCCTGCTGTGAATGGGTTATTTCAATCTCCTTTTCAACGCCGTCCGTTATGCAGTAAACTTTCGGCTTGCCGCAGTAAATGAAAACGGGGGATTTGAGAAAGGCATCAATTTTCAGAATGCCGTTTTTTACATTCAGATGCGTTACGGCTGCAGTTGCATATTGCGAAGTATATACTTCTTCATCGCCGGAAAGAATTTTTATTGTTCCGCCGTCAAGATCATAGGAAATGTTTTTTGAGCCTTTGAGCTTTAAAAGAAAATGCTTGTGATAAATGTCCATTGACGGACGGCTTAAAATAACATCGTCGTCTATGCGCAAAATAAGAGCCATAAGGCGGGAGACGGCTTTTGAATATTCTTCTTTGGAATAATGATAGGGCAAAAGCACATCCGAAACGCTTTTCCAGTTTATATCGTGGAGGAAAAATGCCTGAAGATATTTCGGAACAGAATCGGAATAACTGCCGAACAGTTCCTCCCACATTTTGATCGTTTTTTCAAAGATATAATATGCTTTCATCTTGCCCATGGCGCTGCCCGTATGGCGGAGATAATGATATTCCGGCCCGTCAACATAGCCGATGGTAAGCTTTTCACGAAGCACGGTAAAGCAGTATTTCTGATCTTCGTGGATGGTCATGGATGTGTCAAAAAGAATATTTTTTTTGCCGAGATTCTTAACGCAGATATTCATTGTGGACTGGGCAATGTGACAGTCCGGAATTTTGTTAAGGTCATAAATGCCGGTTTCGTTCAGAATGCGGTATCTGTAATGAACGGTGCAGGGTTTTCCGTCACGGTAGGGAACGATTTTATAGGTTACGAGATCGGTTTCGTCATAATGTTTCTCAAAGAAATCATAAACAGCTTCAAGGGTATCTTCGGTGAGAGAGTCATCGGCGTCAAGATAGAGAATATATTTGCCTTCCGAAAGCTCTATTCCTTTGTTTCTCGCTGAAGAAACTCCGCCGTTTTCTTTTTCATAATAAATGATGTTGCTGTTTTTTTCAGCGATGGAACTGCATATTTCAGCGCTGTTGTCGGTTGAACCGTCATTAATGAATATTATCTGAAAATCATCGGAACGCATTGACTGCTTCTTAAGGCTTTCAACGCAATCCTCAAGATATTCGCTGCAATTGTAAACGGGAATGACAACCGAAATTTTAAAACGAAAACCCAACGTCATATCAATCCTTTGCCGTATAATGTTTATATTTTACATTGAATATATAAAAAAATCAACAAGAAAATAAAATAATATGGCTTGTGAAATTTTAAAACTGTTAAATCACATAAAAATAACCCAAAAAAATTTTAAAAAAATATTGACAAAAAGGAAATGATGTAATATAATAAACAAGCTCTCTGCAAAGAGCGTATTTGGCGGCATAGCTCAGAGGCTAGAGCAACCGGTTCATACCCGGTAGGTCGTGGGTTCAAATCCAACTGCCGCTACCAAATAAGGCCCGGTGGTCAAGCGGTTAAGACACCGCCCTTTCACGGCGGTAACACGAGTTCGATTCTCGTCCGGGTCACCACATCAATTCGATATCGAACGCGTTGTAAAGATAAAAGGAAAGTTCTTCCTGACATTATCTTTCACCGTTCGATTAAGATGAAAAATCAGCAGGCAGTTCAAATCGAACTGCCTGCTTTTTTCATATCTGTAAAGATAATTTATAGTAACCAATTATCTTTCATTCATTATTTCACGAATTCGTTTTTTCTTGTCTTCAATCGGAATATCAAAATATTTATCTTTCACTTCATCATAATATTTTATCTGAGCCTTATGAAGTTCGAGTTTCTGAAGCGGAGTCAACTGATCATATTCCTCAAACTTAGAAGTATTTAAAACCGGACATTCCGAAATTACAGTATATTTCGGATGAGTTATGTTTTCAATTTTAGTGTTCGGGTCTATTTTGGGATATTCCCTTCTGACAAAATCTATTACAGCGCGATGATCTATTATCAAATTTTTCACCTCCTTCCCCAAAAATCGGGAATCGCAGATGTCCAGCGATTCCCGGTTGTTTTTTTATCTGTCTTTCAGATCTGACCTTCTGATAAGATGATCTCTTATGTTTTGTTCTTTTGAATTGATTTCTGATTTTCTGTGCTCCAATCTGCCGAGAACGGATTTTTCCTCTTCGGCATACTTTTCGGCAG
>JAKSQP010000026.1 GCA_024404025.1 Clostridia bacterium | reverse complement strand
AAAAGATAAAGTTCGATAATGTTAATATAAAAGTTGCCGGGGCACAAACCGTTGATTACCGAAGCATAGTAACCATCACAGCAACGGCAACCGATGTTCCCGATGACTGCAAGCTTGCGATTTATCTCGGCAGTCAGAAGGTTGCAACAGGAGATAACAAGAGTGTTTCATATTCCGTTGGCGAACTCAAGTCCGATATCAACTATACCGTAAAAGTAATTGATGCAAACGGCAAGGTTCAGAAAGATTCAAACGAAAACGAACTTTCAAAAGACGGCGGCAAAATTACCTGCAATGCCGGATTCTTCAAGAAGCTTATAGCGTTCTTCAAAGGTCTTTTCAATTTGCTTCCTAAAGTTGAAGTAAAACCGTAATAATTTATTAGCTCCTGCTGAGAATTGCTCCCGGCAGGAGTTTTCCTTTTATATCAATGCCAATACGAACACAGCACCAATTCCGATGATACAGACCGCAACAGCCCAAAACGGCTTTTTACTGCCCGTATCCGGGATTTCGATCTGAGGCTCCTCGTATTCAATGGTGTTTTCTTCGGGTACGGATATTTCCGTGATTTGTTTTCTGCCACATTTTTTCTTGAATCCATGCAAAAACAATTTTTTCGATTTTTCAGGGTAACAATTCGGACTTGCATTCGAGATTCGAAATAATCCCATATTTTTCAAGGTATTACCGACATTTTAATATTGATTTGCGGTTGTAATGGTATTCCATTACAGCCGTTTTTCTTTTTTGCACACAAAAAATACAGGGCATAAGCCCGGAAAGGAGGAAACTCATGATAAAAAACGAAAGCAAAGATTTATTGATTATCGGAATTGACCACGGTTACGGCAATATTAAAACCGCCAACCACTGCTTTAAGACGGGAATCACGGGATATGAATCGGAACCGCTGTTCACAAAGGATATGCTTGAATACGGCGGCAGATTTTATATTATCGGTGAGGGACATAAGGAATTCCTTGCAAGTAAGGATAATGATGACGATTACTATATTCTCACTCTTTCCGCAGTTGCAAATGAGCTTCGTGATGTTAATCTGACAGAAGCAACGGTATTCCTTGCCGCAGGACTTCCACTTACATGGACTGCCGGACAGAAATCATTGTTCAGAGATTATCTTACAAAAAATGAAAAAGTCGATTTCAGATTTGACGGTACGGATTATCATATTACGATTGCCGGAGCAAGTATTTATCCTCAAGGATATGCTGCTGTATCACAGTTCACATCGGCCCTTGAAGGCGTTAATGTGATTGCGGACATCGGAAACGGAACAATGAATGTATTGTATATCATCGATGGTAAACCGCAGTCCGGCAAGATGTTCACCGAGAAATTCGGAACCTATCAGGCAACACTCGCCATCCGTGAGGACTTTATGAGAAAAACTCAACGTGAGCTCCACGACAGCACAATAGATGAAATACTCATCAACGGCACGGCGAATATTGCAGTACAGGATCTGAAAATCATCAAAGCATCTGCGAAAAAATATGTTGATGATATTTTCCGCAGACTGCGTGAACACGGATACGACGAAAACACCATGATGCTGTATATTACAGGTGGCGGCGGATGTCTGGTAAAAAACTTTTACAGATACAACACCGACAGAGTTCGCTTTGTTGACGATATCTGTGCGGCGGCAAAAGGTTATGAATACATGGCAGATATTCAGATGAGAAACGGAAAGATATGAGTGAGGGTTACAGAGTTAATCTGAGGTTGAATCCCCGCAAGGAAAAGCACCGTGAAATAATCGAATTCTTCAAGGAAAGCGGCAGGGATAAATCATTCTCACGAAATGACTTTATCATTGACGCCATTACTGAAAAGCTGAACGCTTCAAACCTGCTTGAAGAAATCCGTAATATCATCAGAGAAGAAATGAGCAATATTTCAATCGCTGCTCCCACAGAAAAAGAAAAGTCATCGGAGGAAAAGCTTCCCTCGATGACAGAAGAACAGCGTATGAAGAATGAAGAAGATGTTCTCGATGTGCTTGATATGTTCGGCTGAAAACGGTGACAATATTGGCACCAAAGCCGGACTGAAAGCAAAAACGGCACCAAAACGGTGCCGTACGGATTCAGATGATATGAGTATATAAAACGAATATTCAGATGAATACGGCGAGGTTTCCGCAGAAGCCGCAATCTGCCTCGCAGAGCCCTCGGAGAGCCCACGGCACTTTGCAATCATACGGATTGAAAGTGTCATAGTGGGTTATTACACTTTGAAAAAAGTGGAATAACCGGAGGTTATTATTACGAGCAAAGCGAGTAACAAGGTTCTCCAAAGTTCTCCGAATCTTTGATTCGGTTAGAACATTGAGAGGTTCTTATACTTTCGCAAAAGTATCTAAAAAACCCTCGTAAAACCAAGCCTCAATTGATCGCTTCTCTGAAAAAAGCAATCAGATTATCCATAACACCGGATGCTGCCTGAATAGTTCCGATCATAAGAAGGTCAGAATTGAAATCGCTGTAATCAATTTCATAACCGGCATTACGTATGAGTTGAACAAAGAAGACACGCTGCGTTCTGCCGTTACCCTCACGGAAAGGATGAAGCATATTTATCGTATGGTATAAATCGGCAATCTGATTAATGAATTCATCCTTCGGCAAATCGCAAAAGTAATTCATGGCTTTAAGACGGGCAAAAATCTTTTTGCCGCTTTCCGCTAAATTTTCCGGATTGGCAAAAGCCGTGGCGGATTTGTAAATGGCAATCTTGCGGATTTCACCTGCCCAATCGTAAAAAACATCAAACAGATATCTGTGAATTTGCTTGTAATCTTCAAAATCAAAGTCGGATTTCAGCGGCTGAGATAGTAATTCGGATGCCTTGAAACTTGTAATGATACCTTCTGTTTCGGAAAGCTCTTTTTCGTTACGGATATCGAGCTTGTTTATCAAAACAGTTGTACCCTCATAGCAATCTTCACTTGTTGCGTCTATTGAATATGGCATATTATCACCCGTTATACTTCTGTCTGATTTGTTCAATTACCTTTTCAATCGTAATTTCACCGAGTGCAAGTTTCTTTATGATTTCTTTTTGTTCTTCGCCTAACGCAAAACCTTCCATGTTGGTGGAAACAACAGCGTTTTCAATTGCTCTGTCTATTGTCATCGGAGCCATAATATCACCTTCCGTCTGTTGATATTCTATCACAAATCAAAAAATATATCAAGACTATTGAAAGGAGATGGGTATATCGCAAGAAACGACGGCGTTGACCGAATCGTAGCCAGGAATAATAACCTCACGGCAAAACAGATAGGCAATGCCGAAAGACACAATGAAAGAAAAAAGGAAAGCTATGTTAATACCGATATTGTTCCCGAACGCTCTTATCTGAATTATCACTATAAATCACCCGACGGTGAATATTCCGGGATGTTCGGCAAAATGGAACAGGACGGAATAATATCCACAAGAGGATTAAAGGATGATGCCAAAACATACGGTGAAATGATCATTGATGTAAACAGTGCATATTTTCACAATCACGGCGGATATGAGTATGCTAAACGGTTTTATGCCGATGCATATAAAGCTGCAGTAAAAATAATCGGTAATGAGGATTATATTTTATCTGCCGTAATGCATGCCGATGAGCGGAACAGTGCAATGAGTGAAAAGCTTGGGAAAGATATATATCATTATCATCTGCACATAGTATATATTCCCGTTGTTGAGAAAGAAATACTCTGGTCAAAACGGTGTAAGGACGAATCGCTGCGCGGAAAAGTCAAAGAAATAATACATCAGGTCAGTTCAAGCAAAAAATGGGCTTCCGTTCCTGAGACGGATGGAAACGGAAATCCGAAGCTGAACAAAAACGGCAAACCCATTCTGAAGAAATCATATTCAAAATTGCAGGATGATATTTTCAGCCTTATGTGTTCTTACGGCTACACCGATATTGAGCGGGGCGAAAAAGGCAGCACGGAAGAAAATCTTTCGGTTCTTCAGTTTAAGGTTTCTCAGGAGCAGGAAAGACTTGATGATATCTGTGAGCAAACCGATAAAGAACAGAAAAAGCACGATGACCTTCAAAAGAAGAATAAGCAGCAGGAAGAACAGATCAAAAAGCTCGACACCGGAATGTGGAATATGTTCCCGGAGGTTGAGGGTGTTCTTCCGGAAGCAAATCAAATGGAATCCGCCAAAAAATATCGTAATCGAATCTTACCGGTTATTAAAAGTATTCTTGAAAAAGCAAGGTCGGTTTATGCCAAAAATGCGAATATGAAGAATGATATAGCCAAAGCTCAAAGAGAAAATGACAGAAAGCAGAGAATAATCGACAGATACGAAGAACAGCTTGCGGCAAAGGACAAAGAGGTTGAAGATATCAAAATTTCGGCATCAAAGTTTACCGAATTGAAAATGTTCTTCGGCGTTGATAAGATAAATGATTTTCTTGAACAGGCAAGAGAAAAGCGTGCTTACGAATCCGAATTGCGAAGAGCGGCAAGGCATCAGCGTAATACCTTTGAAAGATAATTCCAAATCAGAAATAACAACAAAATGACCTCTGTACGGCAATCATCAGGATTGCGGTACGGGGGTCAAATCATTTTATGAAAGAAGGAAAATATATGACTACACAAATTATTGAAATAAACAAACTGCATCCGTTTCCGGAAAATCCTTTCCGTGTGATTGATGACACGGAAATGGAAATGCTGATTGACAGCATAAAGGAAAACGGAGTATTAACGCCTCTGATTGTCATACCGGACGACAACGGAGAATATGAAATCATTTCCGGTCACAGAAGATTTTTCGCCTGCAAAAAGGCAGGGCTTGAAGCTGTTCCGGTCATTGTTTCGGATATGAGCAGAGAAGAAGCAAGAATAGTTCTTGTTGATACAAACCTTTACCGTGACGGCCTTCTGCCGAGCGAAAAGGCGAAGGCTTTCCGGATGAAAAATGAGGCTTTGTATCATTCCGGAAAAAGGTTTCGCCAAAATGGCGAAAGATATGAAAATTCCATAAGTCAGATTGCCAATACCGTCAAGGACAGTGAACGCACTATTCAGCGGTATATCCGTTTATCCTATCTGATACCCGAACTGATGAAAATGGTTGATGAAAAGAAAATCGGATTTACACCCGCTATTGAGATTTCATACTTATCGGAACAACAGCAAAGGGATTTGCTTACGACGATAGAAAGCGAGCAGGCAACTCCGTCCGTCTCTCAGGCAAACAGAATGAGAAAGCTTGCCGCCGAGGGCAAACTGGATATGGATATGATATTTGAGATTATGACTCAAAAGAAAGCAAATCAGAAAGAAACGCTGAAAATACCCGAAGAGCGAATCCGTGATTATTTCAGCGCTTCCGCAACGCCTCAACAGATGGAAGACACTATCGTTAAGGCGCTTGAATTTTACCTCAATTATCAGCGTCAGGTCAAGCGTGACCGTGGTGCAAGATGATTTTTGCACAGTTGCAGAAATATGAATTAAGTTTAGAATGGGAGTGAAAAGCATATAGAAAACGATAATAAAACTTATTTGGAGGAAAAAACATATGATGCCCTGATTAACGCAACATATATTTACTTTCAGAAAATGATTCAAAACTCATATGAAGAAATTTCGGTAAAAAGCGATACGGAAAAGGAGTGTGAAAAATGCAAAACGCCGTAATTTATGCCCGATACAGCAGCCACAAGCAGAAGGATATTTCAATTGAGGATCAGCTTCGCATTTGTCATAATTATGCGAAAGAAAACAATCTTAATGTCATAGAAGAATACACCGACGCTGCCATCAGCGGAAGAAATGCCGACAAAAGGCCTTCCTTTATGAGAATGCTGAGTGATTCCAAACAGCATTTGTTTGAATTTGTTCTGGTTTACAGCGAGGACAGGTTTGCGAGAAACGAATATGACGCCGTTAACTGTGAAGAAACGCTGAAACAAAACGGAGTTGAGCTTGTTTCGGTAACACAGCCGCTTCCTGACGGTCCCGAACGAATTATTATCAAATCCTTACGCAGAGGTATGAATGAATATTACAGTGCGGAGCTTGCAATAAAAAGCACAAGAGGAATGGAAAACAATGCTTCAAAGGGCAAAAGCAACGGTGGTGCTCCGACAATGGGGTATAAAGTGACACCGGACAAGCATTTTTGCATTGATCCGGATGAAGCGATGATAGTCAGGCAGATTTATCAGATGTATGTTGAACAGAATATCTCCATTAAAGATATTCTGAAAATATGCGATGAAAAGCATTGGAAATCCGCAGGCGGAAAAGAATTCAAAAAAGACTCAATCCGCAGGTTACTGTCAAACAGAAAATATATCGGCGATTTCTCCTGGAATGAAGTCGAATATATTGATGAAAACCTCAGAATTATTGATAATGATACTTTTGAAAAAGCGGCTGAAAAGCTGAATATAAACAGAAAGACGGGTGCCCGTATGAAAGCAACGGAAAATTATTTGTTAGGCGGAAAGGTATTCTGCGGAGAATGCGGAGAGAAGTTTGTCGGGGATTCCGGAAAATCCACAAAACAGATAAATTATTACTATGCCTGCAAGGGCAGAAAGCAGAAGAAAAACGGTTGCAAAAAGAAAAATCTTCCTAAAGAACCGTTTGAAGAAGCGGTAATGAAATTTATTGTTGAAACATTCCTGACCGACGAAGCAATCGGAGCAATTTCAACCATGGCTGCCGATTTGGCAAACAAAGAAGCGGAAGAAAAATGTATGCTTCATCTTTATGAAAAGGAGCTTGCTGCAGCTGAAAAGAAGCTTCAAAAGGCTGTTGATTATATTCTCACCCACGATGATTCCGAGGTTATGCACGACACTCTGGTGGAAAGCGAAACACGAGTAAAGGAATTAAAGCAGGTCATTATCAGAGAGCAGGAATCCTATATGCCTGTATATGCCGAAGATGTTGCCGGATGGCTCAGATCATACCGGACCGGAAATCTGAAGGATATAAACTACTGTCAGAATCTTGTTGATATGCTTGTAAATAAGATTGTTGTTTACGATCCGGAACCCGGAAGTGAGTATTCTAAAATCATCATTTATTTCAACACAGACCCCAAAAACCACTATGAATTAACCCAATCGGATATTGACGATTCGAGGTCACCAAACACTCGATATCCGAACTTTTCTATGAAAATGGATTAGTTTGGATATCTTTTTTTATCTGAGTTATTAAATGACAAAGCGACGGCGGAGGCACAAACCTCCGCCGTCGCTTTGCTTCTGTGTGGTCGAAAACAGTTTGCACAACTGTAATCATTCACATCATCCTTTACATCCGGGATTGTCGGATTCTTCTGCTTCTTCAAGCCACGGGTCAAGCCATTGCTCAAAAAGCTTGAAAAATTCTTCCGTACTCAGGGTATATTTGCCGTCATTATTAACGGCAGATGTATCAGCCATTCAGAATAACAGTGCGCTATTCTGTCTTTTATGTTGTCTTTAGTCTGCTGCATAATTAACGCTCACTCCTTTCTTTGTGTATTTGTGGATGCAAACATTTTGTCTTCGGTAACTTTGTTGGAAATTACATTTTATCAATTCCGAGTTCAACATTCCCGAAAGAAAAATTGCTTGGAATTGAAAAGGCGGCAGGATAAAAAACGTAAATATTTGTTTCTGCGGAAAGACGGGAACTTTACGACTTTTGCAATTTGCCGATGATGTTTTATTTGCGAACATCATCGGCTTTTTCCGTCTGTTTCAATTTGTCTCATAATTGAATTATTTAACAAATCAAAACCGACCCGTGCCTGCGCCAAATGCAAATACTGTCAGCTTCGGTATTGCATTGCCGCAAGCCCTTTTATTGCAAAAGTCTAACACACTAGACTTTCACCCAGTGAAAATCGTGTGCCGCAGGGAAGAATCTTCCCTTTCGGCTTACCCATCCGGCAAGGCATTTCTATATATGTTTTGAATTGTGACACATTCTGAAACAAATGCCTGCCGCGAAAACCGTGATGAATTTTCAACCGCAATTCTTCACGCTTTTCGGTTTTGCGGGGGCTTGAGGGGAACGCTCTTTTTGCCATTGCATGTATTTTGAAAAAGTGCAGTTTTTCTTTATCGTGTACCCGAAAAAATTCTGTAAAATCTACACCGAAAAAATTCTGTAAAATCTATTGCAAATATCCGTATATTCGGATATACTGTATCTTGTATTATTGTATTTACAGGAGATTTTTCGATGAAAGGATATATGTCAGCTCGTGAAGCGTCCTACAAATGGGGCGTGTCGGAAAGCCGGGTGCATAAGCTCTGTCAAGCGGGACGCATTCCTGGACTGGAACGCTTCGGCAGATCATGGGTCATACCCGCCGATGCGGTAAAACCTGCCGATCCGAGAATCGGAAATGGCTCAGCCAGCA
>JAKSQP010000025.1 GCA_024404025.1 Clostridia bacterium | reverse complement strand
ATTTCGAGTGCTGCACCTTCGACCTCTCGGACAACTCTCCGTTTGTATTTTTCAACCCTATTTTTCACCGCCAAAAATCATTCAAAAAACTTTTGGGGAGAAAAGCAGGAGAGAAAGCAAAAAACTATTCGATTTTTAATTTTGAAACCCTTGTAAAATCAGGGATTTCCGGCGGACGAAACGACCACATCAGGCAAAAATTTCGAGTGCTGCACCTTCGAACACTCGAACAACTCTCCATATCAAATTCAGCTTTGTTATTTTAACAGATTATATCGGTTTTGTCAATGAAAAAATAATAAATTCGTATAGCCTAAAAATAAAGTCCGTTTTGCGCATAAAAATAAAACAAATTTACATAACAAAGTTAATGCGGTCAGCAGCTCTGCTGACCGCATATATAATATCAATCTTTTTCGACAACGCAGTAATAAACATATTTATATCCTGCATCGCTGAGGTCATTTGCAGCCTGATATGCTCTTTTGCCCTTCTGACAGAAGGTGACGATTGTGCGGCTCTTATCGGGAACGAGTTTCGGGAATTCCTTTGAAACATCGGTATAGGCGATATTTATGCTGCCGTCCGGAGCGTTTTCATTATGTTCTTCGGGGCTGCGTACATCAATTATAACTGCATTTTCTTCTTTTTGAAGCTGTATCATTGCTGCCGGGCGGACGGGATTGAATTCCTTTTCCGTTGTTATGTCGTAAATATAGCTTTCCTTGTCTTCTGCCGAATAATCAAGAGCTTCGGGCTCGCCGCAGAGCTTAAGAATAAGAACTCCGTGAGCGGGAACAACAAATTTCTCGCAAAGGGAGCATTCCCTGTGTGCCCAGAGGTCACGCACGGAGGAGACGAATCTGAAGCCGATATCGGCGAGGCTGACATTATCGGGAAGAACGAATTCACGGTCAATTTCTTCGTAGTTTATGATTGCAACCGCTTTTTCGCTGCCGTTGAGCTTTCCGAGCGGTTTTAACCATATTTCAAAATTGTTTGTTTTGCAAACGCTTCTTGCCATCATGCAGGCTTCATCCTGCTGAATGTCAATAAGCTCCTTGTTTGAAACGATTGCGAGCGTTTCGGGTCTGATTTTCTTCAGGTCCATCGCAAGAAGAATGGGGGATGACATCATGCACCACATACTGAAATGCATTTTATCCTCTTCGTCGGTCATTCCTCTGCCGATTTCCATCATATCAAGGTCGCTGACGTGGCCGGGTCCGTTATACTGCGCAAGAGGGCGGACCATTTCAAGCTGATGAACAACGGAATCAAAGTTTGCGGTAATATCTCCAGCCGTTCTCCAGCTGTCCGCAACCTCCGCTGCCCAGGCGCCGGGGAATCTCCAGCTGCAGATGTTATACACAATATCCTTGTCAATTTCTTTCTCAATTTCGTTTATTACTTTTCCGATTTTTGAATATTGCTCTTTTCTGTCGAGTCCGAGGCGGATTCCGCCGCACCAGTCGATTTTGATAAAATCATAATCCCATTCCGCAAAGAATCTGCGAAGATCCTGCTCTTCGTGCTCATAAAGACCGACGCAGGTGTTATATCCCTGCTTTTCATCGCCTGCCTGAGAGGCGCAGGTCATTCTTCCGGCGTCCGAATAGATGCCCGCCTTGATCCCTTTTTTATGAGCATGATCTGCAATGATTTTCATTCCGTTCGGGAATTTATCGGAATCCACAATGAGGTTTCCGTTTGCGTCTCTGCGCTTCATCCAGCCGTCATCAATGTTGACATATTCGTAGCCGAGCTTATCGAGGCCGAGATCGCAAATCGCATCGATTTGATCCGTAATGACCTTTTCGTTGATGTTGACGGCAAATTCGTTCCAGCTTGACCAGCCGAGAATGGGAGTAAGCTTTCTTTTCATTTTTATTACCTCCGTGATTTGCTTTCAGCGATATTATACCATATTATTTCGGCGATTCAATAATTTTGAGGAGAAGATAAATTCTTTTCTTTTCGAAAGTTTCTTTACAAAAATTTTCATACCGTTTTTATATGACTGCAAATTTTTCTGAAAAACCGTAAAAAATGCGTGAAAATAAAGGTTTTATCCTTTTTATTGACAATTGAGAAAAAATATTGTATTATGTATAAAACAAAATTACCTCTTTCAGAGGGGAGTAGCTTTAAACCGGAAAGTCAACAACCGCCATTTCGGCTGGCTTTCGGTGCGATTCAGTTAGCAAGACCTTTGGTATGGCTTGAGCTGTGCCAGAGGGCTTTTGTTTAATTTGAAACAGGAGAGTTTATATGAAACATTATCTTGAAAATGTTGACGATGTTTTGACAGAGCTGAAAACATCATCAGACGGTCTTGCTTCGGCAGAAGCCGAAAAGAGACTTGCGGAAAACGGCAAAAACAAGCTCAAGGAAGCAGAAAAGGAAAGCCTTTTCAAAAAGTTCATCAATTCTCTGGCTGACCCTATGGTCATTATGCTTATCGTAGCTGCTGCCATTCAGGCAGGCGTGGCGGTTCTTAATACCGTCAGAGCCGGTGAAGGATTCAAAATTTCGGAATTTGCCGATGTTCTTGTTATTCTTGTCGTTGTTATCATCAACACGGTAATGTCGCTTATTCAGGAAAGCAAATCCGAAGCGGCAATGGATGCGCTTATGGAAATGACTGCCGCAACGAGCCATGTGCTTCGTGACGGCGAGGTTGTTACCATCAAAAGCGAAGACATTACTCTCGGCGATGTTGTTATTCTCGAAGCGGGCGATGCAGTTCCTGCGGACTGCCGCATTATAGAGAGCCATTCGATGAAGGTTGAAGAAGCGGCTCTTACGGGTGAATCCGTTCCCGTTACAAAAATAATTGATGTTCTTATGTGCAGAGATTCCGAACAGGATGTTGCACTCGGCGACAGAAAGAATATGCTTTACAGCGGCTCAACCGTTGTTTACGGCAGAGGCAAAGCCGTTGTAACCGGTATCGGTATGGATACCGAAATGGGTAAAATTGCGGATGCTCTTTCTCAGGCGGAAAAAGAGCAGACTCCTCTTCAGAAAAAGATGGCAGAGCTTTCGGCTTTTCTCACAAAGCTTGTTATCGGCATCTGCATTCTTGTTTTCGCTGTCGGCATAATCGAATCCCTTGTTTTCTCGAACCAGGAATTTTCTCTTGCTCTTCTCGGCGAAACCTCGCTCAATACATTCATTGCCGCAATTGCTCTTGCGGTTGCCGCTATCCCCGAAGGACTTCCCGCAGTTGTAACGATCATTCTTTCAATCGGTGTTACTTCAATGTCAAAGCGTCAGGCTCTTATCAGAAAGCTTACGGCGGTTGAAACTCTTGGCTGCACGCAGATTATCTGCTCCGATAAGACGGGAACTCTGACCCAGAATAAGATGACCGTTGTTGATGAATTCACATCGGATAAGGCCCTTCTTGCAAAGGCAATGGCTCTTTGCTCGGATGCCAAAATCAAAAAGGGCGAAACGGAGTCGGTCGGTGAGCCGACCGAATGCGCTCTTGTAAATTACGCATTCAAAAACGAACTTCCCAAGTATAAGCTTGATGTTGATTTCCCGAGAATCGGCGAAGCTCCGTTTGATTCGGGCAGAAAGATGATGTCAACCGTTCATAACGAAAACGGCAAAATCATCCAATATACAAAGGGCGCCTGTGATATGATGCTTTCACGCTGCACAGGCTATCTCAAAGACGGCAAGGTTATTCCGATGACTGCCGAGCTTATTGAAGAAATCAATAAGGCAAATAAATCATTTGCAGACAGAGCCCTCCGTGTTCTCTGCGCAGCATACAGAGAATATGATGCGGAGCCGTCTTCATACGAGCCTGCCGATCTTGAAAAGGATCTTATTTTCATCGGCATAACCGGTATGATAGATCCGTGCAGGCCTGAGGTTTATGATGCAATTAAGGAATGCCGCCTTGCAGGTATCCGCCCCGTTATGATTACGGGCGACCATAAGGACACCGCAGTTGCTATCGGCAAGGATCTCGGAATTATTTCGGATGCCGCAGAAGCGGTTGTCGGCGCAGAGCTTGATAAATATTCAGATGAAGAGCTTGTTGAAATCGTTCCTCAATATTCGGTATATGCCCGTGTTCAGCCGGAGCATAAAACAAGAATAGTCAAGGCGTGGAAGGCAAGAGGAATGGTTACCGCAATGACCGGTGACGGCGTTAATGATGCTCCCTCGATCAAGGCTTCCGATATAGGCATCGGAATGGGCATCACCGGCACCGATGTTACAAAGGGCGTTGCGGATATGGTTCTTGCAGATGATAACTTCGCAACGATCGTCAATGCTGTTGAAGAGGGCAGAAAGATTTATGACAATGTATGCAAGGTCCTTCAGTTCCAGCTTTCAACCAACCTTTCGGAAGTTATTATAATGTTCTTCGCATCCCTCATGAATTTCAATCTTCTTTCGGCAGTTCATCTCCTCTGGATTAATATGGTTACCGATTCTCTTCCCGGCCTTGCTCTCGGCATGGAAAAGGCTGAAGGAAACCTTATGAAGAGAAAACCCAGGTCAACGAAAGACGGCATCTTCTCCCACGGCGCAGGCGTTGATATGGTATGGCAGGGAATTTATCTTGCCCTTATCGAAATCGGCGCATATATTATAGGCTTCAGACTTGAAATGGGCAGCTTTGAAGGAATGTTCTTCACCGGCGGAATGGAAGCCGCAGCAGGTACCGTTCTTCACCTTGCCCGTGCAAATGCAATGGCAATGGCTTTCCTCGTTGTTAACTTTGCGGAAATGATGTGCGCTATCAATATGCGTTCACGCACCGGTTCGCTTTTCTCAAAGGATATGCTCAAGAATATCAACTGGTGGCTTGTAGGTGCATTCTTCGTAACAACGGCTCTTACCCTTGCAGCAATCTATCTTCCCGGTCTCAGGGATGTATTCGGAATTGAAAAAGGTACATTCCAGCTCAAGGAACTCGGCATTTCGGCAGCTCTTGCATTCTCAACCATTCCCGTATTTGAAATCGGAAAGGCTATCAGAAGAGCAATCAATGCAAAGAAAGACGATTAATTGCATATCGCAAAAGCAAGGCGGCAACCGCAAAGGTTGCCGCCTTTAGTAATACTTCATAAACCATTTTGTTTTTTAACGGATATGTTCTCAAATTTGCTTCGCACCTGACGAAGCGCCGCTGTTTATTCTCCGAGCTTTGTGAACATATTGAGGATCCTTGCTGCCGAAGCCTTGAGATGGTCAACTGAAATCTTTCCGTCTTCAAGAGATTTTTTCAGCTCCTCCGGAACTCCTCTCGGCATTTTGATGTTGCTGCCTGCGAGCAGCTCGCCCGTGTGGCTGCTGACTACGCACCAGTCGGTTTCTATAACGCCCTCATAACCCCATTCCCGGCAGAGAATGCCGGTTAAAAGTTCCCAGTTTTCGGAAGTATGAGTGCCGTTTATAAGATTATATGAAGACATTATCGTGAGAGGATGAGCCTCTTTGACTGCAATTTCAAAAACCTTGAGATATATTTCACGAAGCGCTCTTTCAGAAAGAATGGAGTTGTTTTCGTATCTGTTCGGCTCCTTATTGTTGCAGGCGAAATGCTTGAGAGAAACGGCGACCTTCTGTGACTGAATGCCTCTTATTTCCGCTGCCACCTGCTTGCCTGCGAGAACGGGATCCTCGGACATATATTCAAAGTTTCTTCCGCAGAGGGGATTGCGGTGGATGTTTGCGGCAGGTGCGAGCCAGACTCCGATGTTGTTTTCTCTGATTTCTTCTGCGGCAGCCTTTCCGACATTGTAAATCAGCTCTTCATTCCATGATGCCGCAAGGCAGGTCGATGAAGGGAATGCGGTTGTTGCAACGCCGGTTTTTCTGTTGAGGTGAAGACCTGCGGGGCCGTCTGCGGCGGGGATGCCGGGAATTCCGAGGCGGGGTACATCGCCGAGATAACCGGTTTGGCATACGCCGTGAGGCTCAAGGCCTCCGACTATGTGAATCATTTCGTCCACAGTCATCTGATTGATGAAATCGTCAAGCGAAATTTCTTCGCCGACCTTGTCAAACTGAACGGCTGTTTCGGTATGATCGTACGGAGCGGCAACGGGTGCTTCGTATGTCATTTCGTGCTTTTCCTGCGGCAGTTCTTCAAATGATCCGTCGGCGAGAAGACGCTTTTTCAGTTCATAGGGAGTGCAGAACGATGAAAGCTTCTGAAGAATGATGTCATCTTCTGCAACATATTCAAAATCAACCTTTTCAAGATTCTCTGAAGAATTGCCGATAAAAAGCCGGTATGCGCCTTTTTCAAGGATATATGATGCCTTTGAAACCTTGCCGAGATCGTCAAAGCTTGCCATTGTGTAAAGGTCAAATGAAATTGCAAGAGTCTGGTTTTCTCCGGGGGCGAGAAGCTTTGTTTTGGCATATCCTGCAAGAGCTTTGGCGGGTTTGCCGAGCTTGCCTTGTGGAGCGGAATAATAAACCTGAACAACCTCTTTGCCTGCTGTTTTTCCGATATTCTTAACATTGAAAGCAACGGTTATTCTGTCTTCGGATTCGCCGGCGATAATTCCGCCGATTTCAAATTTTGTATAAGAAAGGCCGAAGCCGAACGGATAGCGAATGTATTTTTTCATTCCGGGAATTGTGCTGAAATATCTGTAACCGACATAAATATCCTCGCTGTAAGTGCAGAAATCGAATGATTCGGCCTGCTCATCCTTTGAGGGATATGCGTCATAGGTCGTTGTTACCGTGTCGGGAAGCTTGCCCGAGGGGTTTATATCGCCGCAGAGCACATCTGCAATTGCGATTCCGCCCTCCATGCCGCCCTGCCACGCAAAAAGGACTGCTTTGACCTTATTATTGTTTGCAAAATCCTCGCAGCATATCTGGGCTCCGCTGTTGACAACGATGATAACCTTTTCAAAGTTTGCGGTGAGCTTTGAAAGAAGATTTTTTTCGATATTCGAAAGATAATAGTCGCCGCCTACGGCTCTTCTGTCTGTTCCCTCCGCGGAAAATCTGCTTATGGTGAAAATTGCGGTTGAGCATTCCCCGGCTGCCGCTTCAACAAGCTCATCGGGAACATCGGTTTCTTTAACATGCATTCCCGCAAATGTATCGTAAGTCATATCGTCACGCAGCTGACAGAATTTCATATTGTTGACTATATCCCAGTTGGCGTTTATCTGCTCTTCGGTCAGAACGCTCTTCTGACCCTCTTTAACATAGCTTCTGTAAAAGTCTATAAGAGGCATATAAACGCTGACCTTGCCTTCGTCTTCTTTCATTTCAAAGCCTTCGTAAATCCCCGAAATATAAGGACAGTTTACATCGCCGCTTCCGCCGCCGCCCTTAACATATTCGATTGTCGCTTTTCCGAAAAGTGCAATTTTTTCGCCTTCTGCAAGCGGAAGAGCATTATCTTCATTCTTAAGAAGAACTATTCCCTCTGCCGCCGCCGCACGGGAAATATCAATATGTTCTCTTGAAGCGGTAACTCTTTTTCCGTCTTTGCCGAGCGGAAGGCAGGGCATATATTTGAATCTTGCATATTTTTCCATGATTTGACCTCTTTTCCGTTTGGTTCAGATAATTATACCCCATAAGAAAAAACAATGCAATATTAAATAATGTAAAAAGCATTGAATTATGCAGCTTTATGTGTTAAAGTTTTTTTGTAACCAAGAGAGTAATACTTTGTGTATTGCGAATGAGGGCAACAAAGCAGATAGCTGCTTTAAAACGAAAGAAAATTGGTTCATTTTATCATCACTCGTCAGGCAAAAAGGTGTTGTCAAAACCATATTGAGTTCGACTCTCTTTTGCCTAAACGAAAAAGGAGAAATCATCTTGCATAACAGCGAATATATTCAGGACTTCATGAAAAAAGTCGGTTTTCCGCAGGAAGCGATAAACTGCTTCACCGCCGTTGAAAAAAGACTTGATGAAGAAAAAGACTTCGGCAGAGAGATGGATAGGCTTGTGAGAAGCTATATGTATCCGTTTGCCGGCAACATCCATCCCAGGTTGAAAAAGGTTGATGCTCTTGCGGAAAAATACGGCGTTTCGCCCTATACCCTCGATATGGTTTTTCTGCTGAACTGCACTCCGATTCTTAAAAAAAGATACGAAAATAAGGGCATAAGCGAAGAGATTTTCTGGGATACGATGGATGACTTTCGCTGCAAGCTGCTTGAATGTATGAAGGTCAAGGAAGTCTGCGGAACCTTCGTTGCCGGCTGGTTTAACGGATTCTTTGAGCTTCGCCGTTTTGCTCTCGGCAGATTTCAGTATGAACACAGCCGCTATGAGGATAAAAATCCGTATACTCTTTCCTGCGGCAGAACGGTTAAACGGGGCGATAAAACCATCGGTTTTCATATTCCGTCGTCGGGAATCAGCCTGACCGAGGATGTCAGAATGGCATCGTATAAAAAAGCTTATGAATTCTACAAGAAAGAATTTCACGGAAAACCCATTCTTTTTTCCTGCGGCTCATGGCTTCTTTATCCGGAGCATAAAAAATTTCTTCCCGAAAATTCGCATATCCTTGAGTTTATGGATGATTTTGAAATCCCGTTTTCCGCAACGCAGGAGGAATTTCACGACGGCTGGCGGATCTTCGGCAAATATGCCGACCTGCCCGTAAATGAGCTTCCGAGAGATACAGCGCTTCAGAGAGCATACGCCGACTGGCTCGCTGCAGGGAACAAGAGCGGCGACGGCTGGGGAATGTTCTGCTTTGACGGAGAAAAAATTCTTTGAGCCCGATATGTCTGAATAAAGGAGGACAAAAGAAATGTATATTGCATCAATAATCATCTGCATCGCCGCAATGGCAGTTCTTCTGCCCGTTTATCTTAAAGCCATCAAGCCCGGCCATACCGTTAAAACTCTTATAATGAAAGGCACTCTTTCGCTTCTTTTCTTCGGAATCGGTATGATTTCGGCATTCGGCTTCGGAAATCCCTCTTCGGAATTTGCAAAGCTTATGCTCGGCGGCTTCGCTCTTTCGTTTGTCGGAGATCTGCTTCTTCACCGTGACAAAGGTATGGTCAAATATGTTTTCGGCGGAGTGGCGTTCCTTATCGCCCATGTCGGATTTATCTGCGCCTATATTTTTGCTTCAAAAAAGATTCTGCCCGGTCAGCCGTTTATGACAAAAGGTCAGATAATCGCTCTTGTTATTCTCTGGGCAGCGGTTATCGCTCTTTTTGTTGCGTTCAAGCCGAATTTCAAAAAGCTCGCCCCCGTTATCGTTCTCTATTCAGCCGTTTTGATGTTCATGGTAGTCAAGGCAGGCTATCTCGGACTTCTGCTTATGAATTCGGGCGCCGAAAACGGAACGGCGGCATTGATCCTTCTTGCAGGCGGAGCAGGATCATTTGCTCTTTCGGATGCGATTCTCGGCATAAGCTTTTTCACAAAGCCGACCTACGGCAAAAAAGCCGCAAATGTTGTTTTCTACTATATCGGCCAGATCATGCTTGCTCTTTCGCTTGCTTTTGTTAAATAAACGGAGGAAAGAATATGAATTATGTGTCACCCGAAAGCTGCGGAGTTAAGACCGAAGCAATAATAAAATTCATTGAAAGAATCGAAAACGAAGGCCTTGCAACTCACGATGTGATTTTCACAAGGGGCAATAACATTTTCTTTGAGGCATATTGGAAGCCGTTCGATAAGGATTATCTTCACCGTCAGTATTCGGTAACTAAGAGCGTTGTTGCAATTGCAGCAGGTTTTCTTCTGCAGGACGGCCTTATTTCGCTTGACGATCCGATCGAAAAATATTTTCAGGATAAAATCACCGGGGAAACCGATGCTAATCTGCGCAGGCAGACGATCCGTAATATGCTCACCATGACCACCGCTCTTCCTGCGGAAAACTGGTTTAAGGCAAGGAGCGATGACAGGGTAAGATTTTATTTTGAAAATAAGAATAAGCCGTCTGTTAAGGGCGGCACACTTTTTAAATATGACAGCAGCGGAACTTTTGTTATCGGCGCTCTTGTTGAAAGGTTATCCGGCAAAAGCTTTATCGGATATATGAGAGAAAAGCTCTTCGATAAAATCGGAGTTTCGCAGGGCGCAGCCTGCCTCAAATGCCCCGGAGGACATTCCTGGAGCGACAGCGCTTTGATCTGCACGGCTCACGATTTGCTGAAAATCGCAAGATTCACGCTCAATTTCGGCGAATGGAACGGCGAGCAGATCCTTGACCGTGAATATCTTGAGGAGGCAACCTCTCCGCTTGTTATCAATAACTATATTGATTCAAGAAGCTATGAATCAATGGGGTACGGTTACTATTTCTGGCATGACAGAGGAAAATCATTTTCCTTCAACGGAATGGGATGTCAGTTTGCGCTGTGCATACCCGAAACCGATATGATAATGATTTATCACGGCGATAATCAGGGCAACGAGATCGCAAAGAAAATCATTTTTGACAGCTTCTATGAGCTTATTTCCGATGCGGCATCCGAAACGGCAATTGAAGAAAATTCCGCTGAATCGAAAAAACTCGAAAATCTGAAAAGCGGTCTGATCCTCTGCGCCGCTAAAGGAAAATCCGATTCCGGAACCGCTGCGAAAATCAACGGAAAAGAATATGTTTTCTCCGAAAACCGTATGGGGCTTAAGAATATCCGGTTTGAATTCGGAAAGGAAAACATAATGTATTATGAAAATGAGCAGGGCAAAAAGAAACTCGTTTTCGGAATTTGCGAAAATGCTTTTTCGGAGTTTGAGCAGGACGGATATTCGGATGAAATCGGCTCGCAGAAAGGCGAAAGAAGATATAAATGCGCCGCCTCCGCATCGTGGCTTTCGGAAAATATGCTCTATCTGAAAACGCAGATTATTGACACCTATTTCGGAAATATCCACACCGTATTTTCTTTTGACGGAGATACCGTTTCGATTGAATCCAAAAAGACCGCAGAAGATTTCCTGAACGAATATGAGGGAAGAGCTTACGGAATAATGAAATAAAACAATAAAGGAAGAATTTCAGGACTTCAGCGGCCTTGAAATTCTTCCTTTTTATGCTTAGTTCAGATTGTTATGCTTTCTTTTGCGTTAAGTATTTGATAACAAAAAGTGTTCCGACGGTCAAAATGATCCCAACGGGAAGAACAATGTAGATCTGCGGCAGGAATGCGGTCATGATATATGCAGCAAATGAAATTGCCGCAACGGTCAGCGAATAGGGGAGCTGGGTCGAAACATGGTTGATGTGCATGCACTGTGCGCCGGCAGAGGACATAATGGTGGTGTCCGAAATAGGTGAGCAGTGGTCGCCGCAGACAGAGCCGGCAAGGCAGGCTGACATTGCGATAACGCCGGTAACGCTTCCGACGGGGAATATATTTGTAACAATGGGAATGAGAATTCCGAATGTTCCCCAGCTTGTGCCGGTTGCAAAGGAAATTGCGCAGGCAACAATGAAAATGATTGCGGGCAGGAATCTGTCAAGTCCCGAAGCATCTGCAAGAGCGGATTTGACAAATGTGCTTGAATCAAGAAGGCCCGTCATATTTTTGAGCGAGGTTGCCATTGTGAGAATGAGAATGGCGGGAACCATTGCGATAAAGCCCTGCGGAATGCATTCCATTGCTTCCTTTGCGGTGAGAAGTCTTCTTGCAAGAAAATAAACAATTGTGATAACAAGGGCTATCATACCGCCCCAGGGAAGGCCGACGGTTGCATCTGTGTTTGAAAAAGCGTTAATAAAGCTCTCGCCCGAAAGGATTCCTCCGTTATAAACAAGAGCAAAAACGCAGATGGCAATAAGAACAATGATGGGGGCAACGAGATCAATGACCTTGCCCTTTGAAGCTGCGGGAGCTTCGTCATCGCTCTGCTTCGTGCCGAAGGTGAAAAGATCTCCTTTAAGAGCGTTTTCTTCGTGAAGCTTCATCGGGCCGTAATCAAATTTGAGAAGAGTAAGAGTGATGATAAAAACGAAGGTGAGAAGCGAATAGAAGTTATAAGGAATAGCTTCAATGAAGAGCTTGATTCCGCTTGTGCCTTCCGGAGCATATCCCGAAACTGCGGCTGCCCACGATGAAATGGGGGCTATCATGCAGATGGGAGCGGCAGTTGCATCAATGAGGTATGCAAGCTTTGCTCTTGAAATTTTGTTTTTATCCGTAACGGGGCGCATAACGGCGCCGACGGTGAGGCAGTTGAAATAATCATCAATGAAAATGAGCACGCCGAATGCAAAGGTTGCAAGCGCTGCGCCGGCTTTTGATTTTACGTGTTTTGATGCCCATGCGCCGAAAGCGGCGGATGCGCCGGTTTTGTTGATGAGGGCAACCATAATTCCGAGAATAACAAGAAATGTGAAAATGCCCGCCTGGCCGGAAACGGCTGAAATAAAGCCGTCGTTGATTATTGTGTCAACCGTGCCGAGACCTTTGAAGCCTGCGGAAAGAAGACCGCCGACTACGATGCCGATGAAAAGCGATGAATAAGCCTCTTTGGTAATGAGGGCAAGTCCTATTGCAACAACGGGCGGGAAGAGCGACCAGAGAGTGCCGACGGGAGAGGAAACAGAGCCGCTGAATGAGCAGGCGATCCCGAATGCGGCAACAAAAGCCGCAATCAGAACTTTGGGGATGATTTTCTTTGCGTTCATTTTATGAACCTCCTGAAAAATTAAATTGCCGTGATACACTGGAATGTATCACGGCAAAAAACTTTCAGTTTAACCGATAGCACTCCACAATTAATGTGACAGTCTGATGTATATTTTACATCAGCCCGGAAAAGCATCGGTCTGGGCGGCCTTTGCAGAACCTCGGCAGAATCCCCTTTCGCCGCCGAACATTTCCCGGGAACAGCGGTTAATCTTGTCATCTGCGCCTCTATCTGATATTTAGGGTATCACGCAAAATATACTCTATCACCTTTAAACAGATTTGTCAAGCATAGTTTGCTTTTGATTCCGGAAATTATTTTGAGCAGAATCGTATATTAATATTGATATTTTTAAAGGTATGTGTTATTTTTGTATAAAACCTTATGAAAAGAGGAAAAAAATGAAAATAAAGCTTTTGGGAACATCTCACGGTTTTCCGGAAAAAGACCGTTTCTGTTCCTGCAATGTTATAACAGTCAATGGCAGCCATTATGTTATTGATGCAGGAGTTTCGCTTTTTTCGATTCTTCTGCATAACGGTTATAACTGCGAGGATGTCAAGGGGATTTTCATTACCCACATGCACGGCGACCATGCTTCGGGTCTTGTTGAGTTCGTTGACCTTATGTCCTGGGGCAAAAGATGTGTTAAACCGGAAATCTTTGTTCCGACCGTTGCAGGTAAGCTTGCAATTCAGATGCTTGCCGAAGCAATGGATCACGCTCGTGAGATTGAAATGAAGGTTTATACCGAAGGCGCTGTTTTTGAGGATGAAAACATCAGAGTAACCGCTTTCAGAACGGGTCACGGAGAGGCAACTTTTGGCTTCCTTGTTGAAGCGGAGGGCAAAAAGGTTTATTTCACTGGCGATATGAAAAAAGATATTTCCGATATGCCCGAATTCGTCTATAACGAAAAAACGGAGCTTATTATCTGCGAATCTGCTCATAACTGTATGCCGAAGATCGCCGATAAATTCAACAATATGAAAACAGACCGTATTGTTATCAACCATATTGCTCCGAAGCATTCCATTGCCGAATTCAAAGAAGCAAAGCCGCTTATCAATAAGCCGTTTGACCTTGCGTTTGACGGCATGGAAATAGAACTTTAAAAAGAAGGGAAAACATGAAAAAATTAATTTCTGTTTTGTTGTGTGTTGTTATGACAGCTTCGGTTTTATCGGCTTATGCCGGCGCTTTCTCAACGGATATATGCGTTGACTCAAGCTATTCCGTTGTTTATTCGGATGAAATTCTCGCTGCCGCAGCAGAAAAGCTTACCGGCTATATCGGCAGGGTTATCGGCGAAGCCCCGGCGGTTTCCCCGCAGGCAGACGGAAACTGCATCATCCTTAAAAACGATTCTTCTGTAATTGAAAACGGCTATAAGATCAAAGCCGACGGCAGCAATATTCTTATCACCGGCTCAACTCTTCAGCAGACGGTCAGAGGAGCTTATGCGTTCCTTGAAAAATATTGCGGAATAAGTTGCTATACCTCAAAGCTTACCGTGTTTAAACAGAATGAAATCCGTGTTCCCGCCGATACCGATTATTCCTATGTTCCGTATTTTGAATATACGGACACAGACTGGATGAGCCCGTGTGACACGGAATATTCGCTTTTCAACGGCCTTAACAGCGATGAATACCGCAAGATCCCCGCAGAGCTCGGCGGCACGATCGATTATATTTCAAGCTTTGCCCACAGCCTCACAAATCAGTTTTGCAGCAGGGATAAATATTTTGAGGAGCATCCCGAGTATTTTGCCTTCAACGGCTTCGGAAGAACAGACAAGCAGCTCTGCCTTTCAAATCCGGAAGTTGTTGAGATAATTACGCAGGAGGTGCTTGACCTTCTCAAGAAAAAGCACGATCCGAAGGCGGATATCCAGATAATTTCTTTAACGCAGAATGATAATATTTCCTATTGCAGATGCGACAAATGCAGAGAAATCGACAGAAAATGCGGCTCTCACGCAGGAACCTATGTTCTTCTGGCAAATGCAGTTGCAAAGACGATCAGAGAAAAGGGCTACGATAATGTTGTTATAGATACCTTTGCCTATCGCTATACCCGCACGGCGCCGAAGGGCATAGAGCTTGAGCCGAATGTTGTTATAAGACTCTGCTCGATTGAGGGCTGTTTCTCCCACGCTCTTGATGATCCCTCCTGCAAGACGAATGCCGATTTTATGCACGATCTTGAGGAATGGTCAAAAATCTGCAAGAGAGTTTATATCTGGGATTATTGCACGAACTATACCGCTTTTGTCGGCCTTTTCCCGGATTTCGGTGTTCTTCAGCGCAATATGCAGATTTTCTATGAGCATAATGTCAAGGGAGTTTATGAGGAAGGCAACTATACAATGAATAAGTGCGACACCGAATTCGGTGAACTTCGTTCATATATGATCTCAAAGCTTATGCAGGATCCTTATCTTGATTTCAACGCCGTTCGTGATAAATTCATTAATGCTTATTACGGCGAGGGCGGAAAATATGTTTCGGAATTTCTCGATATAATAACCGAAAATGCAGGAAAAAAGCATCTCGGAATCTATATGCCGATGACCTCTACGCTTGCTATGAGTCCTTCGCAGGTAAGAAAGTGCGATGAGCTTTGGGAAAAGGCGAAAAGCGAAAGCACGGGTACGGAGCTTGAAAATGTTATCCATTCTGAAATGAGCTGGCGCTATTGGAAAATGAAGAATCTGAAATCCGAGTTTTCAAATCCCGTTAATTTTATGGCCGAAAAAGAAAAGCTCACTTCCGATATTCACGCAGCGGGCGTTGACAGATGGACCGAAGCAACCGGAGCGATCGTATTCTTCTCCAAAATCGGTCAGGCTCTATATTTTGACCTTTTCCCGCTGGTCAATTTCTTCATAAAGCTTATTTATAAAGCAATATAATATATTCCGGCATCTGTTCATATTGAAACGGATGCCGGATTTTTATGATTTTAAGCTGACAATATAATGTGCTGATATGAATTAAATTGAAATAAAAAAATAAATTACATATAAACCTTGTATTTACCGGGTAAAGAGTATATAATATTTTAGACTATTTTTATTGGAGACAAAATATGAAAATATCTTTCAGAAAAAGAGCAATTGCGCTCATTCTCGGAATTTTATCTGTTTTTAATCTCACTCCGTTCACTTTAGGTCAGGTTACCGACTGGCTGACGGGGGCCGGTTTCAGCAGAGTCACGGCAGAGGAAAAGGCAGAAATGATTCTCGATATCTATATGAATCAGGATTTTATCTTTCTTTCGTCCGATTCCGAGGATATGGCAAGGGATTTCATTTCGCAGTATCTGATTCAGATTTTTTCCGGAAACGGTGATGCACAGGTTGTTGTTGATGCGCTCAATGATATTCCGGTTTATGTTGACGGCAACATTCAGTCCGAACACGCCAAGGAATATCAGACCGATAATGAATCGACTATGCGCACGAAGAAAGCTCTGCTTAAACTCATTAACGGTTCCGGTCTTCCCGATAAAACCAAAAATTCTCTCGGAGGCTTCCTTAACGGAGTTAACGACCTCAACATTTATTTCCTTACGACGAAATATCCCGGGGTTTATCGCTTTGCCGGCAGTTATATAACCGACAGCGGAGAAACAGTCTACACAAAATCTGCAATTTATTATGATAAAGAAAGCGGAATGATTTTCAACATTGACAGAAAAGGCATTCTGAAAATAGGCTTTGATTGCAGCGTTAAAAATCTTTCGATGACAAATCCCGTTGATCCATGGCAGCGCAAATTCGGCTTCAACATTCTTTTCGATGCTCTCGGAAATATTCTGCTGACGAATATAGATACCGTCAGAGTTAAATTTGATTATAACGGTCAAAAGAAAATGGCTCAATTCTGGAAGGGCAACTATACAAGGATTTCAAACGGCGGCGAAATAGGCTTTTATAACCGCTCAGAGAAAAATCCTCTCCAGTATGAATGCTTTACCGATGATGAGCTTCTCGATATGTCAATTGAAATCTATCACGGGGATGAGCTTCTTTATTCAAGAGGACCCGATGAGCATTGGTGGATAACCGGCTACACTCCCGGCCCGATGATAAATAAGAAAGAGCTTACTATGGTCGGAACAATCGGCTTCGATGAGCAGGGAATGTGTGACGCATTTGTTGCCGCCGCAAAGAAAGCTTTCGGCAGCTCCGCTGAGATTACCGTTGACGGAATGACGGCAAAAATTATATGGAAATAATCCTAAAACTTCAGATAAACCGGATGATGTTATAGTCAAATCATATTTTGCGGCAATCATTTTCGACTTTTTGCCAAGATTTATTCAGCTTGTTCTGATTAATATCGCAATAGCTATCCTTACCCGCAACAGCTGATGTTATAAAGATGACGAATGTCATTGCAAAATACAGAAACAAGAATTATTAACAAAACAGCCGCATCATTCCGATGCGGCTGAAATTTTAATTGATTGCTTCAAAGAGCTTTATTATCGGCAGAAGCGCAAATTCGTATTGTTCAATAGGTTTTTCAAGAATTACCGGCTCCGTTGCAGTGCCCAATCCTTCATTTTTGAGCGTTTCGAGAACGCATCCCGCAATAACTATGTTGCCTTTGCCGTTCGGATGAATTGTGTCAATTGCAAGGCAGTCCGATCTGCCGTGAAGTGCCGAAGCAACATCAACAATAACATAGGATCCCGGATTTTCTTCAAGATAATTTTCAAACACTTCGTTGAGAAATTTCGAGCCTATTTCGTTTGCGGGCTTGATAAAATCAAAGCGCATATTGTAAACTGTCTGAACAAGAATCAGCGCATCGGGATTGGCACTTTTGATTTTTGCGATAATAGCCGAAAAATTATCGAGAAAGTTTTTCTGGATTTCTCTGAAAGGCTCTTCATAGCCGAAAAACGAGCAGAAAAGAAGCTTGAAAAAATTTGACTTCAGATAATCGTTTCCGCCGATTGAAATGCTTATGATGTCCGCATTTTTAATATCATTGATGACTTTGCTGTTGTTGAGTGTGGATAAAAGATTATTCGAGCGCTGACCGTTTATGCTGTCGTTGATATAATTATATCCGTTAGTGTTTGCAACCATTCTGCCGTAGCAGGCCTCGCCGGAATTCAGCACTCCGGCGCCGTGAGCGATCGAATCGCCGAGCAGCAGATAGTTGAGTTTTTCATCGTCTGCGTAAGCTCCGGTAATGCAGACGGAAACGAGCATTATCACCGCAAGAATAACGGAAAGTGTTTTTTTCATAATTAATCTCCTTTGATGAATATTCCGTTGACATTTTGATTATATACTGTATAATATTTAAAGTCAATGAAATATTGAAAGGTTGGCAATATGACTGAAAGAACAAAAAGAATCAATGAGCTTGCAAGGCTCTCAAAGGAAAGGGAGCTTACCGCTGAAGAAAAAGCGGAGCAGGCGAAGCTCCGTGAGGAGTATCTTGCGGCGTTCAGAAAAAATCTGAAATCAACCCTTGACAATACATATATCGTTGATGAAAAGGGAAATAAAACGCAGGTTAAAAAGATGAAAAACTGATGAAAAAAAGCGGAGCTTTGCTCCGCTTTTTTCATTTTATAAGGTCGTTTTTGGCATTTGTCATTGCATTGAAAAGCGATTTTTCGTTTTCTTTCGGCACATCGCAGGCATAATGCCAGACCATTGCGCCGCCGAGGCCTTTGCAGATTGCCCAGTTGGTTTTTCGATAAACCATATCATAATCATTGAACGAGAAGGTCAGACCCGTTTCGTCATCATAGCAGAAGCCTTTCTCATCAAGCTTTTCATAATATCCGTTATAGCCGTACCAATAAGCCTCCTGTGTTGTGGGTCTGGCGTAGAACGGAATGCCGACATCCATCTGCTCTTTTTTATAGCCGTTGAAAAGCATTTTGAGGATGCATTGCTGTGCGCCCCAAAGGGAAGAGTGAGTGCCGTCATTATCCCATATATCATAAGCCATAACCTCAACCATATCGGTCACGGCAATGGATTTTCTTGACTGCATCGTGTTCCAGGGTGAAATGGCAGAGCCGATTTTATATTCATCTCCGAGATATTTATCGAGCGAAATGAGAAATTCGTCAAAGACCTCCCAGTCTTCCTTGAGAACGGGATATTCATAGTCAAAGAAAATTCCGTCAAAGTCATATTTAACGAGAACATCCTTGATGTTTTTTTCAAGGCTGCCGCTTCTGAACGCAAGATTATGCTGATCGCTCTGATTCATCATTCTCTCATTCCAGTCATCGCTCCATTCGGTGCAGCCCGGGCCGATAATATTCAGGTAAAGGTTTGCATCCGAATTTGCCATCGCTTCACGCAGCTTTGAAATGATAATATCGAATTTCGGATTTAGAATTATCTGACCGTTCACATCAAAATCGGCGGCGCTGATGAGAATAACATCGGTCAGATCTTCAAAATGAGAAGCATCAATTGTTGAATTTTCATTTATGTTGTTTCCCACAAAATAAGCAACAAGCCTGAAATCCTCGGCTCTTTCGGAAACCGTTCTGAACGGGAACGAGGTCAGAGTAACGATTGCCGCAAGAATGAATGAAATTACTTTTGAAAAAAAGCTCATAATTTTTCTCCTTTTTATCCGGATCTTAAGTTAATTATATTTTCAAGTGAGAGATAAGTCAATCAAAAACTTGAAATTAATAAATCGGACGGCATTTCCACAAAAAATGAACACCCGAAAAATTCAAAAAATTTACAATAATAAACTGCGGATCGAATGCAACAATAATAAAGCAAACGCAGATTTCACAGCAAAGGGGTGTAACAGAAATGTCAAAGAACAAGGCAACAGTTCCTCAGGCAAGAGATGCTCTTGATAAGTTCAAGATGGAAGCAGCCAGAGAGGTAGGCGTTAACCTTAAGAGCGGTTATAACGGCGACCTTTCTTCAAAGGAAGCAGGTTCAGTCGGCGGCCAGATGGTTAA
>JAKSQP010000024.1 GCA_024404025.1 Clostridia bacterium | reverse complement strand
CTCTGAATCTTTATGTTCCGAAGGGACTCGAACCCTGAGAGGGTGAGGAGCGTTATAATTTGCCTCCCTTGCAAAGAATCCGTGCCCTACGGAGAAACCATCACGCATCGTAGGGCAAGCATTTATGCTTGCCGTCTTACCCCCAAACGGTTGTAAATTTTAACAACGGCACGGATGAATCCGTGCCCTACGAGTTGCCTCGAAAATTACAAACGACTTCGTAATCCATAAATTTTTTTTAAAAAAATTTAATAAAAAACTTTTTTTCTGTTTTATCACAAAAAGCCAGCTCCCGTTTCAGCCGAAACGGGAGCTTTCCTATTTATAATTATAAGTTTTCTGCGATTGCTTTCATTGCATTGAAGCCTTCCTCCGAAAGCGGCAGGAAAGGTCTGCGGCAGGGACCGCAGTCAATGCCGAGATGGGTCATTATTGCCTTTTCGCAGGGCATAACGCCATATTTTACAAGCTGCGCTATGATTGCGTTTGCTTCATCCTGAAGCTTCTGCGCTTCTTTGATTTCGCCGTTAAGAAAATGTTCACGAAGCTTAACGAATTTGTTTCCCATAAAGTTATATGTGCTTCCGATCGCTCCGTCTGCGCCCATTGCAAGGCCGCCTAAACACATCTCGTCAAATCCGTTGAAAACAGTTATCGGTCTTTTGATTTTCTGCTTGAACTGCTGAAGAGCAAACAAATCGGTCGAGGTATGCTTAATGCCCATAAAGCGCTCATCTTCAAACATTTCCGCCGCATAATCTGCCGTAAATGTGAAGCCGTTTCCGCCGGGAAAATTATAAACGACCATAGGAATATCAACGCTTGAGGCTATGTCGTTATAATATTTTCTGATAGCGGGATATGAGAAACCGTAATAATAAGGAGCAACTGCGGAAATTGCATCGTAGCCGAGAGCTTCAGCGGTTTTCGCCATGCTTACGGCTTCATCTGTTGAAATTGTTCCGCAATGAGCGATGAGCGGAACTCTGTTTCCCGAAGCTTCCTTAACTATTCTGAAAACTTCCTTGCGCTCCTCGGAATTCATTATCATTCCTTCGCCCGTGCTGCCGCCGACATAAAAGCCGTTGACGCCCATATTGAGGTTGAATTCAACAAGCTTATGAAGCGACGCTCCGTTGATCGAATAATCCTCCTTGAAAGGAGTGAGCAATGCGGTAAAAATACCTTCCATATCTTTCACCTTATTCATAAATCGGATATTTTTTACAAATTTCGTTTACGCCCTCTCTGATTTTATCGGCGCTGTTTTCAAAATCCGTTGCACAAAGATACACAAATTCTGCAATTTTATCCATATCTTCCTCGTTGAGACCTCTCGATGTGACTGCGGCTGTGCCGAGCCTGACACCGCTTGTTATAAACGGCTTTTCGGGATCATTTGGAACGGCGTTCTTGTTGGCGGTGATATAAACCTCGTCAAGTCTGTGTTCAAGCTCTTTGCCGGTTACGCCGAGCGAACGAAGGTCAAGAAGGATAAGGTGATTATCCGTGCCGCCCGAAACCATATCAACGCCTCTGGCGGAAAGCCCCTTTGCAAGAGCCGCACAGTTGCTGATGATTTTCTTCTGATATTCCTTGAATCCGGGCTTGAGAGCCTCGCCGAAGCAGACTGCCTTTGCGGCAATGATGTGCATAAGGGGTCCGCCCTGGTTGCCGGGGAAGATGGCCTTGTTGATTGCAGGGCCGAGTTCAGCCTTTGCAAGAATAAGGCCGCCTCTGGGTCCGCGAAGCGTTTTATGGGTAGTTGTTGTTACAATGTCCGCATAGGGAACGGGCGACGGATGAAGACCGGCGGCAACAAGGCCTGCAATATGTGCCATATCGACCATAAAATAAGCGCCGACCCTCTTTGCAACAGCTGCAATTCTTTCAAAATCAATAATCCTCGGATATGCCGATGCGCCTGCAACGATAAGCTTCGGCTTGCATTCAAGAGCGATTTTTTCAAGCTCATCATAATCAATAAAGCCGTCATCGTTAACGCCGTAAGGAACAAAGTTATAAAGCTTGCCGCTTGCGTTTACGGGAGAACCGTGAGTAAGATGGCCGCCGTGAGCAAGATTCATGCCCATAACCGTATCGCCGGGATTGATCACTGCCGAATAAGCAGCCATATTTGCCTGGGCGCCGGAATGGGGCTGAACATTCGCATATTCGGCTCCGAAAAGCTCCTTTGCTCTCTCGATTGCAATATTTTCAACAACATCAACGCATTCGCAGCCGCCGTAATATCTTTTTCCGGGATAACCCTCGGCATATTTATTCGTAAGAATAGTGCCCATTGCAGCCATAACCGCAGGCGAAACAATATTTTCAGATGCGATAAGCTCAATGTTTCTTCTCTGCCTTGCAAGCTCGGCATTCATCGCCTCGCCGATTTCGCTGTCATACTTTGAAACAAATGCTATCGTATCAAGATGATCCGAAAACAATTTAAACAACTCCTTTTGATTCAGCCTCTTTTATTCGGAATTTATGATAACACTTTCAGCCATAATATGTCAAGCAGAGTATAGACAATAATGTTACAGAAAAGTCTTGTAAATTCCATAAAAATAATGTATAATACACATATTATGTTCAAAGGAGCTGTGAAAATGGATCCCATTAAAGTAGATTTTTCAAAAAAAGGCGGTTCAGCCGGAAACGGTGAAATCGTTATCCCTCCCGAAAGAGCAGCACTCAAAATTGTTATCAGCCTTGTTCTTACGGTTATTTTTGCAGGAGCCGCATTCTATTTTATGCTCCCCGCAATCAACTTCAAATCTTATGATTTCTATCTTTACATCGGCCTTGTTGCCGCTTCGTTCGTTGTTTTTAACGGACTTCTCAACAATGTGCTTGCAAAGCCGGAATATGTTCCTTATGTAAAGAAGCACGCAAGAGTTTCGGTTGCAATCATTCTTGTTCTTCTCCTCGCTGTCGGCATCGGATATCTTGTTTCCTGCCAGTTCTTCAGAGCATCCGACTATGCAAAAATCATCTCCGTCAGAACAGACGGCAAATTCTCCGAAGAAATTCCCGAACAGGATGCGGCAAGCTTCAGTTCCATCCCCCGCCTTGATGAAGATTCCGCAAAACAGATCGCATCAAGAGCCCTCGGTGAGCTTGCCGAAAAAGGTTATGTTTCGCAGTATTCCGTTTATAACGAAAACACCCAGATAAACTATAAGGGCGAGCCGGTCAGAGTTGTTCCTCTCCAATATGAAAACATCATCAAATGGTTCTTCAATACAAAGAACGGTTTTCCCGGCTATGTCATCGTCAATATGGCCAACGAAAGTGCAGAGTTTGTTACGCTTGAAGAAAACAACATCAAATATTCTCCCGCAGAGCATTTCGGAAAGCTCCTTCAGCGCCGCCTGCGTTTCGCATTCCCCACCGCTCTTTTTGCAGATGCAACATTTGAAATAGACGATAACGGCGTTCCCTACTGGATCTGCGCACGCCTTGACAAAACCATCGGCCTTTTCGGCGGCACGGATGTTATCGGAGCAGTTGTTGTCAGAGCAGACAGCCCCGAATTTGAATACAACACCTACAATATGGAAGAAATCAAAAACGATCCCGAACTTCAGTGGATCGACAGAATCTATGATTCGGACCTTATTGTTGAGCAGTATGACTATTACGGAAAATATCAGAACGGCTTCTGGAACTCAATTCTCGGCCAGAAGAATGTTATTAAGACAACAACCGGATATAACTATATCGCAAAGGATGATGACGTATGGATGTATACCGGCATCACATCGGTAACCTCTGACCAGTCAATCACCGGCTTTGCGCTTGTTAATCAGAGAACAAAGGAAGCTAATTTCTACAGAGTAACCGGCGGCACCGAATATTCTGCCCAGCTTGCAGCCGAAGGCCGTGTTAAGGACCTCGGATATACTGCAACTTTCCCGCTTCTTCTCAACATCGGCGGCAAGCCCACTTATTTCCTTTCTCTTAAGGATGTTACAAACGGCAGCGATATTGTTCAGCAGTATGCTCTCATCAACGTTGAACAGTATAACAACAACAATATGGGTGCAAACGGCACAAACCTTTCAAAGTGCCTTGAAACCTATATTAATGCTCTCAAGAGCACGGGCGTTAAGGTTGACATAGACCCGAGCGAAATTGTTGATCCCGAAAAGAACGAGAATCCCAACACTCCCGCAGTTGAAACTCTTACAGCAACCGGCGTTGTTGCCGACATCAGAACCGCAGTTAAAGGCGGCGAAAGCTATTACTATATCAAGCTTGATTCAAACAACGCTTATTTCGCAATTTCCGCTTCAAAGGATGAAACAGTTGTTATCCTCAACAAGGGCGCAAATGTTACAATCACTTACAGCGGCAGCGGAGCAATCATAGAAGCTGATTCTATTAAAATTAACTAAACCAATCTGAGCCGCTTCACAGCGGCTCAATTTTATCCGGAAGGTAAATTATGGAACTTCATGAAAACAAAATTGAGCCTGAAAAGGCGGTGCTTGTTGCAGTTGACACGGGCGATTACGATTGCGAATCCTCTCTTGACGAGCTTGAAGAACTTGCCAAAACGGCAGGAGCAATCGTTCTCGGCAGAGTATGGCAGAAAAGAGACAAGCCGGATTCCGCAACCTTTCTCGGGAGCGGAAGGCTCGAAGAGCTCGGGGAATTCTGCGAAAACAATGAGGCTGATCTCGTTATCGTTGACAGCGAAATCTCCCCCGCCCAGCTTCGTAATATAGAAAAAGAAACGAAAACAAGAGTAGTTGACCGCACAACTCTGATTCTCGATATATTCGCAGACAGAGCAAGAACAAACGAGGGCAAACTCCAGGTTGAGCTTGCTCAGCTTAAATATTCTCTGCCGAGACTTATAGGCCAGGGCATAAAGCTTTCAAGGCTCGGTGCCGGAATCGGAACAAGAGGTCCCGGCGAAACAAAGCTTGAAACAGACCGCCGTCACATAAGAAGAAGAATCAAAGCGCTTGAGGATGAGCTTGATGCTCTTGAAAAGCGCAGAGGTCTTGCCAGAACGAGAAGAGAAAAGGACGGCGTTGAAACAGTTGTTATCGTCGGCTATACGAATGCGGGCAAATCAACGCTTATGAATACCCTTACCGACGCCGGAGTGCTTGCGCAGGACAAGCTCTTTGCAACTCTTGATCCGACATCAAGAGCGCTCACTCTGCCCGACGGAAGAAAGGTTATGCTGATCGACACAGTCGGATTCATCCGCCGTCTGCCCCATAATCTTGTTGAAGCATTCAAATCAACGCTTGAAGAGGCTGTTTCGGCAAAGGTCATTCTTAATGTATGCGATGCTTCAGACCCCGAATGCGCAATTCATCTTGAAGTAACAGATGATCTGCTCGAAGAACTCGGATGCAGCGGAAAACCGGTTATTCCCGTTTTCAACAAATGTGACCTGCCGGAAGCGGACGCCGACGCCGTGCGCAGACCCGGAGCCGTTATGATTTCCGCTCTCGAAAACAAGGGCCTTGATGAGCTTCTTAACGCAATTGCAAAAGCGCTTCCTCCGACAAGAGCAAAAGCAAAGATGCTCATCCCCTATTCAGACGGCGCTTCTGCCGCAATTCTTCGCAAAGACAGCATAATTTCCTTTGAAGAATACAGACCGGACGGCCTCTATTTTGAGCTGACCGCAGATGTCGGAATGATAGATAAATTCCAAAAATACTGCGTATAGTATACACAAAATTCATTTTTTGTTCATTTATTACTATTGACAATGAATATGTATTGATATATAATAAAGCCACAAGAACCATAAAAATAACGAAAGGGGGACATTTTTTATGGGAATCGAAACTCAGGGCATTCAGGATCTTATCTTAACGATTATTAATGCCATTGCCAATTTCGACATCAAAACATTAAACTTTGATTTCGTCGCCGAGCTTCTCACAAAGTTCGCTCCGATCTGGAATCCTATCTGGGTTGCAGTAAGCAACTTCCTTGAAACAAGATTTGGTTTCTGATTAAGAAAAAGACAGAGCCGTCACACAATGTGACGGCTCTGTTTTTTTATCTGTTTCTTCGCCAATGGAAAAGATACTGCTGCGCTATTCCTCTTACTCCGTTTGTGCATTCCGGCAGACCCTCCGGATACATTTCAGCCATAATGCGCCTGACCCATACATCAACCGGAAAAGCATCAACCTTTCCGAATCCGTAAAGCAGCGTGCATTGCGCAACCTTTTCGCCTACACCTTTTATTTTTATCAGCTCATCTCTGCCGGATTCAAGGTCGGAATTCAAAATCTTATCAATATCGATTTCGCCCGAAGCAATTTTATTTGCGGCATCCGTAATATATTTTGCCCTGAATCCCGCCCTTATCGGAGCAAGTGCTTCAATCCCCGCCGAAGCAACTGTTTCGGCATCGGGGAAAGAATAATCTCCGCCGCCGAGGTCATTGCCGAGAGAAACGCAAAGGCGGTCAATGATGCCCTTTATCCTCGGAATATTATTATTCTGTGAAATGATGAATGAGCAAAGTGCCTCCCACGGTTCCTGCTTAAGGATCCTGATGCCGGGGAATTCGCCGACAGCCTGCTTCATATATTCATCTGCTTCAAGTCTTTTGCAGATTGCCGCATAATCTCTGTCAAGATCAAAATACGGCTTCCAGATTTTTTCAAATGCTTCCGGCTCCGTGTCATAAAATGTTATTTCATTTCCGCTCTGCGAGAGGGTCAGAGGGATTCCGAAGGCAACGCCGTGCCATTGCCCTTTTTCGTTCATTTTCCACCTGAACGCCTGGCCGCAGTCAAGAGAAAGGCCTGCATCAAAGCAATCGCATTTGACAATGATATTTTTATTTTTTGTGATAAATTCCGTCATATTTTTTCATTCCCGAACAAATTATTTTTTCTTTCTTTTTTATTCTGCAAACTATGTAAAGATTTTACAACCGAGAGTATAGTCATATTGACACAATTTCGCTGTTTTTCTTCCAAAATAAAGTCTTGAAAGCCTTTTGCAGCAGGGTTTTTCACTTTATCCACACGGTTATCCACTTTTTTTGCGGCAAAACCCGTTATACATTTTGTATAATCACTGTTTTTTGCGCCCGAAAAAAGATAAAAAATAATTATTTGAACAACAGTTTTTTTCAGAATAAACAACCTTTTTTCGTCAAAAATAGAAATGATATGTGTAATAACCAAGGGGGATTTTTTATGATAAAAGGAGTCAACAGACAGGTGGTTGAAATAACGCAGACAAAATGCGAATATTTTGAAAGAGTTCTTTTTTTTATCAAGCCTGAATTCTCCGCTGTCAGCGACGGTGAGCTGAAAGAAAGGGCCTCCGCAATAGCGCAGAGCGCAGGAATCCCGCCCGCCGAAAGACTTCGCAAAAACAAAATCCGATCCGCATTGACTCTCGGAGCCGCCGCATTTTCCGGAGCGGCATTGAGCGGACTTGTTTTTCTCATCTCATCATTTGCCTGAAAAATGGCGGCAGAATGAATTCATTTCGCATTCTTCGCATTTAGGTCTGCCGGAAATGCAGGTATCTCTGCCGTGAAGCACACATCTGTGGCAGAAATCGTTGCTTTTTTCCGGCGGAAGAAGCTCCCGAAGCTTCATTTCAACTTTAAACGGATCTTTTGTATCAACAAGTCCGAGAAGGTTTGAAATCCTTATCAGATGAGTGTCGGCAACAACAGCCGGCTTGCCGTAAACATCGCCTATGATCAGATTCGCTGTTTTTCTGCCGACTCCGGGGAGTGAAGTCAGCTTCTCAATCGTATCCGGCACATCAGAATCATATTTTTCAATCATCATGCGGCACATTTCAACGATGTCTTTTGCTTTCGCCCTGAAAAATCCGCATGAATGTATATATTTTTCAACCTCATGCACATCGGCAGATGCAAAATCTTCAACCGTTTTGTATCTCTCGAAAAGTGCGGGAGTAACAAGATTCACCCTTGCATCCGTGCATTGCGCCGAAAGTCTGGTGGCAATGATCAGCTGCAGGGGATTTTCTGCATTCAGCGAGCAGAGCGCATCGGGATATTTCTTTTCAAGCGCTTCTACTGCGGCTTCGGCAATCTGTTTTTCGGTCATTTTTTCACTTCCGTAATTATAACCGAGTGATAATAATCCGAACTCACCTTGAATCCGGTTCTTTTTCCGCCTGACAGCGTCATCGTCATTGCAAGGCACCAAGCCTTGCTGCTTCCTCTTCCTTGTCATACGAAAAAATATCTCAAATTCAAGGCAAGAAAATGGGTTCGTTTTATCATCACTCGGTTTTTATTTCAACAATTATTATATCTCTTATTTAACTTAAAATAAAGTGTTTTTTAACCAAATGTAAAATTTCATACATCAAATTTTAAAACAGTTGATTTTAAGCTCAATTTATGTTAACATACATAATGTAATATAATTATTAAGGAGATGCTTATATGAAGAAAAAAACGACATCGGTTATTGCAATCATATCGTGCCTCATTCTTCTTCTTTCAATATTTACCGCCTGCAAAAATAAGAACGATACGCAGGATCCCTCGGAGCTGACTCCGGATGAAAGCTGGTATCCGGGCGTTGACAGCACCTATGAACCGGTTACCATAGGCGCAGTTGAGCTTGCAGATATTGTTAAAGAGGCTCTCGGAGATGAAGCAAAAGGCTTCAACGGCGATTTAAGCTCTCTTTCTGCCGATCAGCTCAAAAAAGTTGAAGCTCTTGCAGAAAAAAAGGGCTATACGATTGATAAAAACGAGCAGGGAAAACCCGTTGTAAAAGATCCTTCTTATGCAGAAGCCTCATTCGACGAAAAGAAAAAAGTTCTTGATGAAGCAAGCGTATCCGATCTCAACAATGTTTCGGCAGATGATTATAAAAAGCTTTCGGATGCAGCCGCAAAAAATGATATGAAGGTCGTCACCCAGAAAGACGGATCTGTTGAAATCATAAAACACAGAACTCAAACAACCACAAAGGCTTATACAAACCGCAATAACAACACTCAAAATTCCGGCAATACACCTACAAAAAGCTCAGGTTATGTTGCTCCCATGGGCACAACCATTGTCCGCACAAACTTTGCAAGCTGCTCATGGAAATCAACATACAGCACCAAAACAAACGATACATTCATTCATTCCGCTATGGCAGACGACGGAATAGTCTGCATAGGCGCAACATTCAAATCAACGGACGGAGAAACCGCTGCAGAAAACTCTGCTCTTATTGCAAAATATGATAAAGACGGACGCAGAATGTGGGCTACTTCAGAAGGAAAATCCAAAAGCACAAACTTTGAAAATGTTGCGGTTCTTTCCGACGGCAGCATAGTTGCCGTCGGATATACAACTTCAAACGATATTGCGCCGAAATCCGAATATAAATGTTCCAATACAGTTGAGGGCATTGTTGTTAAATACAACAAAAGCGGCTCAAAGCAATGGATGAAAATTTATGGCGGAAGCGGTTCGGATATGATCTATTCGGTTGCCGCAACCCCCGACGGCGGATTTGTTATGGGCGGAAAAACCACTTCTGTTGACGGCGATTTCAGAGAAATTACTTCAAATAAAATTTCGGCATTCATTTTTAAATGTGATGCCAAAGGCAATATTCTTTGGAAAAAAGCTTTCAGCGGAACGATGCACAGCGCAACAGATGAATTTGCCGTTACACCGTCAGGCGATATTTACGCAACCATTTCCGTTTACTCGGCAACAGGCGATTATTCACTTATTGATGGACTGAAGGAAAAAGGAAAATCAACTGCCGTTGTCAAATTCGCTCCTGACGGAAACATACTGTGGATTAAAGGCTTCTCAGGTTCAGGCACAACCGAATTAACATCAATCGCAGTCACAAAGGACGGCGGCTGCATAGTTGCCGGTCAATATTCATCCGGTTCTGACGGCAAGAACACCGGAATATTCAAAGATTTTCATAATGGCGGTATGCCCGGTACCACTGACGGAGCAGTTCTTAAAATTGACCCCAACGGAAAAACCAGATGGCTCACTACTCTTATCGGATATGAAAGCGATTTTATTACCGGCATAACAAGCGTTCCCGGCGGATATGCCGTTTCGGGTTATACAACCTCTTCAAACAGAGATTTCCTTACCAATTCCGGAAACTATGATTCATTTGTCTATATCATCTCCGAATACGGCGAAAAGGAAACAATCGCTTCATTCGGCGGCGGAAATTCGGACACAGCAAGAGGAATCTGCGGCGACGGAACAAAAACGGTTTATCTCTGCGGAATTTCAAATTCCGATGACGGTTATTTTGCAGACTGCGCTGACAAAGGCAACGAAAACAGCGCCATTGCATATCTCTTCAGATATGATCTTGACCAGGGCAGCAAACAATAATTTAACACATCATAAACAAAGCCTTGCCGCACGGCAAGGCTCTTCTTCATAATAATTTATAAAATGAATGAACAAAGGGTACGGAAATTTCCGTACCCTTGCTGTTTATTATTCTTCTTCTGCAGAAACCTTTGCTTCTTCAATAACCTTCTGAGCCACATCATTGGGAGCAACTTCATAATGGTCAAAATCAACTGAGAAATAACCTCTGCCGATCGTTACGGAACGAAGGACCGTTGCAAAATCGCCCATTTCAGCCATGGGAACTTCCGCTGTGAGTTCCTGGATCTTGGGATCCTCTTCGCTGGGACCCATGCCGAGAACACGGCCGCGTCTCTTTGTAACATCACCCATGATATCACCGAGGTTATCGCCGGGCATATATGCCTTCAGAATGCCATAGGGCTCAAGGATCTTGGGCTTTGCATTCTGCATTGCTTCTTTGAAAGCAAGTCTTGCAGCTGTCTGGAACGCCATATCATTGGAGTCAACCGGGTGGGACTGACCGTCATGGAGAGCTGCTCTGATGCCGACAACCTTGCTGCCGGTAAGGGGACCTTTTTCAATAGCGTTGCGAAGACCTTTTTCAACTGAAGGAATGAAGTTTCTGGGAACTGCGCCGCCGACAACTTCATCAAGGAATTCAAATCCGTCTCCCTCCATGGGCTCAAAACGAATCCAAACATCACCGAACTGACCGCTGCCGCCGGACTGCTTCTTATGACGGCCGTGTGCATCGTAAACAGCGCTGATGGTTTCTCTGTAAGCTACCTTGGGAGTTGTAAGCTCAACTTCAACATTGAACTTATTCTTCAGCTTATTGACAACGGAATCAAGATGCTGCTCGCCGAGAACGGAGAGAATCTGCTCGTGTGTTTCCGCATTGGTAGCAAAAGAAACCGTAGGATCTTCAAGAGCGATTCTGTTGAGACCTGCCGCAACCTTATCTTCCTCGCCCTTCTTCTTTGAGCGAACTGCCATTGAAAGGCAGGGGTTGGGATAGTTAACGCCTTCAAGAGTAACATCTGCCTTGGGAGCGCAGAGCGTGTCGCCCGTCTTGAAAGAATCAAGTTTTGTTATGATACCGATATCACCGGCAACGATTTCCGAAGCATCTTCCTGCTTGTCGCCCTTGAGGAATACCATCTTGCCGATTTTTTCCTGGGTTTCGGTGCGGCTGTTATATGCAGGAACAGCACCTGAAAGTTTACCGTTGATAACCTTGAAGAATGTCATCTTTCCGAAACGGTCATCAACCGTCTTGAATGCTATAGCTTCAACGGGAGCGGAAGCATCAACCTTCTCTGCTGCCTTTGTTGCATCGGGAGCGGAAGCAACGATGGTGTTGAGAATAAGGTCAACAGCATCTGCATTGTAGCCCGAGCAAGCAAACACGGGATAGATATCGCCGTTTGCAATACCGGCTTTAAGGCCTTTGGCAATTTCATCGGCGGTAAGAGGCTCTTCCATGAAGAATTTCTCCATGAGCTCTTCGTCTGCGGAAGCAACTGCTTCTGTGAAAGCAGCCTTCATTTCTTCGATATTATCATCAGCGGGCATTGCAATCTCCGTTGCCTTGCCGTTTGAATATGTATATGCTTTGCCGGAAGCAAAATCAACATAAGCCTTTACTGCGTCGCCTTCCATATAGGGAACAACAACGGGGCATACGGGAGCGCCGTATTCTGCCTTGATTGCTTCAAATGTCTTGTAGAAATTTGTATTTTCAGCATCGCATCTGGTAACTGCAAAAAACTTTGCAATGCCTCTTGCGTTTGCTGCCTTATATGCTTTCTCTGCGCCAACATCAATGTCGGAGCCTGCTGCAAGCACGATGACTGCGGTCTCGGCTGCACGGATACCCTCACTTACACCGCCTGCGAAGTCAAAAAGACCCGGAGTGTCAAGAAGGTTGATTTTGGCATTGTTCCACTCAAAAGCTGCCATTGCGGTTGAGATGGATACCTTGCGTCTTTTTTCTTCTGCATCATAATCCAAAACTGTGTTGCCGTCTGCAACTCTGCCGAGTCTGTCAGTTGCTTTTGCCACATAGAGCATTGCCTCTGCAAGCGTTGTTTTACCTCTGCCGCTGTGGCCGGCAATAGCAATATTCCTGATGTCTTTTGCGTTATAAGCTTTCAAAGAACTTCCTCCTTAGGTTAACCCTTTTTATGGGGATAAAATTTCTCCAATACTTCCGTATCATATTGATTATATCACAAAGAAAATTGCATTTCAATGATTTTTTGGTGATTTACAATAAAAGTTCCTCTTTTTTTCGAAAAATTAGTGCAGACCAACCAAAAGCCGTCATTTTATATAATTGATAAGATGATTTTTAGTGCAATCTAAACAATCATTTACCTGCTTCAACTGCTTTCTGCTCTTTCTTTTCGTTTTTTTCATCGGGAATCTCATCGCCTTTATTGCCCCAAAGGTGAATTATCCCTTCTGAATTAAGTGCTTTTATCAGAACAAAGGTGACCGGAACAATAATGATTCCGATTGCACCGAAGGCCTGAAGACCTATATACATACCGGCAAGAGTAACAAGCGGAGGCACACCTACATTCATTGCAACAAGCCTCGGCTCCATAATCTGACGGACTATCGTAATAATTGTATAAACAATAAAAAGACCGATAGCGAGCGGAGCATTTCCGACTATGATGTTATAAACGATCCAGGGAATCATAACCGCACCGGTCCCGAAAACGGGCAGAATATCGAGCACCGCAGTTCCTATTGAAATAGCAAGAATATATCCGCCGTCATATATATTGAGGACCTTGAGGATGTTAAGGCCGATGCAAATTTCACAGAATGTGATGAACATTATCATAATGTATGATTTGAGCATCTTTCCGAGAATATCCGTCAGGAGATCCTTGGTTTTCTTTAATTTTTCCGCACGCTTTTCGGAAAGCATTCTGTGCATTATTTCAACATATTTGTCATAATCGCAGGTGATGAAAAAGCTTGCGATTATGCTGATAAGTACGGCAATGAGAATTGACGGGATCTGCTTTGCGGTTGAAAGGATTCCTCCGAGCGGAGTTGCAAGCATCGAAATATCAAATGAACCTTTAGACGGAGCTTCCGCCGGGGCAGATCCCTCTGCCGCGGTTTCAAGAAGAAGCTTGTCTGCCAATTCGCCTATCGCCGCCTTTGCGGTTTTTTCAATTCCGTCCGGCAGGAATGCAATCCGTTTTATCAGCCAGCTTTCAACCGATTTCACAAACTCGGGAAGATCGCTGATCCGCCTGACGATATATTCGCCGAAGCCCCTGAATTCCGCAAAGATTCTGTAACCGACAAGCATAATGACGGAAATCAGAACGGCGATTATCAGAAGCACGGCAACTGCGGCAACAATACCTTTTTTTATTTTGGTTTTCTTTGAAATGAATCTGACGGGCCTCTGCAATGAAATTGCAATGATAAATGCAATAACAAACGGCGCAAGGGTCCAGAACGCATATTTGATAATAATGTAATAAAGTGCAATTATTCCGATAAAATAAATGCAGTTTATCATTGCGTCTTTTCTTTTTTTGACAATATTCAAAAGGGCTTACCTCCACAAAATATTCTTTCAAAACAGTATTTTAACATAATTATTGTATACTGATTTGCCGAAAAACGCAATAATTGTATAAAAAATTAACAAAAATTTATATTTTTTATAATTTACTCTTTATTATTGCGCTTTCTTGTGATAATATAAATTAATATATTTCAAAGCAATGGTGTGAGGAGAAAAAATGTATATTGCAATAATGGGTTACGGCGTTGTCGGCTCAGGCGTTGCGGCGCTCATCCGAAAAAACAATGAGAGCATCGCAAAAAACAGCCTTCAGCCCAAAATGGAAGTTAAATATATTCTCGATCTCCGTTCTTTTCCGGGAGATCCTTTTGAAAACCTTGTAATTTCCGATTTTACACAGATAGTCAATGACGACGAGGTCTCAATTGTTGTTGAAACCATGGGCGGAATTCATCCGGCTTATGATTTCGTTCTTGAATGCCTTAAAAAAGGCAAAAGCGTTGTCACCTCAAACAAAGAGCTTGTTGCAGTCAAGGGCTGTGAACTTCTCAAGGCTGCAAAGGAAAACAACGCAAACTTTCTCTTTGAGGCAAGCGTCGGCGGCGGGATCCCCATTATAAGGCCGATTCATCAGTGCCTTGCCGCAAATGAGATCGAAGAGGTTGCCGGAATCCTCAACGGCACAACTAATTTCATCCTGACTAAAATGATTAATGAGAGCATGACTTTTGAAGATGCTCTTCTTCTTGCCCAGCAGAACGGCTATGCAGAGCGTGACCCGTCGGCGGATATTGACGGAATCGATGCCTGCAGAAAGATATGCATTCTCGCCACTCTCTGCTTCGGAAAACATGTTTATCCGGAATCCGTCCACACCGAAGGAATCAGAAAGATTTCTCTTGCCGATGTTGAATATGCTCTTTCATGGGGCGGTGCAATAAAGCTCATTGCCCGTGCGAAGAAACTTGAAAGCGGCAAGGTCACTCTTTCCGTTTCTCCCGCATTCGTGCGCAAATCCTGCCTGCTCGCTTCAACGGATGATGTTTTCAACGCAGTTCTCATCAGAGGCAATGCAGTCGGAGATGTTATCTTTTACGGAAGAGGCGCAGGAAAATTCCCGACGGCAAGCGCCGTTGTTGCCGATGTTATCGACTGCGCAAGGCATATTGAACGCAGAAAGGTATTCGGCTGGGAAGAAGGCGGCGAAGATTTCATTGCAGATTATCGTGATAACGAAACCGCTTTTTATATCAGGCTCATTACTTCTGATAAAGAAAAAACTCTTGCTTCTCTTGCCGAAGTTTTCGGAGAAACTGATATTATTAACCGTTCCGATGCTCCGGAAAACGAACTTGCATTTGCGATAAAACCGGTTCGTGAAGGCGACCTTGGCGAGAAGCTTGCTTCCGTTTTTGCAAATGAAATTGCTTCGGTAATCAGAATTACAGATTATTGATCCCCATAAGGAGGTAAAATATGTCACTTATAGTTCAGAAATTCGGCGGCAGCTCCGTTGCAAACGCCGAAAGAGTTATGAACGTTGCCAGAATCGTAACAGATACTTATAAAGAAGGCAACGACGTTGTTGTTGTTGTTTCCGCTCAGGGCGACACAACCGATGACCTTATTGAAAAGGCAAACGAAATCAATCCGAAGGCCTCAAAGAGAGAAATGGATATGCTCCTCTCCGCAGGCGAACAGATTTCAATTGCTCTTCTTGCAATGGCAATTGAAAAAATCGGCTGCCCCGTTTGCTCGCTTCTCGGCTGGCAAGCAGGATTCGCAACCAATTCAGCTTACGGCAGCGCAAGAATCAAAAAGGTTACCGCAGAAAGAATCAGGGAAGAAATCGACAAGAAAAAAATCGTTGTTGTCGCAGGCTTCCAGGGCCTTAATAAATACGGCGACATAACCACTCTCGGCAGAGGCGGTTCAGACACAAGTGCAGTTGCAATTGCCGCTTCTCTTCATGCCGATCGCTGCCGTATATATACAGATGTTGAAGGCGTTTATACCGCCGATCCCCGCAAAATCGATGGGGCAAAGAAGCTCAGCGAAATCACCTATGACGAAATGCTTGAACTTGCAACCCTCGGTGCGCAGGTTCTCAACAACCGTTCGGTTGAAATGGCTAAAAAATATAATGTTACTGTTGAAGTGCTTTCAAGTCTCGTCAGAGCGCCCGGCACTACCGTTAAGGAGGTTACAAACTTGGAAAAGATGCTTGTAAGAGGAGTTACAAAGGATTCGGATGTTGCAAGAATATCAATAATCGGCGTGCCCAATGTGCCCGGCATCGCTTATAAGATTTTCGGCAAGCTTGCTGCTAAAAATGTTAATGTTGACATTATTCTTCAGTCTGTCGGCAGAGAAAACACAAAGGATATAGCATTCACAACCTCAAAAGCAAACTCTGAAACCGCCGTTGAGGTTCTCAAGTCTCTTGAGCTTCTTTCCGGCCTTGAAATAATCTGCGACACTTCCGTTTCAAAAATTTCAATTGTCGGCGCAGGTATGGAATCTCATCCCGGCGTTGCCGCAAAGATGTTTGAAGCTCTTTTTGAAAGCGACATCAACATCCAGATGATTTCAACAAGCGAAATCAAAATTTCCGTTCTTATTGACATTAACGATGCCGACAAGGCGGTTGCAGCCGTTCACGAGGCATTTATACCCGAACTCAACGACTGATGAATCCGGTTGAATTGCTGAATATTCTCGGCACGGCGGAAAAGCTCAAATGCCGCACCCGCCATTGCGTGACCTCAACAGGCAGAGCCGAGAGCGTTGCGGAACACAGCTGGCGTCTTGCTTTTATGTCTATGCTTGTAAGAGATGAATTTCCCGAAGCGGATATGGATAAAGTGCTTGAAATGTGCATCATTCACGACCTCGGGGAAGCGTTTACGGGCGACATTCCCGCATTCGACAAAACCGAAGCAGACAGAAAAAGAGAGAAAAAGCTTCTTCATGAATGGATAAGTTCATTCCCCCGCCCTTATGATTCGGAATTTGCGGCTCTGCTTGAAGAGATGGACGCAATGCAGACGGAAGAAGCGAAAATTTATAAGGCTCTTGATAATCTTGAAGCAGTCATTCAGCACGATGAATGCGACATTTCCACCTGGCTGCCGCTTGAATATGATTTGCAGCTCGAATACGGAAAAGATAAGGTTGAATTTTCGCCTTATCTGAAATCACTCAAGGCTGAAATTGATAAAATTACGCTTGAAAAAATAGCAGATAAATGAAAAATGCAGGTGACTGAAAATCAGCCGCCTGCAATTTTTTATTTCGATTTTTTCTTTTCAATTTTTCTTCTTACAAATACTCCTATACCCATGCCGGCAGCCGCAATTATCAGACCTGCAAAGCCGAATGAGAAATCCGGCCAGCGAACGACCTTGAATGCAGTCATATTTGCCATATCAAATGTTGCATAACCGTTGAGCATAAACATTACGCCCATAATGATGGGTGCAAACCACTTTTTTCTGCCGAAATAGTTTCTCTTTCCGATCAGAAGCGCAACAATAAATGTTGTTACCGGCATTATGATCCATTGAAAAACCAAGCCGTAAGCCATTGCATCGGACGGAGCCGTGAACAGCCAGAAAAACATAACTGAGAATGCCCATATTCCGATATAGACTAAAATCAGAATCAGTTTTGAAAATTTTTCTTTGCTTTTAACAACATTCGTGCTTTCTTCGAGATAACCGAGATAGGTTTCTTCCATATTATTATCCTCCTTAAGAAGAGCATCAAGGCTGATCGAATAAAGGTCGCTCATCTTAACAACGCTTATAATATCGGGATAGGATTTTTCGTTTTCCCAGTTTGAAATTGTCTGCCTGCTCACTCCGAGCGCCTCTGCCGCCTGCTCCTGGGTAAGCCCGGCATTATTTCTTGCGTTTCTGATTTTTGCTCCGATATTCATAACCGATACTCCTTTTCCGTTCCGAAGAACAGCTTTATGATAGAGGATTTTTTCGCAAAAGTCTATCAAATACGGTTTACAATGCTTGATTTTCAATGTCAAAATGATTTTACATCGTTTTATTTAAGAAAACCTGCACAGAAACTGCGCAGGTCATTTGGTTATTTCATATAATCCGTGATTGATTCTACTTCTTTTTGCCTTGTATACACTCTCGGAACTCTCTTATTGATTCCGCAGATTATTTCATAATTGATCGTTCCCGTTGCTTTCGCAATTGAATCAACCGAAATCGGGCTTTCGGGGTCATCGTCAAACACAACAACCGAGCCGCCCTCACGGATGTCATCCAACTCCGAAACATTCAGCATACACTGATCCATACAGATTTTGCCGACTACCGGAACAAGCTGACCGCCGATTTTCATCTGCATTCTGCCTGAAAGCGACCTCGGCAGACCGTCTGCATAGCCGATGGGAACAGTTGCGATTTTAATATCTTTGTCGCTTGTATAGGTTCTGCCGTAGCTGACGGGGGTTTCGGCGGGAATTTCTTTGACCATTGAAACAACGGTTTTCATCTTCATTGCAGGCTTAAGATTCATCTTGCCCTTAAGCATTTCAGACGGCATAAGACCGTAAAGGATAACACCGGGTCTGACGAGATCAAGGTGCATTTCGGGATAAATGATCGTTGCGGCGGAATTGCAGCAATGATGAAGCGGAATTTTAACGCCCTCAAATTCAAGGCAGCCGATAATCGTTTTGAAAAGATCATATTGAAGCCTTGTGAAAAGCTCGCCTTCTTCTTCGTCTGCGGAAGCAAAATGAGTAAAAATGCCCTCCGCATAAAGGCCTTCAAGCTTGCATACCGAAGCGATTTCTTCAACCGATTTCGCATCACGAACGCTGTCATGATAAACAAATCCGAGGCGGCTCATGCCCGTGTCAACCTTAATATGAACGCTGACCTGAACGCCGCTTTCAACCGCCTTTTGAGAAAGTCTTTTTGCGTATTCGGCGTCAATAAGCGCCTGCGAAATGTTATTGATCGCAAGGGTTTCGGCATATTCGGGCGGAGTATATCCGAGGATCAGAATCGAGCATTCGTCGTTGACGGAGCGCACCTGCATTGCCTCTTCAAGATTTGAAACGGCAAACCAGCTGCATCCGTTTGCGGAAAACTCTCTGACAACATTTTCAACTCCGTGGCCGTAGGCGTCCGCTTTAACAATTGCCATTATATCCGTGCCGGGAGTGAGCGAATCCCTGATCGTATTATAATTATGTCCGAGGGCATCGAGGCTGACTTCAACCCAGGTTCTTCTGAAATATTTTTTCATTGCGATGTTCCTTTGTGAGGTTTTTCTAATATTATATATCTATTCACAAAAAGTGTCAATATTCAAAACGGCTATGTTCAACTGATGAACATAGCCGTTTATCATTTGTTGCGGATTATCAGTCTTCTCTTCTGTTTCTGCCGCCTCTAAAACATCTTGTTTTAGATTATTTTTCAAAAAAAGAAATAATAAAAACTACAGGCGAAAGAAGAAAACCCATGATAAAATCAAATGGTGACATTAATCCTGCTGCCCAATTTTTAATTCTAATAGAGGTTTTTCCTCCCTTGTAATCGCCACTTGGAGTAGGTGCTGTTACCAGACATGTTGTTGGCGGCAGTGTTGTTTGCGGCCGCGGCCGTGTTGTTGGCGGCAGTGTTGTTTGCGGCAGTGTTGTTGGCGGCAGTGTTGTTTGCGGCAGTGTTGTTGCCGGCAGTGTTGTTTGCGGCAGTGTTGTTGCCGGCAGTGTTGTCCTTGCGTGCGGCTCTGATGCGGATGGATATATTCCCGTATTATCAGGAATCCTTTCATTCACCGTTCCCGTTTTATTTGCATTTGCGCAAACAGAAAAAACACAAGCAATCACGAGAAGAACGGAAACGAACACAACCGAATAATTCTTTTTCATTTAAGAATCACCTCTCCATTTTATAAAAAGCAATATTTCTAAACCGTTTAAGGTTAAAAATATTGCTTTTTTTATTATATCAAGACCTTATTCAGTCTTCTCTTCTGTTTCTGCCGCCTCTTTCGCCTCTGAAATCTCTTCTGGGA
>JAKSQP010000023.1 GCA_024404025.1 Clostridia bacterium | reverse complement strand
TATTTACTATTTCCGTCGCCGTCTGCCGTATTGTATTCATCCGCTGCACCCAAAGTATCTGATTGTCTGCTTTGAGTGTTTCCGTGATACCTTCCTTTTCAGAAAGCTCATTTACCAACCGAAAGAACGTATTCTCCGCCTGGTCGTTTAGGTCTGCAAGATAGCCATTCGGTTTGCCGCTCGTCAGTACTGTCATTCGATTTTTCATCTTTTCATAATCGGAGGAAGTGTACTGCAGTTTATACCGATATTCAAATACTGTATCTATTATCGAAATATATAATAAAGCGGCAGAGCTTTTTCACTCCGCCGCTTTGGTGTCGTATATTATGTTTTTGCAAAAGCCACCAGCCTTTTCTTCGGCAGGGTCGCTCCGGGAACGGAGAGAATATATTCCGCTGCGACTTTTGCGTGGGCGTTTGTTCCCACATCGTCTCTGTCGGCAGGCTGAATAATCTCATAAGTCCCGTTTGCAAAATCAAAGGCGATAACGCCGTCGCAGTCGTCATCTTCGGAGCCGTAAGGGCGGTATGAATATTCTGCGGAAACGGTCATTCCCTTTGTCTTTTTTCTGCTCAGTTGATTAATCCCGACCAGGTTCACAAGTCCCTCATTCCGGAGATAAATCGCCATTTTTTCAAGTGCTTTTGTCTTTGCTTTTTCGATTGAAGATTCCGATGCCGAGGAACCTTCAAGCAATTCGGAAATGTCGCTGAGGCTCTTTGCTTTTTTCATCGGCATCGCCTTGCCACAGTCAGGGCAGATTGCGTAAAAACTTTTCAGAATGAACCGCTCTTTCTCCGTAAGGGATGAAAGGGCGTTTCTGATTTCATAGCCGGGCACGCTTTCATCACGGTGCAGCTTTGCGGGGTATGATGTGTCAACGGTTATGTCTTCATACGATTCTTCGCCGCTTTCTTCATCCGTAAAGGTGCGGAAATAATCGGTTCTTGAACGGCACTCCGCCGCAGAGATGATAATTCTCTCTGCTGTACTTCGAGTACATCCGGTGTTTTTTTCAAACAGCTCAACCGCCTTTAAAAACACATTGTCCGATTTGGCAAGGCAGTAGCCCGCATATCTCAGAGCTTTGTATTGGCTCAGCGAATTGTAGCTCCACGGCTCTTCTCTGCAAAGAGTTCCGATAACGGGATTAACTCTGCCACCGAAAATAAAGGTTGTGAATTTCACTCCCCGGGTTTCATCATATTTCAGAAACTCTTTCAACAGAAAAATCAGATAATCGCTTTTGGCAGCCATAAGCCGTTCCGGAGTGCAGCCGTTTTTGTCCCTGCCGGTCAGCTCTCCCTTGATGATGTTATTCATATCCGGCTCAAAATAATGCAGGAAAAACCAGAAGTATTTCATATCGTTTTTCTGCTTTGCCATAACGATATATTCGTTGTAATCGTCTTTTCTTTCCGGCTCGGGATAAAGCCGGTACATCTGTTCCGAAAGATGCCCGGTATCATTTCCGGCAGTTGATTCATGACGGTATCCGTCAAGAGAATCACTGCTTTCAAACAGCCGTCTGAGTGTTTTTGTTTCTTCATCCGTCAATTCAACGGAACCGTCTTTTATCACCGGTTCACCCCCTCATTAAGAGGCGATGCCGCCTCTCAGTTCTTTTATCAGGTTTTCATATTCAAGCTCTTTCATGTATAAGCCGTTGTAATATTCGTTGTCTGTTGCGGCACGGATAAATTTGCTTTCGATTATGCGCGAAAGCTTGTCTGCTTCCTCAACAGAGATGTGGTTCTTTCTTTTGTGGTGACGTACTCTTTCGAGAGCTGCTTTCTTTGCATAAATACGCGGATTATCCTCTGCCGCTTCACGCATTGCCGTGCCCTGCGAGTTTGCGACCTGACGGCAGGAGCGATGTTTCGGATCTCCCGGTGCAAGGCCGTTACAGTATTTTGTAGCTTTGCCGTTGGTGGAAAGAAAGTATCTTCCGCACACTCCACATCTGACCGGAATATTGCCGATCATCAATCCTTCAAGAAAATCGATCTTGAATAAAAACGGATAATTCAGCAGATGAATCCGCTTGATTACCTTTTCATTTTTGACATAGTATTTGATGCCGATATCGCCGACGGAAGCATCAAACAGTTTATTGTTATTGAACTTTTCAAGAAACTCTTTGTAATATCCGATATAGCTTTCGGGCGAATGATTTTTGCCCTTATCAACCATGGAAAGCGTTTCCCTGACGATCTTCTGAAACGCCGAAAGAGAATATGTCGTTATCAGAATCTGACCGATAAAATTCAGAATATATCTCGCTTCTTCCGTGTTTGAAAAAAGTTTTCCCGATGCTTTTGCTATCTTCTCCGGCGAAAAAAGATAATTCATTCTGCCCGTTAAATCTTCTGAGGAAATGTATGAGAACGGTTTGTATTTCAAAAACTCAAACGCAAATTCTCTTGCATTGTGAACAACGATTTCAAGCTCACCGAGGTTGACACTCTGATTCTGAATCAAGGTGTGTTTCAGAAAATTCATTATGGGTAAAACATACTCGTTTGATTTCAAAAGCACTTCATCGGGGAAGTTTAAAACATCACAGGTTATTGAGCCGATGTCGCCGTAAAAGCTGCCGTAATATTCTTTATCCCTTTCAAATTCAAGGGTAAAAATTCCGGTTTCTCTCTGCGCTCTGAATTCTTCTTCCGGGGTAAATCCCTGCTTTGAAAGTACAATGGGAATTACCAAACCTTCATCATTCATTCTCACACTTCCTTTCTGCCGGCCGTTGATTCGGACGGCTTTTTTATTTGGACATAAAGTCCGATTTATCGGGTCAAAAAAATGCCCGCAAGGGCATATCGAACATTTATTCGGTATGTTGATTATATCACCGAACATTTGTTTTGTCAATATCATTTTTACTATTATTTTTTGGGATTAAAGCAAAATACGCACTTCAAAGAAAATAAAAAACGCAAAATACAAAGAGTAAATAATATCAATTCTGATTTATTCCGTCGCCGCACAGTTCCTTGCTTTTTTGTTAGCTCTGCACAAATTGAATCATCAAAAGCCGCGTTTTTTTAGACCGCTCCGTTTGATTCAAAATGACCGCTCCGCCGATTTGACCAAATTTTCAGAATTTCGTCATAATGATAGTGAAGGGCGGTGTTAACAATGAAAATCATTCAATCAGGGTTCACTTAGCTTACTGTGAAAAATCCCTTTTTCTAACGGAAATACCTCCAACCGACAGTTTATCGTAAATGGAAAACTGAGCGGATGAAGGTACAAATTCACGGTACCGGGTGCCGTAAATTTTTTAAAAAAACGGCACTCTTGATGAAAACTTATTTTTTTAAGGTGGTGGTTTTATGCCGAGAAAACAGCTTGAAACACATTTCTTCTACGGAACCGGCGATGATGAAATTCAGGTCGATTCCAACGACAGAAAATTCAACAAGGAAATACTCAAATTGAAAAGACAAGAGCCGGATGCAGTTTACATCATTGATGATGACAACGCTCCGGCTTTTTTACGTGCGGCGATCAAATTTGAAAATGTTACTCTTTCATTTCATCCGAAAGCAGAGCCGAAAGAATTGACCGAAGCACAGAAGAACGCCCGTTCCGAAAACGGAAGAAAGCACAAATCAAATCTTACAAACAGCGAGGTGATAAAATAAAAAATGTCGGTAAATAATATTTTAGAAATTTTCATAATTCTTGACTTGCTGAATATTTTTATGTAAAATGTATTCAGAGACTGGAGGCAGTGATATGACATTTGAAGCAAAAGCGAAACGAAAAAACGCTCTTGCGGTTGCAGATGCTCTCAATAAAATTGAGGGCGTTCCCGTGAGTGAGTATGCCCGCAAGCTGTCAAGAGATTGGGCAGACGGAAAAATCACCGGAGCCGAAATGAAAGCTGCATTGCTTGCTGCACATAAGAAGGTTTCATAATGGACGATATTTATCTTTATGAAAACAGTAAAGTTCTGAAAAATCTTCTTGATATTCGTGATGAAGCCGAGCTTGATCTTGCGGAAGCAGAACTGTCAAGGGCTAATATGATGATACTGTATGAAGCCGGGTTCAACAACTTTTCCGAGAGTGGAATATGTGAAATTCACAAGCAGCTTTTCGGCGATGTTTACGAATGGGCAGGACAGTTCAGAAAAATAAATATCAGCAAAAGAGAAAAAGTTCTCGGCGGTGCAAGCGTCTGGTATTCCAATGTTACTGAAATCGAAAAGGATTTAAAAAAAGCGTGGAACAAAATTAACAAAACAAACTGGGCTTCGCTTTCCAGAGAACGGTTTGCACATAAGGTTGCTCATCTTTTTCCGCCGCTTTGGCAGGCTCATCCGTTCAGAGAAGGTAATACCAGAACAATCGTTATGCTGATGACGTTTTTTGTTGAGCATTACGGATATTACTTTGATCAACTGCTTATGGCGGAAAGCGCCGGATATGTCAGAAGCGCATTTGTTATGGCTTGCCTCGGAGAATATTCCGAATATGAGCATCTTGAAAAAATCCTGCTTGATGCAATATGTGACGAGCCGGTTGATTATTCGGAAACCGATGAAAATGAAAGCAGCGAAAAATCCGGTAAGTATGAAAAATATAAAACGGATTATGTTCCGACCAAACACGAATATATCGAATAATTTTTACAAGCCGTGTCAGAAATGATGCGGCTTTTTCTTTTGCAAAATTGTCTTTGTTGCATCTCATATTTTTTGAAAGGAATGATTTTATAAACGAAAAAGTAAGAGCCGAATACGCAAAACTGTTGAAGGAATCCGCCGAAGCGAAAAGTGAAATCAAGTTTCACGAAGATAAAATCAAAGCTCTGGAGGCCAAAGAAAAACTGCTCACGAAAAAAGGCCGTAATCAGTTTATCTTCTCACTCGGATTGCGTGCGGAAGCATATTTCAAAGAGCCGGAGTTTTTAACGGATTACGATTTTGATATGATTTTTACTGCCGCCTTCGGTGATCCGGATGTTTACGATCTGATTGAACGGACCACGGAAAAACGAAAAGCCGAGTATCTTGCGAAAGCAGGGAAAACGGCTGATTAAACCCGAAGTCAACAATATTAACCTTCTGATTTTAATCAGAAGCGCAATTATACACCGCAGGTGTCATTGCGCTCTGCGAGGCCACGCCCGGCATTCCGGGCTATGAGATTGCTTACGCAATCGAATAAGGGCTCTGCCCTTCGCAATTTATAAATTGCTACCCGAAGATTACAAGGTGTCGGATTGATTCTGAGACAATCCGCCGCCATGCAATCTTCCTTCTGCCTGCAGAAAAACAGAATATTGATTATGACCGTTTTTCATTTTTGAATTACGGTCTTTTTTTATGCCTTCTGCCGTCAGAAAAACGAATAAAACGAAAGGAGAAACGATAATGCCATGTCCGCATTTTCAAATCACGATCCGCAACCGTTCGGGCTCATCCGCGGTTGCCAGTGCGGCATACAACGCCGGAGAAAATATTTTCAGCGAATACGAAAAGAAAACAAAATACTTCGCATACAAAAAGCCGGAAGTGTATTATTCGGAGATTCTTCTGCCGCCGAATGCTCCGAAAGAATACCTTGACAGAGAAACTTTATGGAACAGTGCAGAGTCGGTTGAAAAGAGTTGGAATTCTCAGCTTGCACGAAATATCGTTGCGGCACTTCCGAAAGAAATTCCGAGAGAACAGCTCCCCGAGATGGTGAGAAAATTCTGCAATGAACAGTTCGTCAGCAAGGGTATGTGCTGTGATTTTTCAATTCACGATAAAGGCGACGGCAACCCTCATGTTCACATTTTGCTTTCGCTCAGAGCCATTGACGAAAACGGAAAATGGCTGCCGAAATGCAGAAAGGAATATGACCTTGACGATTACGGAAACCGCATAATTCTGCCGAGCGGAGAATACAAAAGTCACCGTGTTGACACTACCGACTGGAACAAAAAAGAGAACTCCGATATTTGGAGAGACGCCTGGGCAAAAATACAAAATGAGTATTTTGAAAAGAACGGAATTGATGAAAGAATCGACCTTCGCTCATACGAAAAACAGGGCATTGACAAGCTCCCGACGGTTCACCTCGGGCCCTATGCTTCGATGCTTGAAAAGGAAGGAACGGCAACCGAACTCGGCGAATTCAACAGAGCCATCGAACAGCACAACAGCAAGAAATCCGCACTGCTTGAAATGCTCAAAGAGCTTGTTGAATGGGTCAAAGAAATTGCAAAACTTATTCAGAAACTCAAAACGAATCTGAACCGTCAGCCCACACTTCCGGAGATTCTTCTTGACTATCTCGACATCAGAAAAGAAGGCAGAAGCAGTTGGGGATATTACGCACAGAGAGAATGCAATATCAAGGATTTGCAGGAAGTTTCCGATGCGATATATGTTCTTGATTCTCTTGGGCTCAAAACCGTAGAAGAATTGCAGAATGTGATTTTTGCCGCCGAAGAAAAAGCACAGGCAAAGGCGGATGTTAACGAGATGAAACAGATAATTTCTCACCTGCACGATGTTCAGGATAATGCGAAAGTTTACGAAACATCCAAAAGCGGAAAAGGGTTTTATTATAATCAGTACAAGACAAAGCATCAGGCTGAAATCGACAAATATCTGAAAGGTATCAAGTATCTGGAAATCCACAACATTTACCCTTTTGCCAACATCGAAGCCTATGAAGGTTCGCTCCGTAATCTTAAATCAAAATATGAATCCTTCGGAAAAGATGTGCTTGATAAGCAGAGCGATACCTTTAAGAAACTGAAAAAAATCAGCAAGTGCGTTACCACTGTTCTCGGTGAAATGGGTATTGCCGAAAGCGAAGCCGGAAAGGCCGAAACCGTGAAAGACGATTATGACGTTCCTGCTTCGGAGAAGAAAAATGAAAGATCCTCGGTGCTTGAAAAACTCAACGCAGCAAAGCAGCAGACGACAGATAAAAGCAAAACTCCCGCCAGGAATAAATCCGGGCAGGAGCTGTGAATCATCTGCGTTGTATTTTTAAGCAAATAAGACAAATGTGAACAATTTTTAAATATTTTTTCAAAACCGCAAAAGTTGACCTTTTCAGGTCAACAAAAACGGCATTTTCAGCTATAAGTGAAAGGAGTGTGAGAAAAATCGACTTTAAAACAATAGCAGATTCCGTTCCGGTCAGAGATTACGCAGAACGCATCGGCATGGAAATCGGCAGAAACGGAATGGCTCTCTGTCCATTCCATAACGACAGAAATCCGTCAATGAAGGTTGACAGCCGATATCATTGTTTTGCCTGTGGAGCCGACGGCGATGTGATTGATTTCGTCAGCAGTTATTTTGAAATATCTCCGAAACAGGCTGCTGAAAAAATAGTATCCGAATTCGGAATTGATGCCGAAACGAAACACGCTGTTAACAGCGAATTGCAAAACACAATCTCCCTGCGGGAAAGAAAAAATATCTATATGCTGTATCTCATATCTCTTGAAAAAGAGTTGAACCGATGGCTTCGGGATTATAAACCCAAGCCCGGTGATGAGGAACTGCATTTTCTGTTTTCAGATGCTCTGCACAGAATAGAATTTGTCGGGTATCTGATTGATATTCTTGATAATTGCCGCACGGATGATGAAATCAAAATATTCTTTGATACAGAGGGAGGTGAAATATTATTGTAACCAATAATAATCAGCCCGTATGGGTTGACGGTAACAGAATACTCGAAGTTGAATATATGGAATGGTTTACATCGGAGCATCCGCTGATTTGCATGGGCGGGTGCTTTTATGATGTTGACGGCAGAATCGAAACAAGCAGACTGAGACGGCTTATTGCCGAATCAATAAGGCCGTATATCAACAGAGATTGCTCACAGCAGATTTCAAAAATCATCGCAACAATGACCGATTTCCTTGACTCCGACGAATATGAACCGGAAGAAGGCTGGCTGTTTTTTGCCAACGGCGATTACTGCATATCCGAAAAGATGCTTTACCCGAAAAGCAAAATTTGCTTTAACCGTCTGCCGGTAAATTACATTGAATCGGCATCGGAAGCGGAAGTAACGATGAAGTTTCTGTCTGAATTGCTTGCGTCGGATGATATAAGAACCCTGCAGGAATTTTTCGGTTATATGTTCCTGCCGTCAAATCCCGGTCAGAAAATGCTGATGATTCTCGGCGAAGGCGGCGAGGGCAAATCTCAGGTGGGCGAAATGGTGAAAGCTCTTTTCGGCACCAACTGCATTACCGGCTCAATAGCGGATCTGTCATCAAACAGATTTATGGCGGCAATGCTTGAATGTAAAAATGTGTTTCTTGATGACGATATGAAGCTGACGGCTTTGAAAGATACAGACCTGCTGAAAAAGCTGATTACAAACTCCGGCAGAATGATGCTTGAGAAAAAGAATCAGCAGCCGCATCAGGGATATATTTATGCAAAACTTATAGCATTCGGAAACGGCAGCCTGAAATCACTCTATGACAAAAGCAAAGGTTTTTACCGCAGACAGATAGTGCTGTCGGCTCTGCCCGTTTCGCCGGAAAGAAAAACCGATCCTCAACTCGGCAGAAAAATAGCCAAAGAAGCTGAAGGAATTTTGATTTGGGCTCTGGAGGGGCTGCACAGACTGATTGACAATAACTACGCATTTACGGTCAGCGACAGCGCAAAAAGAAATCTTGAAAAGATCATGGAAGAAGAGGACACTATCGGAGCTTTTCTCAATTCAAAGGGTTATATTGAATTGAGAAGTGACGGTCAATCAAGCACAAAAGCGCTTTACAATGCGTATATGCAGTTCTGCAGCAACAACAATATCAAAGCGGTTTCCTCAACCACATTCAACGGTTATCTTTCCGAAAACGAGGCAAAGCTCGGTATCCGTTACACCAAGCACATAAAAGGTCTGATGGGGCTTGAAAGCCGCGGATATCAAGGCATAACTGTTCGCCTTGATTATGATCAGGATATGGAATGGGGAAACGGAACACAGGATAAATACTATAAATAAGGGCATTTCGGGCATCTGTTTTTCGATTATTGCTCCGGAATACATATATAAAATTTTCTACAGCAATTAAAAATTTAATGCCCTTAATGCCCGGAAAGCGAAGGGAGTTGTTATCCCTGAAGGTAATAAATTGACGAAAGGATGAATCAGAATGAATAATACATACAGCTTTAACGATTATCCCGAGGTTATCAGTATTGATAATCTTCAGGAAATACTTCATATCGGCAGAAATGCCGCATATTCTTTGTTGAAAGAAGGCAAGATTAAGACCATCAAGGTCGGCAAGAAGTATATCATTCCCAAGAAAAGCATAATTGAATTTCTTGAAACCGCTTGCTGACACGGTACGCAGTCTGTTCTCGTTAAGGGAACGGGCTGCATTTTATTTATAAAACTTGATTAGCAATCACTTATGATATATAATAGAATCGTGGAGTGATTGCAGTAACCGATTGGAGGTATTGATTTATGGTTACAGGCAATCTTCAGAAAAAACACGGCAAATATTATGCCGTATTGAATTTAAAGGATGAAAACGGCGAAAGATTTCAGAAGTGGATAAACACCGAAATTCCCGCTAACGGCAGAAAAAAGGAAGCAGAAGCGATACTCGCACAGGAGATACGCAAATGGAGCGGCGTTAAGGTTCGCAGAGGCAATATGGATGTTGCCGAATACTTTGAGGACTGGCTTGAAACGGCGGATGTTGATATCAAACAGAATACCTATCGCGGCTATTGCGGCAATATGCGTAATCACATCATTCCGTATTTCAAAGAACATCGGATAGCCCTGCAGGATCTCACGCCTATGGATCTTGAAGACTATTATTACTCCAAGCTCCGTCCGGAATCCAACCTTGTCACCGGAACGGCACTTTCGGCGACTTCAATTCACCACCATCATCAGAACATCAGCAGAGCTCTTTCGGATGCTGTAAGACTCGGGTACATTCTTTCAAATCCCGCTGCTTCGGCAAGGCTCCCGAAAAAAGAAAAATTCAAGCCGGATTTTCTCAATGATGAGCAGCTTGAAAGTTTACTTGTTCTGTTTGAAGGTAATCCCGTTGAGCTTCCCGTTAAACTCTGTGCAATTTACGGATTCAGGCGAAGTGAGGTTCTCGGTCTGAAATGGAGCCGTATTGATTTCGTCAACCGCACAATATCCGTTTGTGAAACGCTTCAGCAGGGAGTGGGCGGTAATTACACCGATACTCCGAAAACAGACAGCAGTTACAGAACTCTGCCTATGACCGATAAGGCGTATAATCTGCTCAAGGAACAGAGAGCTCTTCAGGAACAGCGCAGGGAGCTTTTGGGCAACTACTGTATTATCAATGATTATGTCTGCACTCAGCCCAACGGTGAGGTTATCAGCCCGAATTATCTGACCCGGATTTTTCATTCTGTCGTATCAAAAAGCACATTGCCGGATATCCGCCTTCATGATTTAAGGCATTCGGCAGCAAGCAATCTGCTTAACGCAGGATTCTCGGTTACTCAGGTTCAGGAATGGCTTGGTCACAGCAGCCCCGAAACCACATTGAGATTTTACGCACACGCCGATAAAACTTCAAAGAACGCCATAGCACAGGTAATGAACGCTCTGGACAAAGAAAAAGAAAAGAAAAACCGTGAGTTTGTTGACAGCGTTACCGGCGAAGCTGAAGAAAAAAGTACCGAAAGCAACAAAATAACACCAAACAGGAAAGCAAAAAACATAATAAAAGTCAGAAGACCGAAAATAAAAAATGTGTCCTGACTCAAAAAAGTGTTAGACAATCGTTAGACAAACGGCAAAAAAGCGTTAGACAAATCAAAATGAGAAAAAAGAAAATCCTGAAACCCTTGTATATCAACGGTTTCAGGACGTCTTTGGCAGGGGCAGAAGGACTTGAACCCTCGGCACGCGGTTTTGGAGACCGCTGCTCTACCAACTGAGCTATACCCCTATAAATATGTGGTGGGCCATCAGGGACTCGAACCCCGGACCATTCGGTTATGAGCCGAGTGCTCTAACCAACTGAGCTAATGGCCCGCATATCGTTTTTCAACGAGAGATATAATATCAAAAAAAATCGGTTTTGTCAATTACTTTTTTAATCTTTCCGAATATATTTTTTGCGTATTGAAAAAAATCATCTTTTTGCATAATTTTCTATCTGCCGAAAAGCCTTATCCGATCTTCGGTATTTATGCGGAATCAAAGATCAGCTATATACATTATATATTTTGCGTGCCGAAATGATGAAAAATAAGTGATCACAATATTTTGTTGTTTTTCTATAAATGAGTGATAAATCAACAGCATATTTGGATATTTTGTAGAAATAACGCTGATTATCAATTTATCTCTTGATTTTTAACTTTTTATGAATTATAATTTAAAAAAGATTTAATTTAGTGAGGGATGATTGAAATGCAGCTTCTTGAACAGAGAATCGTTGAGCAGGGTAAAGTTATCGGTTCCGATGTGATTAAGGTTGATATGTTTCTCAATCATCAGATGGATGTGGAATTGATCTGCGAAATCGGCAGAGAATTCCACAGACTTTTTGCATCCTGCAAAATAGATAAAATCATAACAGTTGAGGCTTCAGGCATAGGAATTGCGTGTTTAACTGCGCAATATTTTCCCGTGCCTGTTGTTTTTGCCAAAAAAGGCGTTCACAGCAATGTAGGGACAAAATTATACACCTCAACCGTTCATTCATACACCAAAAATGTTGATACCGTTATCGGCGTTTCCAAGGATTACATCAAAGAGGGAGAAAACATCCTTATAATTGATGATTTTATGGCAAACGGCGAAGCCTGCAAAGGAATGATAGATATAATCAACCAGGCGGGAGCAAAGCTTGCGGGCATCGGCATTGTTGTTGAAAAAGGATTTCAGCCCGGCGGTCAGCGCCTTCGTGATGCGGGCATCAGGGTTGAATCGCTTGCAATCATAGAATCCATAGACGATGGAAAAATCGTCTTTAGAAAATAATATATGGAGGTCACCACAATGAAAAAACTCGCAAAAATCCTTTCGGTCATTCTTGCTCTTGCTCTTGTTCTCGGCCTTGCTGCCTGCGGCGGAAAGACGGAAAACGATGCAGAAGGCAACACCGAAGCTCCCGCAGTTGAAGGCGTTGACTATTCAAAGGTTAAGATCGGTTTCATTTTCCTTCATGATCCCAATGCTTCAACCTATGATGCCAACTTCTATCAGGCTGCAAAAGCAGTTGTAGCAAATCTCGGTCTTTCCGAAGATCAGGTTATCTACAAGTGGAACATTCCCGAAGAGGGCTCGGACTGCTACGACACAGCTGCTGAAATGATCGACGAAGGCTGCAACATCATCTTTGCAGATTCCTTCGGCCACGAATCAAACATGCTCCTTGCTGCTGCAGATTATCCTGAAGTTCAGTTCTGCCATGCAACAGGTACTCATGCAATCGTAAGCGACCTTGCAAACTATCACAATGCTTTTGCATCAATCTATGACGGCAGATTCCTTGCAGGCGTTGCCGCAGGTATGAAGCTCAATCAGATGATCGAAGAAGGCAAAATTACTGCTGACCAGGCAAAGATCGGTTATGTCGGCGCATGGCCCTATGCAGAGGTTATTTCCGGTTATACTTCATTCTATCTCGGCGCTCGCTACATCTGCGAATCCGCAACGATGGATGTTGTTTACACAAACTCATGGTTTGACATCGCTCTCGAAAGAGAAGGCGCTCTCAAGCTCATTGATGACGGATGCGTTCTTATCAGCCAGCACGCTGATTCAGAAGGCGCTCCCAAGGCCTGCGAAGAAAGAGGCGTTCCCAATGTTGCTTACAACAAGGACACTTCCGATCTTGGCCCCACAACAGCAATCGTTTCCTCAAAGATCAACTGGGAACCCTATTTCACCCTTATCATCAACAGCGTTGCAAAGGGCGAAGCTATCCCCGATGATTACTGCGGAAGCCTTGCAACCGGTTCAGTTCAGCTTACCGCTGTAAACGAAAAGGTAGCAGCTCCCGGAACAGCAGAAAAGATCGAAGAAGTTAAGGCTCTTCTTGAAAAGGGCGAACTTAAGGTATTCGATACTGCCACCTTTACAGTTAAGGGCGAAAAGCTTGAAAGCTACACAGCCGATGTTCAGGATATGGGAGACTATCAGCCTGAAACAGAAGTTATCAAAGACGGCGCATTCGTTGAGAGCGGCGTTGATTTCGGCTTCCGTTCAGCTCCTTACTTCGATGTTATTATCGACGGCATCACCCTTAAATAATCGCAAAATCTGATATTCTCTTCGGACGGAGAGCTGACCCTCTCCGTCCGGTTTTACTTTTGAAAAGAAGACCGTTTTTCCGGTCTTGTTTTGAGAAATAAAGAAAGGGAGTTTGCTATGGCTACTGCAGCAATCGAACTTAAGAACATTTGCAAAAGGTTCGGAAGCATCATCGCAAATAACGGAATAAATCTTTCTGTTTATAACGGAGAGATTCTTTCGCTTCTCGGCGAAAACGGCAGCGGTAAAACCACACTTATGAATATGATTTCGGGAATATATTTTCCGGACGAAGGTCATATATTCATCAACGGCGAAGAGGTTTTCATCCGTTCACCGAAGGATGCTTTCAAATATAAAATCGGCATGATCCATCAGCATTTCAAGCTTGTTGATGTTTTTTCAGCCGCCGAAAATATTGCTCTCGGTATTGAATCCAAAGAAAGATTCAATCTTAAAAAGGCAATTGAAGATGTTAAAGCTATCTGCGACAGATACGGTTTTGAAATTGAGCCGGAAAAGAAAATATATGAAATGTCCGTTTCCGAAAAGCAGACCGTTGAAATTCTTAAGGTGCTTTACAGAGGCGCTGATATTCTTATCCTTGATGAGCCGACAGCCGTTCTCACTCCCCAGGAAGCACAGAAGCTTTTTGCCGTTCTGCGCAAAATGAAGGAAGACGGCAAATCAATCATCATTATCACTCATAAGCTCCACGAGGTTCTTTCGCTTTCAGACAGAGTTTCCGTTCTGCGCAAGGGTCAGTATATCGGAACCGTTAAAACGAGCGAAACAAACGAGGCAGAGCTTACGGAAATGATGGTCGGCAGAAAGATCGAGCTGAACATCGAGCGTACGGAGCCTGTTGAACCTGTTAAAAGGCTTGAAATACGCAACATCAACTGCAAAAACCGTGAAGGTGTTCAGATGCTTTCAAATATAAATTTCGACGCTTATTCGGGCGAAATTCTCGGCATTGCAGGCATTGCGGGCAGCGGTCAGAAAGAACTGCTTGAAGCCATTGCGGGTCTTCAGCATCTTGAATCCGGTGAAATTTTCTATAACAATCCCAAAAACGGAAAAGCGGAAAATCTTCGTGACAAAACTCCTCTTCAGATAAAAGAACTCGGCGTCAGACTTTCATTTGTTCCCGAAGACAGACTCGGTATGGGTCTTGTTGGCAATATGGACATCATCGACAATATGATGCTTCGAAGCTATCGCAAGGGCAAATCGCTGTTTGTTCAGCGCAAGAAGCCCAGAAATCTTGCCGAAAAAGTCATTAATGATCTTGAGGTCGTCACTCCCGGACCGACCACTCCCGTCAGAAGACTTTCGGGCGGTAATGTTCAGAAGGTCCTTGTCGGCAGAGAAATTGCCGCAGCTCCTACGGTTCTTATGGTTGCCTATCCCGTAAGAGGACTTGATATCAACTCCTCTTATTTGATTTATAATATCCTCAATGAGCAGAAGCAGAAGGGCGTTGCAATTATATTTGTCGGCGAAGACCTCGATGTTCTGCTTGAGCTTTGCGATAAGATTCTTGTTATCGGCTCCGGCAGCATAACAGGCATTGTTGATGCAAAAACGGCAACAAAAGAGGAAATAGGTCTTCTTATGACCAAGTCGAACGGAGGTGCTTCCAATGCATGAAAAAACACATGAGCCTTTGATTCATATAACAAAGCGTGCTTTTCTTGAGCCCTGGAAAGCACTTATCGTCAGAATCTGTGCGGTTCTTCTCGCTCTTCTCACGGCAGGACTTTTCATCGTTCTTCTTACCGGACTCAATCCCCTTGAGGTATATGCCGAAATGTTTAAGGGCAGCTTTTCAACCAATAGAAAATTCTGGATTCTTCTTCAGAAAACCGCCATGCTTCTGTGTATTGCGCTTGCGGTTACTCCGGCGTTCAAAATGAAATTCTGGAATCTCGGCGCAGAGGGCCAGGTGCTCGCAGGCGGACTTGCCTGCACGGCGTGTATGTTTTATCTCAAGGATTCGCTTCCGAACTGGCTGCTTATTCTTATAATGATAGCTGCTTCTGTTTTAAGCGGCATTATATGGGCGATCATTCCCGCATTCTTCAAAGCAAACTGGAACACCAACGAAACGCTTTTCACTCTTATGATGAACTATGCTGCGATCCAGCTTGTTTCGTTTTGCATTGCAAAATGGGTTCCGAACGGTTCAGGCGTACTTCCCATCCTCAATTCCTCAACCAAAGCGGGCTGGCTTCCTACTCTGTTTGAAAAGCAGTATTTCCTGAATGTTCTGATAGTTGCCGTTATAACCGTTGTTATGTATGTTTACCTTAAATATTCAAAGCACGGATATGAGCTTTCGGTTGTCGGCGAAAGCCAGAACACAGCAAAATACATAGGCATAAATGTTAAAAAAATCATTCTCCGTACTGTTGCTCTTTCCGGTGCTATCTGCGGCGTATCGGGATTCCTGCTCGTTTCCGGCACGGGTCACACGATTTCAACCGGCCTTGCCGGCGGCAACGGATTCACGGCGATTCTTGTTTCGTGGCTTGCAAAGTTCAACCCGTTCATTATGGTGCTCACTTCTCTTCTGATTTCTTTCCTCCAGAGAGGCGCATCGCAGATAGCAAGCTCATATCAGATGGATGACAGTATTTCGGATATCGTGACCGGCATCATTCTTTTCTTCATCATCGGCTGTGAATTCTTTATCAATTACAAGATAAATTTCCGCAAGAAGGAGGATAAATAAAATGCTCACAACACTTGCTCATTTTATAAGCGCATCAATTATTCAGGGCACTCCTCTTCTTTACGGTGCAGTCGGCGAAATCCTCACGGAAAAAAGCGGCAATCTTAATCTCGGAATCCCCGGAATTATGTATGTCGGCGGCATTTCGGGCATTATCAGCGGCTATATTTATGAGCGTTCAACCCAGGCGCCGAACCCTTATCTCTGCATTATTATTACTCTGCTTTCGGCTCTTATAGGCTCGGCTCTTATGTCGCTCATTTATTCGTTCCTTACAATTACTCTGCGTGCAAATCAGAATGTTACCGGCCTTGCGCTCACAACCTTCGGCATCGGCATCGGCAACTTCTTCGGCGGCTCGCTTCTCGGATTTTTCGGCGACAGCGGCTCAATCGCTCTCAACGCAACAGGCGCAGCCTATAAGGCTTCTCTTCCGTTTGCATCAAAGCTCGGTCTTTTCGGCGAAACATTCTTAAGCTTCGGTTTCCTTACCTATGTTGCGGTTGTTGTTGCAATTATCGCTTCATATATTATCAACAAAACAAAAGTCGGTCTTAATCTTCGTGCGGTCGGCGAAAGCCCCGCAACCGCAGATGCTGCCGGAATCAATGTTACTCTTTATAAATATGTTTCAACTGTGGTTGGCGGCGCAATCGCAGGCCTCGGCGGACTTTATTTCGTTTTTGATTATATCGGCGGAACGTGGACAAACAACGGTTTCGGCGACAGAGGCTGGCTCGCCGTTGCAATCGTTATTTTTGCTCTCTGGAAACCGAAATCGGCTATTTTCAGCTCGTATCTTTTCGGCGGACTTTATATCTGCTGCGTTTATATTCCGGGACTTACAAACAGCGATAAGGAGCTTATAAAGATGGCTCCTTATATCGTAACAATTGTTGTTCTTATTCTCACAAGCATCAAGAAGAAGAGAGAGAATCTTCCTCCCGCAAGCCTCGGACTTTCCTATTTCAGAGAAGAAAGATAAATAATCATAAAGCTTCAGGCTGCCGTTCGGGCGGGTTGAAGCTTTTTATTAATGACAAGACATAAAAAGCGCAAAGAAAACGAAGAGGAATAATTCCCGGATAAAAAAGCTTCCCGGTCAGAGATGATCGGGGAGCTTTTTGATGAAAAGAGTTCTTGTTATTACACGGCACGAATAAAAATCATTTATCGTAGGGTAAGCATTTATGCTTACCGTCTTTCCGCAAAAACGGTTGTAAAATCCGGCACGGCACGGATAAATCCGTGCCCTACGGAATGAGGATTTCCGTTGTTCAATGTAGGGCAAGCATTCATGCTTGCCGTGAAATAATTAACCGTCTGCTTGCCGGAAAACTATTCCCTGCCTCCCTTGCAAAGGGAGGTGGCACGGCGAAAGCCGTGACGGAGGGATTGGAGAAAAGGGAAGAGGGAAGAGGGGAATCCCCCTTGTCACTTCGTGACATTCCCCCTTTACAAGGGGGGACGGGAGGAGAGATGTTTATTTTTCAACGCACGAATAAAAATCATTTATCGTAGGGTAAGCATTTATGCTTACCGTCTTTCTGAAAATAAGGTTGTAAGTTTTGGCACGGCACGGATAAATCCGTGCCCTACATTTTTCGGCGGAAAACGGTTGTTGAATTTCACACGGCACGGATGAATCCGTGCCCTACACAAAACAAATTTTTCGCAGCTGCATTTCATCGTTTACTTTCCCTTTAAAAAGGAACAAAAATCTTTCGATCATCCAATTGATCCGTAAAAATGTTTAATAACTTGCTTTTTTGTGTAAAGTAAATTACTTTACACTATTATGCGCCGCTTTTATCGGATTTCCTTTATGTGTCAAGAGAATTCGTTTGTCTGATCAGATGCGTAAAGTAAAACACCATTACATACAGCAAATGTTCTTTTCTGTTTGAACGGCACTTGTGACAACTGTTTTGACTCAAAAATGTCTGTTGATTTTTACGGCAAGGATAATTGTGTTCCGTAAAGATTAAGCGGCAATATTCTATTCTGCAGAATTATGTTTACTGTTTTCCGGAATTGCAGCCATTTTTTTACAAATCGGCATATCTGATTTCAATACATTTTACCTTTGAAAATCCGAATTTTTAGTTATTTTGCAACAAAAAATTACATACACAAAAAATTTATTGATAATTAACAAACCGTTCATAAACACGAATTATTATTGTATAAATAATATACTATATCTAGTATCAAAGCCGAGATAATGCACCATATATCCGGAAAATATTTAATATTTTTTTTTGAATAATATTGGGTTTATTTTTCACACAATGTCCGATTTTCGGTAAGCACATTCGGCGGCAATTATAAACCGCTGCTCTTTTCTCTTTTTTTAAGCACATTGATTCTCTTTTTGAGATGATTTATTCGGCTCTCAGCAGCAGATTGACGGGAAGTGATTATTATTTTCAGATTGTATAATCAGATGATCGATGCAATCTACCAGGCGGGTCTGACTCGTGTTGTTTATCAGGGATTCAACATTATCAACATTTCGGCGCTTGTTCTTTTCTCCGTTCTTTATGCGGGCAAGCTTCGGATAGAAAAGAAAAAAGCCTTTCTCCATGTTCTTATTGTTTATCCTCTCGGATACCTTTGGATTTATCTTCAGGGTTTTATAGCTTCAGGGTTCAGATTCACCGGCCAGAATAATATAGTTAAGGGATTTGTTTTCTTTCCTTTGTTTATTCTGCTTGCATCGAAGATTCTTCACGAGGATAAAAACAAGCTCCTTGATATTTCCGCTCTTAATCTTTCCCTCTTGCAGGGGGTTGCACATATCGCCTGCTCAATAGCGGGCTGCTGTTACGGTTATGAATGGGAACACGGAATTCTTAATGTTGAATCGCAGAAGCTTCTTTTTCCGATCCAGCTCCTTGAAAGCTTCGTTTCGCTCTGCATTTTTGCGGCGCTTCTCATTCTTGAAAAAAAGAAAAATTATAAATCGGACGGAACAATTTATCCGATATTTTTAATTGCTTTCGGCGCAACGAGGTTTTTCCTTGAGTTCCTCAGAGACAACGAAAAACTGTTTCTGAATATTTCAAATCTTGCTCTTTGGTCGCTGCTTATGGTCCTTGTCGGTGTTTCATGGATTTGCAGCATTCCCAAAAGCAAGGATAAGCCGAAGAAACACAGATAATAATGTATTTAATATTTAGTATATAAGGAGGAACGGTTATGATTAAATCCATAACTAAAAGACTGCTCTGCTATGTTTTGACCATGTGCATGGTTTTCTCGCTTATCCCTCTTTCGGGACTTGCGGCATCGGCAGCAGGACAAACACACACCGCAAGGGTTGTTTCGGTTTCCGATCCTTCGGACAGCTCGCTTCGTAAGAGCGAGCTTATGAAAATCGAAACTGAAGGCTTTTCGCCGGATGCAAAGCTGAGTTACAGCTTTGAAATTCCGGAAAGCGCAGTTGCGAAAACGGATGGCTATTATGGCGGAATTGAAATTCTTGATTTTGATCCCGATAATTCAGCCAACCGAAAGGTCTGCGGAACCATCACATTTTATCAGCGTGCGTACGGCTGCGATGGCGGCGACACTAAATATGTTGTTTCGGGAACAAATACTTCTGAATCGCCTTATTTTGCTTTCCCCGAAAATGCCACAGAAGAAATGAAAAACAAAGTCGGCATAAGCGATGCTTCAACTTATGTTGTTCCTTCGTCGGTTGTCATTACCGTTACCGATAAAAATCCTGATTCGGCAACCTATAACGATACCGCAACCGTTACCGTTTCGGGACTTTCCGATTCGAATATTTCAAAGGACTTCAGAAAAGACAACAAGGTAATGATGTTTGTTGATGACCGAATTGAAGCGGCTGCGGCTTTCAACACAGTTCTTAAGTTCACCGAAGCTTCAAATGTTTCTTATTCATTTGATAACGGCTGCGTTTATGCTACCGCACAGAATGCAACGGCATCGTTGGTTGTCGCTTCGGCAGGCACAACGAAATGCACTGCAAATGTAACAAAAGGCAGCAGCGCGGTTTATCACAAGAGCAAAACGGGCTCAGGCACAATAACCGTCTATTCCGTTAACAGACCGATATATGATTTTGATGATACATCCGTTACCATCAGCAACCTGACCGAGGGTGTAACCTATACCATCGACGGCGTTTCCAAAACCGCAGGTCCGGATGATGAAGTTCTCAACTTCACAGGTCTGCCCGCAACCGCCACTCACATAGATGTTATTTCAAAGGACGGTGCGTCACTCACCGAAAAGGTCAGAAGAAGATATAAAATCGAAATAGACACTTTTGAAAACGGATATGTTACAACCGATAAGTCTCTTGCCCTTCCCGGCGAGAAAGTTACGGTTTTTCCGCATGGCGATGAAACCCGTCATATCAAGGAAATATTCTACAATGACGGAAAACAGCATGCGCTTTCAAAAAATGCAGCCGGAGACTATTACTTTGTAATGCCGGAATCAAATGTAACCATCAACGGTTCGTTTGAGACAGACCAGGCTGTTATCCGCGGATATTTGCAGCATGATACCGAGGAGCTCCGCCTCAGCGAACTTCTCGAGGTTTACACAGTCGGGTTTGCCGAGAATGCTACTCTTCAGTATACTTACACCCTTTCAAACACGGTAAAAAATTGTGTTAACCAAATACATATTTACACCACATCAAATATGTATAAAGCTTCTGAAACAGAGCTCAGGAAGGGAACAAATTCAACAAGCGTTGATTCAAGCGCAATAACCGGCGGCAAGTATCTTGCGGGAAGCGTCAGATACGGCAGTTCACAAACAACTTCAAATTATGATACCTGCACGGTTACCGTTGTTATTAAAGATACAAATAAATCATCCGGAACATATAATAAAACGATGACCGCAACATATACGGGCTTTAAAGATGCAAGCCTTGAAGAAGATTTAAAGAGCTGTTCCATTGTTATGTTCAAGGGCGATAAGAACAGCATGCAGAATCTTCTCGGCCTCTGCTCAATTGTTCATATTGATTGCAGCAATTCATCAACAAAAAATGTTAAATCAACTGACAGCTCAATAGTTTCCGTAAATGGAAGCGATCTTACGGCTGTTTCTGTCGGAAAAACAAGCATTTCGGCTACTGTTTCCAAAACCAGCGGCTGTGACCACCATTCCAGTCAAACCAGCGATGCAAATATAAGTGTTTATGTTGTTGATAAAGCGATCGTTGTTGATTCAATGACCGTTAAGTTCGAAAATGTTCCCGTAGGTCTTGTTATTACTCTTGACGGCGTTTCAAAGACCTCCACAGAGGGAAATACAACTCTTGTATTCAACGACCTTACTCCCAACACCAAATATACTTATGACATACATTCTGTTGAGAACTATTCAAAGATTTCAGCTGATGTTACTACTCCCAATCATATTCATGACTGGAGCTATGGCGTTAAAGCAGATGATCCGGCAACAATAGTTGCCGCCTGCGCAAATGAAGGATGTTCCCCCACAAACACGGAGATAACGCTTGTTGCACCCCAAGACCTTGATTATGACGGCACTCCCAAGAAGGCAACAATTCTCGGCGATTCGCTTGCCGGCCAGGAAGCACTCCCGCTTGTTGAATATTATAAAGGCACGGAAAAAATTTCCGGCGCACCCGTTGATCCCGGAAATTATACCGCAAAGATAACTGTTGAAAATGCAACCGCAAGTGTTGATTTCACAATTGCAAGCGCTGATAATGATATTAATTATGAAGATGTAACCGGCGGCACGGTTTCGGGCAAAGAGTCCGCAAAGGCAGACGAGGAGATAACCGTAACCGCAGAGCCTGCGAAAGGCTATGCTCTTGATAAAATCGTTGTTAAAGATTCAAAGGGCGGCGATGTTGAGGTTACCGGCAACAAATTCGTTATGCCTAATGATTCCGTTACCGTTTCGGCAGTTTTTGAAGAAGACGAAATCGGCCCCGAAGGCACAACGGACGGCGTCCCCGATAAATATCAGAGAACAATAACCTTCAAGGTTGTTAACGGCTCATGGGACGAAGAGGGCAATAAGACTGCTCCTCTTAAAACCGTTATAACTCTCATCAAAGACGGAAAATGGAGCGCAGATGGCACGGGAAGCGTTAAGTCACCCGAAAAAGGTTTCCCCGCAGAGGGCTACACAAACGGCTCATGGGATAACGGAATTGATTTCAATGAGATTATCACAGTGACAAAGGATAGTCCGGCAGAATATACTCTTACTTATGTAAAAGATTCAAGAAACATAAATTATTATGCGGAAAAGACTGCTGACGGTTACAAGGAAACCGACACGCCCGTAAAGATCGAATGCGGCAAAACTCTTACCGTTGAACTTACCGGCGGCAGCTATGATGAAACTCCGACAGGCTGGACCGCAAAGGATCCCCAGCCCGAAAATAATGACACTTATTCAAAGGTCATTACTGAAAACACCGATGTTTTTGCTCCTTTTATCCCGACAAGAGATGACTATACTTTTGACGGTTGGAGCAGCAGCACGGACGAAGACGGCAATGTAACTCTTACCGCAAAATGGCTTGAGGACAAAGCCGGCTCCGGCGACGAATCCGACGGCATTCCCGATAAATTCCAGAGAACCGTTATCTTTAAGGTTGTTAACGGCACATGGGACGGAACTGACAAGGCCGATAAGAAGACTGTTGCAACTCTTCTCAAAGAAGGCAAATGGTCCGAAGAAGGAACTGCAACTGTAACCGTTCCGAGCGGAATGACTGCGGATTACGGCTACGAAAACGGCGCATGGGATGAAACTCTTGCTGCAAGCGTAACCGTTGACGGCTCATTTGAGGATGTTACCACCTATACCCACACATTCACGAAAATAGCCGATAAGAAAATCAATTATAACGAGCCGAAGCCCGGCGAAGAGCCCGGCGCACCCGATGAAATTCCGACCGTTCCTTACGGCACAAAGATTCAGGTCAACCCGAACGGCGGTTCGTGGAAAAACGGCGGCGAAACCTACACAACAACGCAGACTCTCACCATTGAAGCCGACACAACGATTGCCGATCCTGAAAGAGAAAACTATTTCTTCATGGGTTGGGATGTTATAACCGAAGGTCTTTCCGACGGAATCGCATATCAGCTCAAGGCAGAGTGGGAAGAAGACGAAATCGGCTCCGACGGCACAACGGACGGCGTCCCCGATAAATATCAGAGAACAATAACCTTCAAGGTTG
>JAKSQP010000022.1 GCA_024404025.1 Clostridia bacterium | reverse complement strand
CTGCCGAAAAGTATGCCGAAGAGGAAAAATCCGTTCTCGGCAGATTGGAGCACAGGAAAAAAGAAGCTGCCGAAAATGATATTCAAAAACATCTTCATCGAAAAAACATCGGCAATTCCAGGGAATAATGTTTCATAATAATGGTAATAATTCAGAAGGAGGTGATAGCTATTATAATTGAACGCGATGAAAGCAGAAAAATTGCAACAATCTGGTGCAGTAATGCGGATAAGGAAAGAAAAGAAATCCAGGACGAAATCAAAAAAATCATTGCTGAGTGTAAAGAAAAAAAGATTTTTGTTTGTGTGTTCAAATCAGGAAAAGAAGATTTGCTTGAAAACACCAAAAACCTGCTTTCATATAATTATAACAACATCGTTAATGCGCAATCCTGAAGGAAATAACTCATAATATTTCCGAATGCTGTAATAAAAGTATGCCCGTTGAAAATTTACTCAACGGGTACTTTTTTAAAAAAGTGAAAAAACTGTTGCAATTTTCATAATTATGTGTTACAATGTTGTTAGAAATTAGTGAAAAGGAGTTGTTGATGTTGAAAGTATATGGATATACACGAATCTCTGTTGATTTACAGGAAGATTTTCAAGAGAATACCAGCATTGAAAATCAGAAGAAAATCATCCGTGATTTCGTTAAAGCCGAGTTTCCCGATGCCGAGCTGACAATCTTTGAAGACCGTGACCGAAGCGGCTACACTTTTGCTCAGCGTGAAAGCTATCAGATAATGAGAGCGGATCTGATGAGCGGAGAATGTAAAATACTGGTTGTCAAGGATTTTTCCCGTTTTTCAAGAAGAAACAGTCTCGGACTTTGGGAGCTTGAAACACTTCGTGATGCAGGCGTTCGCATCATTTCAATCGGTGACCACATCGACTACCCTACGAGAGATGACTGGATGCTGATTCAGTTTAAATTTCTTCTCAATGAAATGCCCGTAACCGATACATCAAAAAAGATTAAGCAGATAATCAACAGTCGTCAGAAAAGCGGTCAATGGATATGCGCCGTTCCTTACGGTTACAGAATGATCAACACCAAGGAAATGGTTTATCAGATTGACCCGCCTGCCGCCGAGATTGTTCGTGAGATTTTCAGACTTTACAACAACGGCTGGGGATATAAAAGAATAGCAAATCATTTGACCGAATGCGGAATTCCGACTCCGAGAGCAAACGAAATTGCGGCAAAGGAAGCTGAAGGAAAAACAACAAAAATAACAGCCAAAAATGAGTGGAGCATCATCACCGTTCAGACTATTCTGAAAAACGATTTTTATATCGGCACTCTGCGGCAAAAAAAATATACCCGAAAAGGAATCAACGGTAAAAATGTCAAAATCGGCGATGAAGACCAGGTAGTAATCGAAAACGCTCACGAAGCAATTATTGATATCAGAACATTTACATATGCTCAGGATCAGCTGAAAATACGGACAAAAACCAACTTCCGAGGCGAGAAAAAATATGCAGCAGATTATTCCGGCTTTCTCTTCTGCGGCGATTGCGGCAGTCCGATGTTTTCAATGTCCCGTGCCGACCTTGCTCCTTCCTATACCTGCGGAACATATCATCGCAGAGGTCTGAAAGGATGCACCTCGCACCATATACGTGTTGATGTTCTTGATTCCATGCTGAAAGAATATATTAAACGGGTAAGAGATAATTGCAGCAGCATGGTTGAAGAGCTTCAAAAAATGATTGACGATCAACCCAAGCGTGAAGAAGAATTGGGCAACACAATAGAAAAAATACAGGAACAGCTTGACAGAGCCAGAATCGAACTTAAATCACTTTATAAAGAGCGGGTACTTATCGGCACAAGTGATGATGCCCGAGCAAGAACCAAATTATCCGTTTTCGATGAGCTTGAGGAAGAACTCGTTGACAGAATCGAAAGGCTTGAAAAACAATTTGAGGCTTCCAACGATTTAAGAAACTCTATCATCCAGACCAACAGAAAAGCCAAAACGGTTATTGAAGTGTTCGATGATATTATAAGCAAAGAAAAGCTGGATAAAAGGGATATCGGAATCATCGTTGAGAGAATAACGGTTTATGAGGGTCATATTGAAATAATGCTCAAATCCGATATTGATGAGCTGTTGTCAATAGATACCTCCGAAAGCGGTACGGAGAATGCCGTAAATTTTAATTCAGGCAGTAGGGATATCACAATTACTCAAAAGTCCGGCAAACACACGGACAAGGTCTTTACTGCCAATGTTATCTGTAACGGAGACCCGTTGGAAATTTTCACAGATTCGGACGGCGAAGTCATATTCAAAAAATATTCGCCCATAGGTGAGCTGAATTCGCTTACCTCACAGTATGCCGATGTCCTTTTCAGGGGCACGGGGCTTCCCGTTATTGTTACAGACCGTGACAGCGTTATCGCCTGCGCAGGCATTTCAAAAAAAGAGGTTATGGACAGAAGAGTAAGCCAAAGCCTTGAATCGCTTATGGAACGCCACGAAAACTACATCTGCGCCGTTGACAGCGAACGCATCCGACCCGTTGAGGGGCTTGACAAGGATGCGGCAGTTGCATTTTCAATCGTCGGCGGCGGAGATGTTTCGGGAGCGGTTGTTATGCTCATGCATGAAAACGGTTCATGCCCCACGCAAACGGAAACGAAGCTTGCGCAGATTGCGGCTTCATTTCTCGGAAAACAGATGGAAGAATAACACGAAAAAGCAGGAACCGGGCGGCTCCTGCTTTGTTTTTTATAATATGCAGTTTGCGAGAACCGGCTCGATGCCTTTAGCCATAAGATAGAAACCGAAATCGGTCGGATGGCAGTTATCAACCGTTGCATCGTTGAATTCCGAATCTTTAAAAAATGTTCCGCCGTCAATCAGATAAACATTTTTATCTCCGTTTGCAACGGCATTATCATAAGTTTTTTTAATAACCGCAAAACGCTTTTCTCTGTCTTCCGTTCTCGGAAGCTCCGGCCTTGAAATAAAGATAACCGGAGTATCGGGCTTCGCTTTTCTGAATTCTTTAAAGAAAGCCTCGTGAGTTTTTTCAAGATGCTCTGCATTCGGAGCGTTGTGGTCATAATCCATAACAAAGGCACTCATATCTAAGCCTGCAATATACTGCGCATGAAAAATCTCTCCTTTTGCGCTGCCCGAAAATCCGAGATTGAGATAATCGCAGCCAAGAGCTCTGGAAAGAAAGCCTTCATAATCCGTGCCGGGCCTTGAAGCGCATCCGCCCTGCGTTATCGAAGAGCCGTAAAACACAACGGGAGAAGCTATTTTATAAGGGATTTCCTCAAGGATCTCGCTGCCCTTGTCGAGCCCTATATAGAGCTTTGAAAGGCTGTTATAAAGCGGAAAATATATTGTGATATTCCTCATTTTTCCTTTGGGGAGATAAATTATCCCCTCATATTTTTTCTTTCTGTCCGGAATAAACGAACCGACGAAAACATCATCAGCATAAAGGCTGAAGCCCTGGATTCCGCATTGCGCCATGTGATTCATAACACATACTTCGGGATATTCGGCTCTGATGGCAACATAGGGCGAATTTGTTCTGAATCTGACTCTGCCGCCCGCAGTATTCTTTGCAAGATATTCAACTCCGGCGTTCACCTGCTTTGCGGCGGAATGCGGCATACGGCGGTAATAATTTTCCTCTTTGTCGGGAACAAAAACTCCATGGACGGAAAACGGTTTTTCCGAGGCGTTGAAAAATCTGACATTCTTTTCGCTGACGGAGGACTTTATCTTTAAGTTGGAATCTATATCCGAAATTTTCATGCTGCTTTTTTCCTTTTCTTTTCAATTACGGGAAGAAATCCGTAAGCCGTAACGGCAATAATAACTACCGCAAATCCGATGAGAGCAAGCGTTCCGGGCTTTTCTCCCGTTACAAGCCACACGGGAATGGGATTAAAAATCGGCTCAATTGTGAGCAGAAGCGAGGTTTCGATTTTGTCGATTTTCCGGCATCCTCTTGCATAGAATATATTTGCAAATCCGAATTGAAAAACAGCAAGCACGAATACCCAAAAAAGAGTTTTTGAATCAAATGTCATATTCTTATCAAAGAACATAAACGGGAAACAGACAATGAAGCTCATAAAATTGCTCATATATGTTCCCTCGGCGGAATCCGCTTTTTTATCGCTGAAAATGATGATCTGCCCCGCAAAAGTGATTCCCGAAAGAAGTCCAAGAAGATTACCGATTATGTGGGTCACATCAAGCTTATCCGCAAACGAGAGCAGACAGCCGCCGAAAACAGCAATAACGATTATCGTTTCAATAAGCTTCGGCTTTATCTTCTGCACTACGACCGTAAAAAGGAAAACAAGAATCGGAGCAACATATTGCAGAACGATGGCCGTTGCCGCAGTTGTGAGCTTTATGGACATCATATAGAGTATGCCCGTAAGCGACATCATTACCGCTCCGAGAAATGTGTACTTTTCAAAATGGAGCTTAAAGCTCTTTTTGTTGATGCCGAGCATGATTATGCCGACTCCGCATCTTGCCGCCATAATGGACATTGAATTCCACGGAATTGACTTGACACAGACTCCGGCAAGTCCCCACAGAAGCGCCGTTCCGATTATCAGCAATCTGCCTTCAATATGCTGTTTTTTCAGATTAGTTTCGCTCATTATTTATATCCCTTATGAAAAATATTGCAGGGGAAAGTTATCCCCTGCTCTTTTTGGTAATTATAAGAACCGAAACGAAGGTGATAACGGCAGCCAGAGCCGCCGCAGCTGCAATAACCGGTTTGTAATTTCTGCTTGAAGCAGGTTTAACAGCTTCGGTCATTTCGGGTTGAGTAACCGTTTCGGCATAAAGCATCGCCGCATAAGCCGAATATTCTTCGGGAGCGGTCGTTGATTCCTCTGTTATTGCCTCTGCAAGCAAAACATCTTCGGCAACCGTTTCCTTTTCAATAAGCAAAACGGTTGTTTCGGCCTTTCCTGTTGTTGCCGCCTTTGTGGGAGCGGCGGTTGTGCGGATCACGGTTGTGTGTTCGGCTGTTGTGCGAACAGCAGTTACGGGAGCCGTTGTCGCAGGCTGCGTCGTTTTTTCCGTTGTTGTCACAACTGTTGTTACCGGAGCTGCCGTTGTTGCCGGCAGAGTTTCCGGGAGCGGTGTTGTTTCAACAACATTTGAAGCTCCTCCGCCTAGAGCCGGTTTGGAATTATCGGAAATCTTTCTCGGAGAATAAATATAATAATAATCCGAGGGATATTTCAATTTTCTGTTGATTCCCGCTTTGCCGTTATATTTAACATTCTGCTCAAAAAGAGTGATCGTGCTTCCGTCAAACGATTTGACTATCGCCCAATGATCTCCGTTTCCGTTTCTCATGGCAGAAGTCGTGTAAATAATATCGCCCGGTGACGGTGTTTCGGAAGTTACGAATTTATATCCCGAAGAGGTCATTTCAATCGGGTCCATTCCGAATGCGCTTCCGTAGCTTGCAAAAATGAATGTATCAAGTCCGTAAGCTTCCTTATAGAATCTCGGAATCAGCTCTGCGCATTGATATGAACCGGGGACGAGAGAATAAAGCGCCTTTACTCCGTGAAATGTATCCGCAACATAAGGCTCCCCGATTATCGGGCTATAGCTGCCGCCGCTTATATCGTCATACCACGAAGCGGACGCATCTGCCGCAAAAGCGGAAACCGTCAGAGTAAATATAACCGCAATGCAGAGAATAATTTTTAAACGTTTCATAATCAATTATTTAATCAGATCATCAAAAAGTCTGATGTTTGAATGCTCAAGCTTAAGCTCTCCGCTCTGCTCCTTTTTAATAACTTCAACTATTCTGTCATTGACGGGAGTGGGAATGCCGCACTTTCTGCCCCATTCGCAGACAACGCCGTTGATTGCATCAATTTCGCAGGGCTTGCCCTTTTTAAGATCCTGGAGCATCGAGGGCTCAATTGCACGGTGCTTCTTCATGGCGATGGGGAGAAGAAGAATTGCGAATGCTCTTTTAAGTCCGTTTTTATAGTAGAAAAGCTTTGTTATATCCTTGCCCTGAACGGGAGCGAATTCTTCGCCTGCGGCATGGCCGACATCAATGCATTCTTTCATGCAGCGAACGGCAATGGGTTTAACATCCTTGCCTTCGGAAACATCGCCGAAAACACCGCCGACAACCGTTCCGAGGCCGGAGAAGGTTGCGTTGATGAGAAGCTTTGACCAGCGAGCGCCGAGAAGATTTTCTTCAAAGTGAACAGGGCACATTTTTTCAAGAAGACCTTTAACAAGATTGAACTGCGCATCCGTGATACCTTCCATTTTACCCATGTGGAATGAGAGGCTGTCGGGATCGCTTGTGAGAATGCATTCGCCGGGAGCCGAAAGGGTTGCGCCCCATTCAACAGTGCATCCCATTGTGTGGTTCTTGCCGACTATTTCGGCAATACCCGGCTCGGGAATACCGTTCTGAAGAGTGACAATAACGCCGTCCTCCGTAAGATAATCCTTAAGCATGGTAACAACTTCTTTATTGAAAAGCTGCTTTGTCATAAGGAAAAATACGTCGTATTTTCCGCTCATTTCATCGGGAGTTATTGCATTGACGGGAACATTCATTTCAACCGTTCCCTTGATCGTTGCGCCTTTCTCTCTAAGGGCTGCAACGTGTTCCTTGTTGCGATTGATAAGCTCAACCTCTGCACCGTTCTTTGTCATATACGCTCCGAGAACTGTTCCGAGCGAGCCCGCTCCGTAAATTGCGCATTTCATATTTCTTTCTCCTTTTATTTTGACTTATGCCCATAAAAATCTATTTTACATTATATATAATTTTTTTTGAAAGGTCAAGCCGGCAAATCAATTTATGTTTATATTTGCCAAACGCACATATCTGATTGTTGTCAAAATCAACAAAACAGAATTTATAAAAAGGTGTCAATTTGGATTAGCAAACGAATTATTAAAGGTGCGGTCTAAAATTGTTGACGAAGCGGATATTTATGATATAATGTGAATAACGAAAAGAATTTTAGCTTGGGAGAAATAGATTATGTTTGTTAAAGATGTTACCGTTCAGAATCAGGTCGGTCTTCACGCTCGCCCTGCAACCTTCTTTATTCAGAAGGCAAACGAATTCAAATCATCCATCTGGGTAGAAAAAGAAGAACGCAGAGTTAATGCAAAGAGCCTTCTCGGTGTTCTTTCACTTGGCATTATGGGCGGCACAAGCATCCGCATCATCGCCGGCGGTCCCGACGAAGAGCAGGCCGTTTCAGAGCTTGTTAAGCTTGTTGAATCCGGATTTGCAGAATAATTTAACATAATATAAAACGGAGCTGTGAAGGGCGATACTTCACAGCTCCGTCTTTTTATCTGACAATATATTGGCTGAAAAATGAAATCAGATTGCCGAGCTTATTGATAACACCGGGATTCCAGTCTTTTTTCGGAGCGGGATTGATTCCGATGGATTTAAGATATTCCGAATAAGCTTCAAATCTTCTGATGAAATCGGCGGAATTCTTTTTTCCCTTGTTTGTCCATCCCGTTTCCGCCGCAGCGGTGAATCTCGGAAACGCCATATAGCAGAGGCGGTCAAAATTGTTGATAAATTCCGTCCAGAGCGGAGCTTCTATGCCGATTATGTTTTCGGGATTTTTAACCTCTTTCGGAACGGGATCATAATTATATGTTTTATTAAGTGATGTCATTGCATAAGGATAATCGCAATAATAGGCAAAAAATTCGGAATTTATGACCCTGCCGCCTTTGTCTGCAAAATCATAAGAAAGCTTTTTCTTATCCATCCACATCTGAACCGTAACATTATCGTCAATCATTCCGCTTTTGAGGCTTTCGTTCCAAACTATCGCCTTTCTGCCGTTGGCTTCAAGAAAACCAACGATTTTTTTCGTAAACCATCCCTGAAGCTCCTCCTCGTTTTTTAAGCCCTCGTCTCTTATCCTCTTCTGACATCCCGGGCATTCCTTCCAATGCTTTTTAGGAGCTTCATCGCCGCCGATATGAATATATTCCGACGGAAAAATCTCAAGCATATCCGCAAGAATATCAAACACGATTTCAAAGGTTTTGTCATTTCCGGCGCAGAGAACATCCTCAAAAACGCCCTGCTTTGTTTTGATTTCAACATTTTTGCCGCCGCATCCGATTTCAGGAAAAGCGTGAAGAAGAGCCGAACAATGGCCGGGCAAATCAAATTCGGGAATAACGGTTATGAATCTTTCGGCGCAGTAATCAACAATTTCTTTCATCTGCTGCGCAGTATGTATTCCGCCGTGAGCGCCCTCCTCCTTAAGTCTGCCGAAATTTGAACACGGCCTGACAGAGGCTCTTTCCGTAACTTCGGGCCTGCGTTTGCTGAAAAACCTGAATCCCTGGTCATCGGTTATATGCCAATGAAAAACATTCATTTTGACGCTCGCCGCCGCATCAATGAATTTCTTTATTTCATCAACGCCGAAATAATGGCGCACGGTGTCAAGATGAAACGCTCTGTAAGAAAAAGCGGGCTTGTCCTCAATCTTGACCGACGGGCATTTTTCTCCGAGCTGCTTCAGAGTCTGCTCCGCATAAAAGAATCCTCTTTCGCCGGAAGCGGTCAAACAGATTCCGGACGCATCGGCAGAAAGAATATATTCCTCGTCCGCAAGCTTTTCATCGGTAATTTTTTTGATTTCTCTGCCGGTAATAACGGCCTCTCCGCCGAGATATTTTATTTTATTCGGCAGCGGAATAACATTGATTTTTTCCATATCGCTCTCCGTATAAATCAAGGCAGCATTCCCGATCCCGAAAATACTGCCCGTTTTTTAATCTTCTTCGTCTTCCTCTTCTTTTTCGGCAGGAAGAATTTCTATCTTTATCTGGTCGATTCTTCGTTCATCAATCGAAAGCACGGTAAACCGGAGATTTTTATATTCTGCGGTTATATTCTTGCTTATGTCGCTTTCCGTCGGAAGATAGCCGAGCAGACTGATAACAAATCCGCCGATAGTGTCATAATCTCCGTCAGGCAGCTCTGCGCCGACGAGCTCATCTATTTCGTCAAGATCCGTTGTTCCTTCAACAGTGAAGGTTGTTTCGTCTATCTTTCTGATCTCCTCTTCCTCATCGTCATATTCATCCTGAATATTTCCGACTATGGATTCAAGCACATCCTCAAGAGTAACGATACCCGCCGTTCCGCCGTATTCATCAACAACAACGGCAAACTGCGTATGGCTTTCGTTCATTGCCTTGAAAAGATCTGCACAGAGCTGGGTTTCGGGAACGTAAAGAGTTTTGCGCATGATCTTTTCGATCGTAAGATCTTTCGGAATGCTCTTTCCGACATATTTAAGCAGGTCCTTTGCATAAAGCACGCCTACTATGCTGTCCGGATCATCCTCATAAACGGGAATTCTCGAATATCCGTTTTCGATTGCGAGCTCTGCAACCTCGGCAAGCGATTTTGTAATTTCAATTGCCGTCATTTCGGTCCGATGAGTCATAATATCACCTGCATCAAGATCATCAAACTCGAAAATATTATCAATCATTTCCTTCTGCGAATCTTCGATAACGCCTTTTTCTCCGCCGACATCAACCATCATACGGATTTCCTCTTCCGTAACATTTTCTTCATCCGCATTCGGATCAAAACCGAAAATACGGACAACGGCATTGGTTGAAAGCGAAAGAATTTTCACAAAGGGCTTTGTTGCCTTGGCAACAAACAGAAGAACTCCAACAACTTTAAACGAAACCTTTTCGGGAATCTGCATCGCAATTCTCTTCGGAGCAAGCTCACCGAGAACGAGCGAAAAATACGATGTAACGATCGTAATAACGATAACCGACACAACTCCTACCGCTCCGATATATGTTCTGCAAAACTGAAAATGATTTGCAAGAGCATTGGTCAGCATATCGGCAAAGGTCTGGGATGCCGATGCCGAGGTAAGGAATCCGGCAAGGGTCACGCCGATCTGAATTGTTGAAAGAAAGTTGCTTGAATTCGCAGTCAGCTTTACTATCTGCTTTGCTTTTTTGTTGCCTTCTTCTGCAAGCTTCTGCATTTTTGTGTCATTGAGTGAAATGATCGCTATTTCGCTCATTGCAAAAAATGCGTTGACTATAATCAGCACAAAGAGAAGCAACAGCTTGGGAATTATTGATATCGCAGGGCCGGGGTCATCCATTTTGGATTTGCTCCTTTCAAATATAAAAAATCATTATGTATGATAGCATATCAAAGCTTTACTGTCAACTCCATTAAAATATGGTGACAAATTATTCTTTTTATGGTATAATAAATACATATTTTGCTTCGGGAGAAATGTTATGCTTTATCTTATTCTTGCCCGTTCGGGCGGCGGTAAAACAACGCATATCACAAATCTTATTTCTGATTTCAGCGCTTCGCCGGATCAAAAAATAACTCTCATTGTTCCTGAACAATACAGCTTTATGAGCGAAAAAATGATGCTCGGCAAGGTCGGAGCAAGGGCAATGAGCAATATAGATGTTCTTTCGTTCACGAGCCTCGGAGAAAAACTCGTGGGCAAACCTGCGCTTCACGAAAGAAGAAAGCTTGACGATGCTTCAAAATCCGTTCTTATGAGAATGGCGCTTAATTCCGTTAAGGATAAGCTTCTGCTTTACGGTTCCCACATCTCAAAACCGTCCGTTATTTCGGAATTCATTGCGCTTTCAACGGAATTCAAACAGAATTCCGTTTCGCCGGATTCCGTCAGAGCCGTTATTGCCGGAATGGAAAACGGACTTCTCAAAATGAAACTCAATGATATCGCCGCCGTTCTGGACGCTTATGATTCGATAATTTCCGGCAGCTATTTCGACCCGGATGATCTTCTGACGGAGCTTTGCGGGATTCTGCCCGAAAACGATTATTTTTCAGACCGCCTTGTTTTTATCGACGGCTTCAGAGGCTTCACCGCCCGTGAATATGATGTTATCGGTCTTATGATGAGAAAGTCAAAAGCAGTTTATATCACTCTATGCACAGACGACCTCAAAGATCCTGATGACGAAACGGACCTTTTTGCTCACACGAAACGCACGGCAATGAGGCTGATTGAATCGGCAAAGAAAAACGGAATTTCCGTTGCAAAGCCGCAGTATCTTTCGCTCGGCAGCAAATTCAACAATTTTCCGCCGAAATTTGAGCGCTTTGCTTCTCCCGAGCTTGCCGCTCTTGAAAACGAACTGTTCTCCCCCGCTCCGAATATTTATGAGGATGAATGCGAAAATATCACCCTTGTCAAAGCATCCGATATTTATGCCGAATGCGAATACATAGCCTGCATGGCAAAAAAACTCATCAGAGAAGAGGGCTTCCGATGCCGTGACATTGCCGTTATTGCGAGGCAAAGCGCCGCATACGAAGCTCCGCTGAGAAGCGCTCTGAAGAAATGCGGAGTTTCGGTTTTTGATGACAGCCGCCAGCCGGTTGATGCTTCTCCCGTAACGACCCTTGTCTGCAGTATTCTCGAAATCGCCGCAAAAGGATTTCAGACGGAAACCGTTATGCGATGCCTCAAAACAGAGCTTGCCGGCATAAGCACAAACGAAATTGCCGATGTTGAAAACTATTGCTGTCTTTGGCAGATAAACGGCTCGGATTGGCTTCACGAATGGGAACACAATCCATCCGGCTTCGGAGCATTCACCGATAATGACAGGGAATTTCTTGATCAGCTCAACATCCTGCGCAGAAAAATCATTTCTCCGCTCTGTGATTTCAAAAAAGCACTTGAAGATGCGGACGGTGAAAGCGCTTCTCTTTCACTTTATAACTGCCTTGAAAGAATAAACGCCGCAGAAAATCTCAAAGCCCTTGCATCGGGCTTTGCGGAGTCGGGCGAAACGGGAACGGTCATTGAGCTTGAAAGAATGTGGATTCTTCTCACGGAGCTTATTGATTCGTTTGAAACGCTGTTCAGAGGAAGAGCCGTTACAGCTTCTTCATTCCATGAAGCATTTTCGCTTATGATCTCCGTTCAGACATCCGGAAATCTTCCTCAGGGTCTTGACGAAATAACCATCGGCTCGGCAGACAGAATCAGAGTTTCCGCTCCGAAAGCCGTTTTCATTGCAGGCGCAAACAGCGGAATTTTTCCCGCCGTTCCCTTCGGCGGCTCTGCCCTGACCGATAAGGACAGAAGAAAAATGAGCTCTCTCGGCATTGAGCTTTCCGATTTCGGAGAATATAAGCTTGCCGAAGAAAAACTCATTGCATATAACGCATTCTGCTGCGCCTCCCATAAGCTCTTTGTTTGTGCTCCCGAAAGGAACAGCAGGGATGAAGCGCTTTCGCCCTCCGAGCTTTATCTGAAAATCAAAGCCCTTTTCCCGAAATGCAAAGAGGTTGATGCATCGTGCCTCGGAGGAATGTTCTTCGTTGAAAGCGCAAAATCCGCTTTTGAGCTTTCCGCAAGCGAAAACAGCTCGATTTCCGGAGCATCGGCAAAAAAATATCTTTCGGACAAAGAAGAATGGACCGGCAAGCTTGCTTCTCTCGAAAGGGCATACGAAAACAAACCTTTCTCAATTGAAAGCGGAGAAGCCGCAAAGTCTCTTTTCGGAAACACCATAAATATTTCGGCTTCCAAAATAGAAAGCTATCATAAATGCGCATTTTCATATTTCTGCGAATACGGTTTGAAAGCAAAGGTCAGAAAACCCGCCGAGCTTGACCCGATGCAGAAAGGAAATGTTATCCATAAAGTACTTGAAAGGCTTCTTTCGGAATATTCACAAGATGAGCTTTCAGAAACCGATTCCGTTAAGCTTCTGGAGATAATCTCCGGCTATATGGAAGAATATATGAAAGAGTTTCTTGATGCGGCAGGCAGAAGCGAAAGATTCATCTATCTTTATAAACGCCTCGCCCGCACGATACTTGAGGTTGCAAAAAGGCTCATCAGAGAATTTTCAAGAAGCAAATTCCGCCCCGTTGATTTTGAACTACGGATAGGGAAAGACGGGGAAGTTTTGCCGTATGAGCTGACCTCTTCAAGCGGAAAGATCATCATTTCCGGCGCAATAGACAGAGTTGACGCCGCAGAAATCAACGGCAGAAAATATCTGCGGATAGTTGATTACAAATCCTCCGGAAAGAAATTCATGCTCAGCGATGTTACGCAGGGCCTTAATATGCAGATGTTCGTTTATCTTTTTACCCTCTGGCAGAACGGCAAAAAGAAATACGGAGATTTCACTCCGGCAGGCGTACTTTATTATCCCGCAAATTCGCCGCTTATTTCAGTTGAAAGAACAGATCCGGAAGAAAAAATCATTGATGAAAAGCAGAAAAAAGGCAAGCCCGAAGGCATAATTCTCAACGAATTCGATGTAATATATGCAATGGATAACGAAATCAGCGGATTGTTCATTCCGGCAAAGCTTGACAAGAACGGCAATGCCGCCGGCTCTCTTATCAACCTTAAACAGCTTGAAAAACTCAAAGAAAAAGCAGATAAAGTTCTTATCAGAATGGCTGATTCGCTTCACGGCGGATATATCGAAGCTCTGCCCGTCACCGGCAAAAACTATGAAAAAGTCTGCGAATACTGCAATTATAAATCAATCTGCGGATATGAAGAAAACAGACCGAGAAAACAACTTTTTGATGATGACCTTGAAAAAGTTCTGAAAGCTCTTTCGGAAGGAGATGAAGCGGAATGAAATGGACTGACGATCAGCAGAAAGCCATTGAAGCGAGAAAGGGAACGCTGCTTGTAAGCGCAGCGGCAGGCTCCGGCAAAACCGCCGTTCTCGTTGAAAGAGTCATTCAGCGCATCTGCGACTCTTCCGACACCTGCGGAGTTGAAAATCTTCTCATCGTTACATTTACCAACGCTGCAGCGGCACAGATGAAAGAAAAAATTGCAGCCGCATTGAGCAGAAAAACGGCGGAATTTCCGTCTGACAAACATCTGCGCAGGCAGCAGCTCATGCTCCCCTGCGCCAGCATCTGCACAATAGATTCATTCTGCATCGGGCTGGTCCGTGAAAATTTCCATGCGCTCGGAATAGCTCCCGATTTTGCAATGCTTGACAACGGCAGAATAAATATTCTCAAGGATACGGCAATAAATAAGGTCATTGATGAGCGGCACAAGAATCCGACAAAGGAATTCACCGATTTGTGCGACCTTGCAGGCAACACGAGCGATGATAAAAAACTTATGTCTGCCGTGATGAGGCTTTATGAGCTGTCAAGAGCCTATCCGTTCCCGGAATTATGGCTTGATTCGCTCACAAAGGATTTTGATTCTTCCGTTCCGGTTGAAGAATCTCCGTGGGGAAGAATACTGATAAATCACGCAATCAGAACAGCTTGCAGCGCAAAGGAAAGCGCTCTTTTCTGCCTTTCGCTTCTCGAAGATGAGCCGGAACTTGCGGCGAAATACTCCGAAATGTTTCATCTTGACATTGCCGTTATTGATTCATTTCTCGATAAGCTTTCCGAAAATTCCTGGGACGAAATATGCAGATCTTTCGGAAATCTCACATTTAAAAAGGGCAAAAACGCACCGCCGAAATATGAATCTCTCGGCAAAAAAATCTGCAGTGAGCTGCGCAAAGAATACAGAAAAAATATCGGTGACCTGAAAAAGATATTCGGGATCAGCTCTGCTGACCACCGGAGCGACATTGAAAAGCTTTCTCCGATAGTTTCGGAACTGATCGGGCTTGTTAAGGATTTCGGGGCGGAATTCGGCAGACTGAAGCTTGAAGAAAACGGAGCGGATTTTTCCGACACTCTTCACCTTGCCCTTGAGCTTCTTGCAAAGCCCGACGGCGATTCCTTCAAACGCACGGAGCTTGCCGAAACGCTTTCCGAAAACTATAAAGAAATTCTTGTTGACGAATATCAGGATGTCAACAAGGCGCAGGATATGATATTTTCCGCTCTTTCAAAAGATGAAAACAATCTGTTTATGGTAGGCGATGTTAAGCAGAGCATTTACCGTTTCCGCCAGGCGATGCCGGAAATTTTCCTCGGCAGAAGAGATTCCATGAAGGAATATTCCGGCAAAAACTATCCTGCCAAGGTTACACTCGGCAAGAATTTCAGAAGCAGGAAAGGCGTTACGGAAACGGTCAATTTGATATTTTCCTCGCTTATGAGCCGGGAGGCTGGCGGACTTGAATATGACGAAAACGAATTTCTTGAAGCCGCCGCAGATTATCCCGAGCATCCGGAAGCAGATGCAGAGTTTTATCTTATCAGCGGCAGCGGCGAAGAAGAAACCGCCGGAACGCAGGCAAGATTCACCGCCGACTACATATCAAAAGCAATGGCGGGCGGAATGAAAATTACCGGCAAAGACGGATTCCGTGAGCCGCAATACAGAGATTTCTGCATTCTTCTGCGAAGTCTCAAATCAGCTCCCGAATTTATAAACGCGCTTAACGAAAGGGGCATACCGGTCAGCTGCGAAGCCGGAGAGGGATTTTTGACCTCTCCCGAAATCATGCTTATGACCTCGCTTCTCAAAATCATCAACAACCCCGCCGACGATATTCCGCTCACGGCAGTTATGCTTTCTCCCGTTTTCGGTTTTCTGCCGGATGATCTTGCCATAATGCGTTCAGCTCACAGAGAGGGCAGCATCTGGCAAGCTCTCAACGCCTATGCCGAAAGCGGAAACGAAAAAGCCGTTTCTTTTCTTGCGGCGCTTACCGCTCTCCGCAGGCTTTCCGCAACTCTTCGCACCGGCGAGCTTGTGAGAAGACTCGTGAGCGAATTCGGCGCAATAATCTGCGCATCGGGCAACAGCGTCCGCAAAAAAGCAAACCTCAACCGCTTTATCGACCTTTCAAACAAAACCGACGGAAAGGGCGTTTCGGGCTTTGTAAAATACATTGACCGCCTCATTGCAAGCGGAAAGGATGTTGAAGAAAACCATTCGGTTTCCGAAGCAGCGGATGCCGTCAGAATTATGACCATTCACAAGAGCAAGGGTCTTGAATTCCCCGTATGTATTCTCGGCATGTGCGAAAAAAAATACAACGATTCCTTTTTAAGGGAAGACCTCATAATCGCTCCCGAAAGCGGAATCGGCATTTCGATCAATGACGGAAGCGTTAAATATGACACTCTGCCGAGGCTCGCCGCAAAAATCGAAACAAAAGCTGCAGAGCATTCAGAGGAGCTTCGTGTGCTTTATGTTGCGCTCACAAGAGCCAAGGAAAAGCTTGTTATGCTCTGCTCCTGCTCAAATCCCGCTGACAGAATTTTTTCTGCCGCAAAAAATATACGCAGAGAAAAGCTCATTGATCCGTTTACCGTTTCAAATTTTTCAAACTACGCAATCGGTATCATCTCTGCTCTTCTGCGCCATCCGGATGCAAACAATCTTCGTGAAGAAATAGGCTTCCCCTATAAATATGTTCTGCCGTCATCAACGAAGCTGAAAGCGGAAATAGTCTATATGCCCGAAAAAGAAGAAACGGAAAAAATGATTCCCGATTCCCCAAAAGCGGATGAAAAGCTCGTTGAGGAAATCCGCACAAGAGCGGAATTTGTTTATCCCTTTGCTTCTCTTGAAAGCATTGTTGCAAAGAGAATTGCATCAAAACTTGATGCGGAGGATATATGCGGAGAATATTTTGCATCCGCAAAGCCTTCATTTATAAGCAAGGGAAACCTCACTCCCGCCCAGCGAGGCACGGCAACACACAGATTCATGCAGTTTGCCGACTACGCAAAAGCAAAAGCGGATATCAAATCCGAATTGAGCCGCCTTGTTTCTGACGGTATGCTCACGGAGTCTGAAGCCGATGCGGTCGATATTAAAGCCATTTCGGAATTTTTCGATTCATCCCTGGCAGCGAGAATGCTTTCGGCAGAAAAGATCTATAAGGAATATTCCTTTACGGCATCGATCCCGCTTTGTGAAATGCACCCAGATATTCCCGAAATCGAAGGCAAAAACGAAGTTATAATCATTGAGGGCGTTGCGGACTGCGCTTTTGAAGAAGACGGAAAGCTTGTTATCGTTGACTACAAAACAGACCGTGCAAGCCCCGAAGAGCTGAAAGAAAAATACAAAGAGCAGCTCGGGATCTATAAAAGATGCCTTGCGGAAACAATCGGTCTTCCCGTTAAGGAAGCGATCATATATTCGTTCAGGTCGGGAGCGGAAATCCGCATTTGACAACAGCAAAAATAAAGAGAGATGTTTTTCGGAAAATTTCCGTTAATCATCTCTCTTATGTTTTATTTTGTCATTTTTTCCTGCTTGACCTTATGGTCAATAACATGGCGTGAAGCAAGCTCGCTTCTTATATCCTCAAGGCTGATGCCCTGCTGAATCATAAGCACCATTGTGTGATAGGCAAGGTCTGCGATTTCATAAATCGTTTCTTTCTTATCCTCTGCCTTGGCGGCGATGATGACCTCCGTGCATTCCTCGCCGACTTTTTTGAGAATTTTATCAAGGCCCTTTTCAAAAAGATAGGTTGTGTATGAGCCTTCTTTTTTCTCGGTTTTTCTGCCCTCGATGAGCTTCATGAGTCCTTCGTATGAGAATTCATTCAGCTCGTCGCTCTCGAAAACGGGATTTTCAAAGCAGGTTTCCGTTCCGAGATGGCAGGCAGGTCCGTCTGCCTCAACTTTAACTATAAGCGCATCCTTGTCGCAATCCGCAGTTATTGAAACGATATGCTGATAGTTTCCGCTCGTTTCTCCCTTGAGCCAGAGTTCCTGACGGCTTCTGCTCCAGAAACAGGTGAGCTTCTTTTCCATCGAAATTACGAGGCTCTCCTTATTCATATAAGCAAGAGTCAGCACCTTCTTTGATTTTGCATCAACGACTATTGCGGGTATAAGACCTTTTTCGTCAAACTTAAGTTCATCAATATTGATCATATATATTATCTCCTCTGTATTCTTGTGGAAATGCCCGAATCTGCCATGGCTTTTTTGAGGTCCGAAATGCTGACCTCTCCGAAATGGAAGATGGAAGCCGCAAGACCTGCATCAACTTTCGGAAGAGCATTGAAAAGCGTGATAAAATCGTCAATTTTTCCCGCTCCGCCCGATGCGATGACGGGAACCGAAACAACCTCGCACACTTTTTCAAGCATTTCAAGATCAAAGCCGCCTTTAACGCCGTCCGTGTCAATGGAATTAACAACTATTTCCCCTGCGCCGTTTCCCACGCAGCGTTTGATCCATTCGATCGCTTCCATACCGGTGTTTTCTCTGCCGCCCTTGGCAAAAACTCTGAAAACTCCGTCAACTCTTTTTATATCAACCGAAAGAACAACGCACTGGTCGCCGTAAAGCTTTGCCGCTTCATAAATAAGCTCCGGATTTCTGATAGCTCCCGAATTAACGCTCACCTTGTCTGCTCCGCACTTCAGAACTCTGTCAAAATCGGCAACCGAATTGATACCGCCTCCGACTGTAAGCGGAATGAAAACCTTTTTTGCGGTTTCGCAGAGAATATCCGTAAAAATCTTTCTGCCGTCAGATGAGGCGGTTATGTCATAAAACACAAGCTCATCTGCGCCGTTGTCGCTGTAATATTTTGCAAGGTCAACAGGCGAAGAAACATCCTGGAGCCCCTCAAAATTGACACCCTTGACTACTCTGCCGTTTTTAACATCGAGGCAGGGAATAATTCTTTTTGTTATCATTTCGCCACCTCGATCGCTTCTTTAAGGTCAATTGCGCCGGTATAATAAGCCTTGCCGATTATCGCTCCGTACATTCCCGCTTTCGCAAGTTTATCAACATCCCCAATGCTTGAAACTCCGCCTGAAGCAATTATCTGCATATCGAATTTTTCCATCAGCTCCGCATAGAGTGAATGGTTTGTTCCCTGCATTGCGCCGTCCTTTGAAATATCGGTGCAGATAAGCGTTTTCACTCCCGCTTTCTGCATCTTTTCGCAGAAATCAAAGGCGGTGAAGCCGGATTTTTCGGTCCATCCCTTTATGGCGACCATTCCGTCCTTTATGTCGATTCCGACTGCGATTTTATCCCCGAATTTTTCAACCGCTTTTTCAACAAAGCCGTTTTCCGTAACCGCAGCCGTGCCGAGAATAACTCTGTCGATTCCCGCGTTGATATATTTTTCAATCGTTTCAATGTTTCTGATTCCGCCGCCTATTTCACAGAAAAGATCTGCGGCTTTTTTTATCGCACATACTGTTTCAAAATTCGGCGTTGTGCCGTTTTTTGCGCCCTCAAGGTCAACAATATGTATATGCGCTGCGCCTGCGGCTTTGAATTTCATCGCTGTGTCCGGCGGATTATCGTCATAAACCGTCATCTGCGCATAGTCACCTTTAAAAAGTCTGACCGCCTTGCCGTCAAACAAATCTATTGCGGGGTAAATCAGCATTTAAACTCCCCCTTCATTTCGGCAAAAGCTTTTAGTATCGCCAGCCCCGTTTCTCCGCTTTTTTCAGGATGGAACTGGCATCCGAAAACGTTTCCGCTCGCAACTGCGGCAGTCAGCTCTGCGCCGTATTCTGCAGATGCGATAACCGAATCTTCGCAGTCTGCGGCATAAAACGAATGCACAAAATAAACATGCTCGCCGTTTGAAATATATTTGAAAAGAGGATTTTCTTTTTTGAATATCAGAGCATTCCAGCCGATATGCGGAATTTTCAGCCCGTCAGGGATCACATCTGAAATCGGCCTGACATTTCCCTTGATAAGGCCGAGACCCTTGTGTTCGCCGTATTCAAAGCTTTTTTCAAAAAGGAGCTGCATTCCGAGGCAGATTCCCATCATCGGCTTGCCGAGAGCGACCTGCTCTTTTATCACATCAACAAGACCGGATTCAAAAAGCTTTTTTGCCGCATCCTCAAATGCACCGACTCCCGGCAGAATAATACTGTCTGCCTTTTTCAGATCTTCGGCGTCTGAAGTAACCTTGACATCCGCTCCGATAGCCGCAAAAGAGCTTTTGAGCGAGAAAAGGTTGCCTACGCCGTAATCAACTATTGCTATCATTATAAAACACCCTTTGTTGACGGAATTTCATCTGCAAATTCGCCGTCAATTTCAGCTGCCGCTTTAAAGCTTCTCGCTGCGGACTTGAATGCGCCCTCAATAATATGGTGAGTATTCGCTCCGTCAAGCTTCTTTATGTGGAGAGTAACTCCGGCATTTCTGACGAAGCCGAACCAGAATTCCTCAACAAGCTCTGTATCGAAATCGCCTACCTTTTCGGCAAGAGCGCCGAGATCATAGCCGAGATATGCTCTGCCGGAAATATCAACTGCGGAAAGAATCAGCGCTTCATCCATCGGCAGAATCATATTTCCGTAGCGTACGATTCCTTTTTTATCTCCGAGAGCCGTTGAAAAAGCCGAACCGAGAGCAATGCCGATGTCCTCAACCGTGTGATGATAATCAACATCGGTGTCACCGGTACATTTGACATTGAGGTCAAATCTGCCGTGCTTTGCAAAAAGAGTAAGCATGTGATCAAGAAAACCGCAGCCCGTGTTGATCTCGCTTTTTCCTTTTCCGTCAATGTTAAGAGAAAGCTCGATCTGCGTTTCGGCAGTGTTCCTTTTTATTTCAGCCGTTCTCATTTGTTTTCCTCCAATATAATTCCAAGCGTTTCAATAAGCGCTTCCATCTGATAAATGCTGCCTATCGTTATGCGATTATAATCCTTTATTCTCTCTTTGTCAAAGTGTCTTACAAGAATCCCTCTGCTTTTCAGCTCTTTATATATAAATTCTCCGCCGAGAGAATTATGCTTTGCAAAAATAAAATTAGCCTGCGAATCAAGCACGGTAAAACCGAGCCTGCGAAGCTCATTTGTTGTCCATAAACGGTTTTTGGCAATCATCTTGCAGTTATCAAAGAAATATTTGTTATCCTCAAGAGCGCCGATTCCCGCCGCCATGGTCATTCTGTTGATATTATAGGGGTTTGTTGAATATCTGACCGTGTTCAGATCCTGAATTATCTCTTTGCACGCAACTCCGAAGCCGAGCCTTGCGCCGGCCATTGAGCGGGATTTTGAGAAGGTCTGCGTAACAAGAAGATTATCATATTTATGAATCAGCGAAACTGCACTCTCTGCTCCGAAATCAACATAGGCCTCATCAACAACAACGATATTATCCGGGTTGCTGCTGATGATTCTTTCAACCTCCGTAAGCGGAAGCGCAATGCCCGTAGGCGCATTGGGATTGGCAATGAAAATTGTTTTGTTTATTCCGATAAATTTCTCAACATCCATTGTGAAATCATCACGAAGCGGAATTTCCTCATAGGGAACTCCGTTGAATTCCGCAAAAACGGGATAAAATCCGTAAGTTATATCTGCAAAAACGGCAGGTCTGTTTTTATCGCAGAAAGCCATGAATGCAAAATTCAGAATATCATCCGAACCGTTGGTGAAGATGATTTCATCAGCATCAACTCCGAAATATTCAGCCGATTTCTTAACAAGCTCACGGCATTCCGGGTCGGAATAAAGCTGAAGGTCGCAGGCGGCATCCTTTGCGTATTTTTCCGCAATCGGAGACGGCGCAAACGGACTTTCGTTTGTGTTCAGCTTGATGTATCTGAATTCCGTAGGCTGTTCGCCGGGAGTATACGGAACGAGGTCTTTATATTTTTCGGAAAAAAACTTACTCATCTCTGCCCTCCGATGTGCGTATTACCGCGCTCCTTGCGTGAGCGGTGAGCCCTTCAACCGTTGCAAAATATGCAACATCCTCCGCAACCTTTTCAAGTGCATCCCTTGTATAATATGTATACTGCGTTTTCTTAACGAAATCATCAACCGAAAGAGGATTTGAAAATTTTGCCGTGCCGACAGTCGGAAGAGTGTGGTTTGGACCGGCAAAATAATCTCCGAGAGCCTCGGGACAGTTTCTTCCCATAAAGACGGAGCCTGCGTGGCGAATCTTGTCAAGATAATCAAATGGATTGTCAACGCAGAGTTCAAGATGCTCCGGAGCAATTTCGTTTGAAATCTCAATTGCCTTGTCTATGCAGTCCGCAACGATGATCTTTCCGTTATTATCAACCGAAGCTCTTGCGATTTCGGCTCTTTCGAGAAGAGGAATCTGCTTTTCAAGCTCGGCGCTGACCTTTTCGGCAAGCTCTGCGGAATCGGTTACAAGCACGGCGCTTGACATCTTATCATGCTCTGCCTGCGAAAGAAGATCAGCCGCAACAACTGCAGCATCGGATTTTCCGTCCGCAACAATAAGGATCTCGCTGGGACCGGCTATCATATCAATTGAAACCTTGCCGAAAACCTGCTTCTTCGCTTCCGCAACAAACGCATTGCCGGGACCGACGATTTTATCTACCTTCGGAATGCTTTCCGTTCCGTATGCAAGAGCGGCTATTGCCTGCGCACCGCCGACCTTGAAAATCTTATCAACACCCGCAACGCTTGCGGCGGCAAGAATAAACGGATTTATTTTTCCGTCTGCGTTCGGAGGAGTTACCATAACGACCTGCCTGCAGCCGGCTATCTTGGCGGGAATCGAATCCATCAGAACCGTTGAGGGATAAGCTGCCGTGCCACCGGGAACATAAAGGCCCGCTCTGTCAACCGGAATAACCTTCTGGCCGATAACTATGCCGTCTTCATCGTTGATGATGAAGCTGTTTCTCTTCTGCTTCTCATGGAATTTTGTGATGTTGGCAGCGGCCTTTTTGAGAATTTCAATAAATTTCGGTTCAACCGAGGCAATGGCTTCATCAATTTCCTCCTGCGAAACAAGAAGAGACGAAAGCTTTGCCTTGTCAAATTTTTCGTTATATTCCAGAACAGCCTTGTCGCCGTTCTTTATGACATTTTCTATAATATCCGCAACTGTTTTTTCAACATTTATGCCGGGCACTGCTCTTGCGAATATCTCTTCGTTTGAAACCTCGCCGTATTTGAGAATCTTAATCATCTTTATCCCTCCACCTGCTTTGCAAGCTCCGAAACGAGTTTGTCGATCGCTTCGCTCTTGAATTTATAGCTTGCCTTATTTGAAATGAATCTTGCGCTTATGGGCACTATCGTTTCAATAACGGAAAGGTTGTTTTCCCTGAGAGTTGCGCCCGTTTCAACAATATCAACTATAACATCGGAAAGCCCGAGGATGGGAGCTATTTCAATTGAGCCGTTCAGATGGATTATGTCAATATCCCTTCCTCTTGAAAGATAATACTGACCGGCTATGTTTGAAAATTTTGTTGCAACACGCAGAGTTTTATCCGTATCGTCACGGAAGCCCTGCTTCGCTGCGACTGCCATTCTGCATTTGCCTATGTTAAGATCAAGAAGCTCATAAACCTCCGGCTCATATTCAAGAAGAATATCCTTTCCGGCAACTCCTATATCAGCCGCTCCTCTTTCAACATAGATCGCAACATCCGAGGGCTTGACCCAGAAATAGCGGACTCCGCATTCTTCATTTTCAAAAATAAGCTTTCTGTTATTTTCTTTTATTGACGGACATGGGAAGCCCGCCTTTTCAAACATCGCATAAACTTTTTCTCCGAGCCTTCCCTTCGGAAGCGCAACATTAAGCATTGTTTTCAACTGACTTCACCTCCCGCTTTTAAAAAAACCGTTTTTCTGCATCTGATTCCTTCCGGAACACAGTCAACCGCAAGCACGCTGCCTTCGCTGCGCATCTCGTCTGCCGTTCTGCTGATTTTTTCGGGAGGAACGGTTGAATCATAGACAAGAAGAATATCAACATCATATTCATCCGTGCTTGTGTAAAGCTGTTCAAGCATATCAAGATAAACGGCAAATCCGATTGCCTTTGAGCTGCGTTTCATATTTTTCATCAGCTTATCATACTGACCACCCGAAAGCACTCCCGAGGGAATACCGTCAACAAAGCCTTTGAAAACGATTCCATTATAATAATTTATATCATCAACAAGCGAAAAGTCAATATTAACCGCCTTTTCATCCGCAAGAAATGATATAATACTGCAGAAATTGCCGACGGTTTCGGCTTTGACTCTTCCTGCAAGAAGAGATTTAAGCTTCGGAATGACCTTTTCCGGGGATCCGCTGATTGAAATGAGATTTTTGAAAATTTCGGTATTTTCTTCCCAAATGCCAAGTTCTTTGAATTTCTTTGAAAGCTCGTGAATGTTCTTTTCGCTTACAAGGCGGAGTATTTCGGGCCTTTCGCTTTCGGGAACGCCTATGCTTTCCTGAAGCTCAACAAGAATATCAAGATTTGATATATCAAGAACGGTTTTATCCGAAATTTTATCAAGACTTCTTAACGCAAGCTTAAGCACCTCGCAGATGCAGTAATCGTCAACGCTGCCTATGCACTCAAGGCCGACCTGCATAATTTCCTTGAAAGAATGCGAGCTTTTTGAAACTCTGTAAACATTTTCATTATAATAAAGCTTCTGAATTGAATTTGTTGAATTAAGAGTGTTTTTTACTATCGAAAGAGTAACATCCGGCTTGAGAGCCATAAGCTTTCCGTTAGTGTCCGTGAATGTTATAACACCCTCCGAAACAAGAAAATCTTTATTTTTGAGATAAAGGCCGTATTCCTCGAATTTACTCATTTTATAATGTGAATAGCCATAAGAATCATAAAGCTCACGAAGCTCGAAAATTTTCTTTTCGTTTGCTTCAAGAGATATCTGCTTTATCATTTTTCTTCTCCTTTGTGTGTTTTATCGCTTTACCATACTAACATACTATCACAACAAAGTCAACAATTATTTATTTTTTTTTATTTTTTTCATACCTATATGCAAAGTCACAGGCATCGGATGACGGATCAAACTTCGTTATTCCGCAAAAGAAATCCGGATCCTTTCTCATAAGCGCTGAAATGCGGTTTTCTTTGATTGTTTTTTCAATTGCGGAAAACGGAGTATCTTTCATTTTACCGGAAACATATCTTGCGGTAAGCTCGGACAGCGCCGAAAATCCGCAGCATCGGCAGTCAAGTCCAAGCTTTTCAAGCACTTCAAAATCAGCTTCTCCGTTGCTTTCCGGAAAAAGCCTTCCGAGTGCATTTTTTGTTTCCAAATCAAAAATGCCGTTTATTCCGCCCTCATAAACTCCGCTTTGTTTGAGCATTTTCTGAAGTGCGGCAACCTTTTCTCCGCCATAACCGAAAGAAAAAGAATGCGCATTCATATTGCAGACCAGCAGCAGAATAAAAAATTCGATAATCGACAAAGCCGCAGAAAGCCACATATTTTTTTGCTTTTCCGACATAAAAATCACCTCACATATTATCTTTGAATAAAAAAATTCAATTATCAGAATCATTTTGAGGCAATTAAATCGCTCAATATGTGGCGTTTTTACCTTTTTTGTAACAAAAGCGCTAAAAAAATATTGCATTCAAATAAAAAATTGTTGACAAATTTCAATTTGTAGCTTATTATTAGCATAGAGAAACTATGCGAGGTATTTCATGCTCAATAATAATCTTTCAGATGAACAGCTTGCATTGCTTGCATCTCAGGGCAACGACGAAGCAATGGCGCTCCTTGTTGCGAGAGTTACTCCGCTTGCAAAAGCCAAAGCGGCAGGCTACGGAAATCTCCGCATAGCGCAGGATGATTTGATTCAGGAAGGTATGCTCGGGTTTCTCGATGCGGTCAGAAGCTTTGACGCCGATAAGGGCGTGCCGTTCAAAGCGTATGCGGCAACCTGCATAAACAACAGAATTCTTTCCGCAATCCGTGAATCACTCAACAGCAAGAACATCGTGCTTTCAAATGCGGTGTCGCTTGACGATGAGGATAACGGAAACAAAATAACCGGTGTCAGCGACCCTGCTGATATTTTTTCGGTCAATGAATCGGTTGAATTCATCAGAAATCTGATTGAGGAAGAGCTTTCCGATTTTGAAAAAGACGTTATCAAGCGCTGGCTTTCAAAAAAGAGCTATTCCGAAATCGCAGATGAGCTTTCCTGCTCCGGAAAGGCTGTTGATAACGCCATGCAGAGAATCAGGAAAAAGCTCCGTTCAAAAGTTTAAAACTCTTTCGGGAGTTTATATATGCCCATGTAGCTTAAAGCAGAGCGTTGTTAGCCACGAGACATTCAAATTGAATAATTCGGTTTGAATATCTCATGGCTAATCAAAGGTGACGGTGCGAGTCCGTACAAGGGCGTCAAAAAAATTTTTTCAAGCGAGGTTAAAAATCATGTACGAAGACAAAACTCTCATCTGCAAAGAATGCGGCAACGAATTCGTTTTCACAGCCGGCGAGCAGGAATTTTATGCTGAAAAAGGCTTTGTAAACGAGCCCCAGCGTTGCAAGGCATGCCGTGATGCAAGAAAGAACGCATCCCGTGGCGAGCGTGAGTGGTTCACAGCTACTTGCGATTCTTGCGGTGGAGAGGCAAAAGTTCCTTTCAAGCCCCGTGAAGACAGACCTGTATATTGCAGCGAGTGCTTCGCAAAGAAGCAGAACGGCGAAGCATAAGCCCATTTAATATATGCTGAAAAGGCCCTCCTTCGGAGGGCTTTTTATTTTTATGTTGAAACAATTTCGCATTTATGTTATAATATTATTATTACAAAGGAAAGGCGAAAAATATGACCGGACTTATTCTTATTGATAAACCCGAAGGCATAACCTCTTTCGGCGCAGTTGCAAGAGTAAGAAGAATATGCAAAGAAAAAAAATGCGGTCACAGCGGCACTCTCGACCCGATGGCAACCGGAGTTATGACCGTTCTTCTCGGCGGCGCAACAAGATTCTGCGAGCTGCTTCCGAACCATGATAAAGCATATACCGCTTCATTTCGCCTCGGTATGATAACCGATACCCTTGATATAACCGGAAAAATTCTCGAAGAGCGTGAAGTGGCCGTTTCCGAAGATGATGTGAAAAATGCCGCAAAAAAATTCACCGGCGAAATCGAACAGCTTCCCCCGATGTATTCGGCGGTTTCCGTAAACGGTCAGCGGCTTTATGAGCTTGCAAGAAAAGGCATCGAAGCCGAAAGGCCGACCAGAAAAGTGAAAATCTTTTCTCTTGAATTTCTCGAAAACAGCAATGAAAACGAATACACAATAAATGTTGAATGCTCCTCCGGCACATATATCCGAACGCTGATAAGCGACATAGGAGAAAAACTCGGGTGCGGCGCAGCGCTCACCTCTCTTCGCAGAACGAAGGCAAACGGCTTCGACATTTCGGAAGCTGTAACCATTGAAGAGCTTAAAAACGGAAATTCCGAAGATTTTCTGATTCCCGTCGATAAAGCACTGGCACAATATCCGGCAATAAATGTTACTCAGGCGCAGGCAAAAAGATTTTTAAACGGCGGAGAGCTTTTTACCGAAAGACTGAATGTTAAAACCGAGCCCGGATTATACCGGATTTATGACCCTGAAAAAGTTTTCATCGGCATCGGAGAAAATGACGCAACGGAGCTTCTGAAGGTCAGAAGAGTTTTCAAAGGAGACAACAATGGATAACGAATTCGATACATTTGATGCGGGCGTTGAACCCGGCGGTCTGCGGAATTCAACACAGATAAGAATACTCATAACATATCTGACGGCTTCTGCCGGCAGTCCGGTTACCGTTTCACTTCTGACTGAAGCCATGCAGCTTCACGGGCTTGCAAATTATTTTGAAATAACCGATTCGATTCAGGAGCTCACCGAAAAAGGCATCCTGAAGAACAAAAACGGCGTTCTCTCAATTACCGAAAAAGGAAATCTTTCTTTTAGAGAGCTTTCGGACGAACTCCCCGTTTCAGTCAGAGAAACCGCACTTGCAGATGTTGAAAAGCTGTTGCTTATTGAAAAAAACGAAAAAGAAAACTGCGTTGATATCATCAAGGCGGAAAAGGGATATAATGTTGTTTTCCGCATTACACACGATGAAATAACGCTTATGGAGCTTTCGCTCTATGCTGCCGACATTGAGCAGGCGCAGGATATGAAGCATACGCTTCTCAAGGACCCGTCAAAGATCTATTCGAATATCGTTTCATCGCTCTATATATGATTCAAGGCATAAAAAATCCCCATCAGCCGATGGGGATTTTTCTTTTATCAGTCTTCTGCGAGCATTTCAATCATTTCGTCAACGCCATCTTCCATGCCCTCTGTCTTCTTTGCCATAAGGGCACGGCGCTCGTTAAGCTCAACATACATCTTTTCTCTCTTCTCGCCTACAAGGTCATAGAAGAAATAGGGAATAACCTTAACGATTCTGGGAAGAACATTGATTCCGTTGAAGAGGAACCAAACCTTCTGATAGACCTTCTTGTTGCCCTGCGACCAGGGAAGCATCTCAATAGTGGTATCATATCCGGACCACTTGAAGAGAACAACCGTAAGAAGTGCATTCAGAGGAGCGGTGACCTTTGTAATAAGGTTTGTAAGAATATTTACCGAGCCGTCCGGACGTTCACCCGTCATATATTCCGTATAGTCGCTGATTTCTCTGCCGATTTCGCCTTCAACAACATTGGCAGGGCCGTTGTTGATTGCGTTGATTCCGTAGAATATCGCATAAATAACAAGAACAACAAACCTCTTATCAATGAACGGGATAGCCGACCACATGCCGACTACGCAGACAATATCCCACATTCGCAGAGCAATAAGCTCGTTTCTGTTGTTGTTTTTGAACATCTTTGCAAACTTGGGAATGAATGTAACGGAAATCGGGTCAATAACATTATAAGGAGTGTATGCAATCGCCGACCAAATCGAACCGCCGAGGATTTCCTGCTGGGAAACAACATCCCATGAGTAGCCGCCGTCTGCCCACCATGAGGTCGAGAAGTTGGCAATGAAGTTGCGGAGCATATATTTGTTTTTGAGAACATAGAAAATACTCTTCTCAACGGGAGCGGGCTTCTGCTGAAGCATAACTCTTTCTTTGCAGGTGATAGCCATTGTGATATTGCCGGCAATACCGATTCCTGCGGCAATCCAGCCGAGGATCGAGAAAAGAGATGACATCGGAAGCGAGATATATCCTTTGTTGTTAAGCTCCATAAGAGGAAGGAATATCGCATAAACGATCTGAGAGCCCCATTCGCCGATATATGTCTGAAGAAGGTTGACATTTATTCGGTCTTTTGGGTTCGGCGTCATCAGCGTCAGAATATTATCTCTCGGGATGTTATAAATGGTTGAGAATGTTTCCTTAACGAAGAGCATTATGAAAACAAACATTATCTTTTTCGGGTCATTTCCCGAAGGATTCTTCAGGAACAATGCGCCCGAATAGAGAATTGCCGTTGCAACGAAATAAGGAAGAGCTCCGAAGAGGATATAAGGCCTTGCCTTGCCCCAGCGGGTTCTCGTTCTGTCGTAAGCAATACCCATGAGCGGGTCGTTGAGAACATCATAAATACCTATGAGAGCCTTAATTGCGGTAACATAAAGCATATTGATTTTGAGAACATTTACGAAATAAAGAGTTTCATAAACCTCAACCGCTTTAAGAACCTTCGTGGCAAACTGCGCAATAGCGGGAACGGCAAGCTCCTTGCCGTCAAGCACGGGAGTATGGAACATTTTAACTGCAATGTTGCTGTATTTATTCAGCTTCTGTTTGTCGAGAGAAGCGGCGGAATTATCTTCCGCATCAAAGAACGCTCTTATTGCGCTTTTCTGTTCTTCTGCCATATCAGTTTGTCACCTCCACTTCACAGGATGAATAGAAGTTGCCGAAATCGGTTACAACGAACACCTTTGTTGTTCCTGCACCAACTGCGGTAATAACGCCGTTTTCGTCAATTTTTGCAACGGATTCATCATTTGTGAACCAGTAGCATTTTGTGTTTGTTGAATCCTTGGGATCAAATTCTGCAACCAGGCTGAATGTTTCGCCGGCTTTCATCTCAAGCTTGCCTTTGTTGAGGTCAACGCCTTCAACGGGAACGCCAACATGAACAAGGCAGGTGTCTTTATATGTCACGCCGTTGAATTCATATTCGGCTGTAATATTCGCATCGCCGAATTTTTTGTGAGTCTTAAGATAGCCTTCTTCATCAACCGTAAGAACATCTTCATTGTCTGAAGACCATTTTGCGGTATAATCAATGGGATTATCGCAGATAAGCGTTGCCTTGAGAACCTCGGATGAGCCGAGTTCAACCGTTGTTTCATGCTTATCAAGGCTGATTCCAGCCCATGTGAATGAATAAGAATATCTGTCAGTCGCTTCTGCGCTGATATTGACATTTCCTATATCTGCGTATGCGCCCTGAAGAGCAACAGGAACATTGAAGCCGGATTTCTTTTCAAATTTAATCTCTTTGATTTCGTCGGAAAGGCGGTTGATTCTTGCATAAACAAGGCATTCAAGCGGAGTTTTTTCCGCATTGCCTGCGATGTAATATCCTTCGCCTGCGCCGGAGATGATTTTGTCAATGCTGCCGGCTGCGGGGAATATGCTTCCGGCTGCGGTTGCCGAATCGGGTTTGATTTTCAGAACGATTTCATATTCGTCGCCGAAACGCTCATTGAGAGTACCCTTGTTTCCGCATTCGGGGCATTCCTCTCCGTAATCCTCTGCATCAATATGTGATTCACACATTGAGCATTTGAAATATTTATAGATGATTGAAAAATCTTCAATATCGGCAGAGCTGATACTTACGGGAGCAAGAAACGCCGATGCTGATTCGCCGTATTTTGCTTCCTTTGCTTCAAAAGAATCCTCAACGGCGCCTTCGATGCTGTCAGCCGCAAGAACAACTGCGGCATTGAGCTGCTCATTCTCTGCGGAATTCTTTATTGAATCATTATCAATTGAGAATGATTCGTTCATTGACGCAAAAGGTTTTGTTTCAAGCGCCTTTGAAATTGCCGAATTGATATATGCAACTGCCTGCTCGCCGTTTTCGGGAATAGGTGACAGCGGATTTTCGGGAGTATAAAGCTCATAAGTGCCTTCAATTGAAAGGATGTTTGCGGCACCCATGCCGACACCGCCGACAAAGAACACGATAAGAACAACTATTACTATTTTATAAATGTATTTCTTCCAGTTAATCTTCTTCAATGACGGCACCTCCTTCCTTTTCACGGTAGAGCTGCTGCTGCCTTTCTATCTCACGGTCGATTTCTCTTGTTTCTTCCGTTTCAACAACAGGCTGCGGAAGATCATCAAGGTTGATTTCGCCTGATTTGATTTTCTTTGCGATTTCAGCTCTTTCGAGAACGCCTTCCTTATATTCGATGTTATATCCTTTTTTAACAATAAGGAGATTGATAACGAAGTTTGCGCCGAACGCAACGGCGGCAACGGCGGCGCCGAATGAAGCCGAGCCGGTGATAATCGAGCCTGCCGAAGCGGAGGCAACGGAAGCAAATCTGAACGAAAGAATGCCTGCCGCAACCGAAACGATCACGCCTGCAAGCCCGAAGCCGCAAAGCACTTTATGCATTTTTTTGATGCTTGCGAACGAAAGGATCGTAAGCAGCAGAATAATAACGGCAAGCAGAGCAAGAACAACAAGCGCCCCTATCGGGAAAAGCAGAGCCTTGAAAGCGTCCGCATCTGCGCCGCCTTTGATCATCGCAAGAACAAAATCAACATATCCCTGCGAAAAAGCGTTATAAAGACCGATACCCGAAACGGATATGTTTCCTTCAACAAACGGGAGTTTCACCGCCGCATTTGCAAACGGAGCAAGCAACGAAATAACAGGGAGGAGCATAAGTCCGAGTCTGATCTTTGTAAGAACAGAGCCGATAAAAGAAGCCTTGATATGAGAAATAAAAATGCTCGTCTTTGCAAGGGACAGCTCTGCACGCTTTGCATCACGATAAAAGTTTACATCGAAGTTATAAAACCTCATATTGACTCCGCAATGCGGGCACATCTGTCCGAGATGATAAAAGGGAATCTTTTTCTGACATTTTGGACATACAGCCAATTGATCATACCTCCTATTTGAGAATATAAAAATATATTATAATATTTTCAGTTATATGTCAAAACATTTTTCGACAAAAAAATATTTTTGTATATATTAACTAATATTTATGACTAAGAATTTATGTATAAACCAATTGACGGAATCAAAAAACAATATCAGCTGCGCATAGGCAAAAAATGATTTAATAAAATTGAATTTTTTCTATTGACAATTCGTAATCCTTGTGATAGAATATCTTTCGTTCAGAAAATGCGGGTGTAGTTCAATGGTAGAATCCCAGCCTTCCAAGCTGGTTGTGTGGGTTCGATTCCCATCACCCGCTCCATTTTTATGCGCTTGTAGCTCAGCTGGATAGAGCAACTGCCTTCTAAGCAGTGGGTCAGGGGTTCGAGTCCCTTCAAGCGCGCCAAATTCAGAGCCACTCTTTTGAGTGGCTCTGAATCTTTATGTTCCGAAGGGACTCGAACCCTGAGAGGGTGAGGAGCGTTAAGAAAACAGCCCAGTGGGCTGTTTTTAGCGACGAAACACGAGGCGGGTACTGTTTCGAAGAAACGGTCGCCGAGTGTGCAAGACTTGCAAAGCAAGGATGTGTCCCTTCAAGCGCGCCAAATTCAGAGCCACTCTTCTGAGTGGCTCTGAATCTTTATGTTCCGAAGGGACTCGAACCCTGAGAGGGTGAGG
>JAKSQP010000021.1 GCA_024404025.1 Clostridia bacterium | reverse complement strand
TAAGAAGATGGTCGAGGCCTATGAAAACGGTATAAAATAAACAAACCCATTGCAAAAATCCGCTGTCTTTCATTGGAAAGGCGGCGGATTTTCTGCTGCGAATGATCAAAAATTCATAAACCGGTTACGAAGTGCCGCTCAAATCCGTTTTTGTTGAAAAATCTCCGGAAGATTACTTCGGATCATAAGATTTCAATCTTTTTGTGTGATGCACATAATTTTCACAAAAACTATTGCATTTTCTGATGCGATAATGTAAACTGTTTTCAGGGAATAAAGTTCTCCCTTGGGAAACCTGAACCGCTTTTAAAAGCTGATGACTTCTGCAGAATTTTTGCAGAAAAGCATCAGCTTTTTTGATTGTACAAAAAGGTGCAGCCAAAAACATATTGAATTCAGCTCCATTTTGCTGATTGGAGGAAATTATGATCACTTCTTTTGCAATTATCTTTCTTGTCGGACTTACAATGGCTTTTATATGCCAGCGAATCAAGCTGCCGAGAATCATCGGTATGCTTGTGACGGGCATTGTGACAGGGCCGTATGTGCTTGATTTTCTTGATCCGAAAATTCTCGGAATATCTTCGGAACTGCGTCAGATTGCGCTGATTATAATTCTTATCAAAGCCGGGCTCTCTCTGAATATTTCGGATTTGAAGAAAATCGGAAGGCCTGCAATTCTTATGTCATTTTTGCCGGCACTTTTTGAAATCGGCGCTTTTGTTGCCTTTGCCCCCGCACTTCTTCATATTACATTGCTTGAAGCGGCAATCGCAGGAGCCGTGCTCGGAGCGATTCTCATGGATCTGAGCTGCAAAAAGCTGCTGAAGAGAGAAATCACATAAAGCTTATTATTAATATCGTTTGTCTTAACGGTTTTTCGATTCAAGCCATTTATCAAGAAATTGCATCTGCTCATCGGTATGAAACCAATGCTCTCCGTTTTCCTTAACTGTTACTCCGGCATTGAATTTTCGGGCAAATTCATTGATCGTTTCGGGGGACTGCAAGTTATCCTTGCCGCCGTATAGAATTTCCGTCGGTATTTTCCAAACCGGCGGATTTTTTTTGACCCATTCGAAATAATCCCACGAAAGCGTTTCTCCGAATGCGGTTTTGATCTCTTTTTTCTCCCGAAGCTCTTTTTCCGTAACATTTGCCCGCAGCATCATATCCGAAATCAGTTTTTCCATATTTACAACGGGAGAAATGAAAAATGCTTTTTCGATTTTCTTCTCCGCAAGTGAGCAGAGCGAAAAGAAAGCGCCGATGCTGTTTGCAATCAGGTATATTTCATCATATTCCGGAGAAACAGAATCGAAATATTTCCGGAATTCGGTTGAGGCGTCCCACGGCGTTTCGGATCTGTAATCGAATCCGGTCACCTGACAATCGGGGAAAAGCGGAACATAATGCTCCGATTCCGAAGCGGAACCGCCTTTTCCGTGAATATATATCACGAGCTTTTTTATCTTGAATTCCGATTCCCATTCTTCTTTCGTGAGGCGTGTAATATGTTCCGTCCGGATATCGTTCATCAGTTTCCAATGAAGATCACTGTTAGTGTGGTGATATGCAAACCCGCACTTTTCCTGACAGCGTTTTGATTTTTCATTGCCGTCGAAATAGCCGCACCAAAGCGTTTTAAGGTTTAAGTCGGCAAAGGCGTGACGGATAAGCTCTTTTGTCGCTTCGGGAATCAGTCCCCGACCCCAAAAGGGTACGCCGATCCAATAGCCGATTTCGCCCTCGTTTTCGGGCAAATCAAGATTGCTGTTTTTGCCGATCATCAGCCCGATGCTGCCGATTGCAAGGTTATCCTCTTTCAGGCAGACGGCATAGGTTTCTTCTGCCGACAAAACATTTTCTATGATTTCCCGGCTGTTTTCAACGCTTGTATGAGGCGGCCATCCGGCAATCGGACCAACACGGCCATCCTTTGCATATTTATATAAATTTTCGGCATCCGATTTTTTCCACGGACGCAGAATCAGTCTTTCGGTTTCTGAAATCATAATTTTCTCTTCTTTTTACGGTATTATAAATAATTTTTTTCTCTGTGAAATATTTCGTGAGCTTTAACAAACTTTGCTCCGTCAAAATCAAGCTCAATAATGAACGGCATCCACCCGACGATACGCATAAAATCTTCATATCCGAAATCGGGATCAAAGTAATTCAGAATTGAGCTGAGCGCCGAGCCGTGAGTGCCTATTACTATATTTTTTCCGGGATTATCGTTCAGAATGTCCTTCAGCGCTTCAACATTGCGCCGCTGAAGAGAATTGAGAGATTCGCCGCCCTGCTCGTGAAAATCGAAATCGGACCAACGCCTTTTGATAATGTACTTATCGTTGTGACCTTCTCCGACCTCACGCTCCCGCAGGCGTTCATCAGTGCGTATTGCGGCGCCGTAAAAAGCGGCCGCGCCGCTTATGGTATCAAGGCTTCGCTTATATGGGCTGCAATAGAAAACATCAATTGCCTTATCTTTCAGCTTTTCCGCAACTGCCCGGATATCTGCGGCTCCCTCCGGCGACAGAGGTCTTGTTCTGTCATCTTTGAAACTGTGAACCGGTTCGGCGTGCCTTACAAAAAATATCTTCGTCAGCATAATTCCCTCCATGCAGGATTTTAAAATATTGTATCACAACAAGGAAAAATTTCCGGCTTTTTTCAAAAATATACAGCTCACCGCAGAGATGAGCTGTATACTTTTTTGTTTTGTTTATTCAAAATAAATTGCACTTGTCTGCGCATAAATGAACGGCGGAATCTCGCTCGGAGCTTCGTGGAGAACTTTTTTGGCGGCGAGCGAATAAACAGCTTTGAACGGAGCGCTGCAATCATATTCAACCTGTGCGCTGACGAAATTTGTGTCCGCAACGGGAAGCTCAACCGAATAGGGAGCGGTTTTATCTGCCTTATGTTCAAAAATGACACGGTTTGCGGCGATGACCTTGAGTGTATGGCCTTTCTTGAGAGAAGAAACCTTAACTTTGATTTTGGTATCGTCCGTGAGCTTGACGGTGTCGCCGATGATGGAGTCGCCGCAGGTGATTTCTATCATCGTTTTGCCAACATGGGGAGCAATCGTTGTGTGGCCTGCTTTGATGCCCGCAAAAATCGCTTCCTGCGTGCATTCTTCGGCGTAAACATAAGTAACGGGGTTGTCAAGAAAATCGGTCACGAGGTAATCTCTGTGATAGTCGCTGCCGCCTACGCCGGTGATTTTTTTGCCGGAAGCAAGCTCTTTCTGCCACCAGACAGTGCATTTCATATTGTCAACGTGCTGCGGACTGTTCCATAATTCAACGCAATCTGCCTTTTCGGGCTCAAGGGGCCAGCGCCAGGTGCAGTTGCTGCAATGAGGATGGTTTATGCAGATAAGAGCGCCTTTTTCCTTTGCCATTGCAATTTTGCGTTCCCATTCCTCATAGGTGTCGCAGTCGAAATTATCAATGGGATACTGAACGCCCCAGATGTTTGTGTGGCCGCCGTGCTTTGTAAGCTCCGTGCCGGGAATAACAAGCATCTTCGAGCTTTCGGGAATTGATTCGCAGAACTGATTGTGGTCGGTAAGAATGATAAAATCAAGATTTTTGGCTTCTGCCTTTCTGATAAGCTCATCGGGAGTGAATTTTCCGTCTGAACGGGTAGTATGCGAATGAACTACGCCTGAATACCATTTGCCCATAATAAATCCTCCGTATGTAAATTATTTCGTTTTAAGCTTTATTAAATCACGGTAGCTGATAAGCGTTATTCCGTGTTTTTCAAGATATTCGTGGGTGCAGGGGTCGTTCATAAGGCGGTATTCCCAGACTCTCTGATGCCAGGAACCGGTGATTGAACGAAGCTCCGGAGTGTCAAGAGAGGGATGGATGAAGGTTTCGGTTATTCCTTCGGGAATATCGGTCCATAATTTCAGAATTTCTTCACGGTAAATCAGATAATCTTCATCGAAATTGCCTTTGCTTTTCGGGGCAATTTTTTTGTTCATTGCCGGCCAGTCCGGGAAGAGCATATAATCCGGCATCAGAACATTATATTTTTTGCCCCAATGTTTTGAAAAGAGCTTAAGCAGGCTGAATGCGGGATAGGGAACTCCTGCGGGGCAAAGACGCTTATCGGTATCGGTGAACATACGGAAAGCATATCCGTATTCGCCGCATAGCCTTAAAGTCATTTTCAGAAGTCCGAAACGCATTGTGAAATGGCCGTAAAGCGAGCCCATGTGATTATCAAGATGAGAGGGCTTCATTCCGAGAGCGTGGGATTTGTCGACCTGCGCTCTGACTTCGGCTTCAAGGTCTTCATAGCTTGCGTTCCTGCCGACCTGCGTGCTGTTTTTCCACATATAACCGTTTTCGTCAACAAGGGTCTTGCGGGATGAAAGCGGAGCCCATTTATAGGTGTTCCATTCGCTCGTCATCGTCAGATGGATGCCGATTGCATACTGTGGATTATCAATGGAAAATCTGACCGCATCCTCCGCTTTCGGGCATGGCATCATTATTGTTGCCGATTTGATGTTTCCTTTTCTGAAAAGATCCTCAACGGCATCGTTTGCCGCCTGACACATTCCGTAGTCATCCGCATTGACAATTAAATATTTAGCCATATTTTACCTCAGCAGCCGATAAGATCAGCAAATTTCTTTATATACGATTTTGCTTTTTTAAGGTCAGAGCTTTCGGAAAAGATACGAAGCATGGGTTCCGTGCCGGAGAAGCGGCAGATAACGAAATCGCCGTTTTTGAAATAAACCTTGCAGCCGTCTTCATAATTTATATGCTCGATCTCTTCGCAGAAATCGGGAAGCTTCTTTTCAACCATAATGAGTTTGTCGATTTCGAGCTTTCTTGCATAGTCAAAGCTGATGTTATCTTCAACAAATTCGGATTTTCCGCAAATTTCTTCGATTTCTTCAAGAAGCTCCGAGGGAGATTTGTTCGTTGCGCAGATCATCTCGGTAAAGAGAGATGCGGCATAGATAGAATCCTTGCCGTGAATGTGGCCTCTGACGGTCAGACCGCCTGAGGATTCTCCGCCGAGAACTGCATCGACCTCGTCGATTTTTGATGAAATATATTTGAAGCCGACCGGCACTTCATAGCATTCTTCGCCGAAATATGCGGCAAGCTTGTCAAGGGTATGGGTCGTTGCAAGGTTTCTGACAACGGGACCCTTCCAGCTCTTGTATTTGACAAGATAATAATAAAGCAGGCAGAGAATTTCGTTTGCATTTATGTATCTGCCGTTTTTATCAATGATTCCGAGTCTGTCGCCGTCGCCGTCCATTGCGATGCCGAGATCATAATTGCCGACGAGAACATCGTTTTTCAGCGTTGCAAGGGTGCGTTCTGTCGGAGCGGGCATCTGACCGCCGAAGAAAGCGTCCTTGTTGAGATGGATGGTGTCTATCGTGCATCTTGCGGTGTGATAGATGACAACAAGAGGATATGAGCCGGAGCCGTGCATTGCATCGAATGCAACCCGCAAGCCTCTTCTGCGGAGCAGGCTCATATCAAGATTTTTGATTATATCATCAATAAAATCATTGAACGGATTCTGAAGATATTCGATTTTTCCGTCTTCAAGCGCCTTATCAAAGCTGACCGTTTCAACCTCGTCTGTATTTTTGATATATGCCTCAAGTTTTTCGGTTGTTTCAACCGGAGCATCTCTGCCTTCTTCAACTATGAGCTTGATTCCGTTATATTCGGGAGGATTGTGGCTTGCCGTTATCTCAAGGCCGTAATGAAGCTCTTTTTTGAGCACGGTGTGCATTACAAGAGGTGTCGGAGCGGAGCGGTTTAAAAACCAGACCCTTATTCCGCCTGCAGCAAGTACCTCTGCCACCCAGACTGCCGCCTTTGAGGAAAGGAATCTGCGGTCATAGCCTATGATGACGGGTTTTTCGGTTTTGCCCTCATCTTTCATCATTCGGATCACGCCGGCTGCGACCTTCTGAATATTTTCACGGGTAAAATCATCGCCGATAACGGCTCTCCATCCGCCGGTTCCGAATTTTATATCTTTCATCCTGATCACCTCAAAAATCATGTATTAAATTTAATTATACAAGTTTTTTCGGCAATTACAATATTTATCGTGAAAAAAACGGCATAAATTATTGTTATCGGATGCGGAAAATGATATAATTCTGTTTCGAAAGGGGGATGACAATGTATAAAGTATCAGTCCCGGTTATAAATATAAATTTTGCGGAAAATACCGACCGTGAAAAAGCGGTTGAAATGTTTAAAAATATGAAGGCAGAAAGAATCTTTCTCGCTTTTAAAAGCGATACTCTTGAAGGAGAGGGCAAAGAAAAGGAGCTTAAGGCGCTGCGGGATAATCTTGAATTCTTTAAGGGCAGAGGATTTGAAATCGGCGTCTGGTTCTGGGCTTTCACAACCGGAAAAGAAAAAGGCTATCTGAAAATGAAATCCCCGGGCGGCAAGGTGAGCAGAACGAATATATGCCCGTCAGATAAAAAATATTGCAGGCTCATGTATTCATTCCTTAAAGAAATTGCCGCCGAACCCATTGATATTATTATGTTTGACGATGATTTCAGATACGGTTTCATTGACATCGGTTTCGGATGTCTCTGCAAAAATCATTATAATAAGATATGCGAAATACTCGGTGAAGATCCGGGCAGAAAAACGGTTGCCGATGCAATAATGAACGGCGAAAAAAACAGATACCGTGATGCTTTCATCAAAGCAAACGGATATTTCCTTGAAGAATTTTCAAGAGGATGCCGCAAAAGCGTTGATTCGGTTGATCCCTCAAAGAGAATGGGCTTCTGCGCCTGCATTACCTCGTGGGACATTGACGGCACAACTCCCGACAGAATTGCGCAGCTTCTTGCAGGCAAAACGAAGCCGTTTTATCGCCTTATCGGCGCTCCGTACTGGGCGGCTATGAACGCCTGGGGCAACAGGCTCAGCTATGTTATCGAGCACGAAAGAGCGCTGATGCAGAGAAAAAAGAATCCCGATATTGAAATTTTCAGCGAGGGAGATACATATCCAAGGCCGAGATACAGAACTCCCGCCTCATATCTTGAATGCTTCGATACGGCTCTTCGTGCAGACGGCTCATCCGACGGAATTCTGAAATATGCTTTCGATTACACATCGGATCTTGAATATGAAAAGGGCTATTATGATGCTCATATAAGGAATACCGCTTACTATAAAAGGATATCGAAGTTTTTCGACGGCGGCACGGCAATCGGACTTAAGGTTGCGGACAATATGACAAGGTTTGCGGAAATTGAAATGCCGTTTGCTGAATCAGACCCCGTTTCGGTCCAGGAAACTGCGTTCAACAGAGCTTCAAGGCTTGCAGCGTCGGTTTCGCTTCCGACTGTTTACGGCGCAGACGGATGCGCTGTTATAGCTTTCGGGGAGGATGCGAGAGCGCTCACCGATGACGATTTGAAGTGTGGCGTTATTCTTGACTATGCGGCTGCAAAAATCCTGAAAGAAAATGGGATCGATGTCGGCTTTGATTCCGAAAACGGCGTTGTTTCAACCGGTTCAACTGAATTTTTTGACGGCGGCAGAAAAATCGCATCATATTCATATAAGATTCATCAGCTTGAAATCAACGGAAAAGCGAAGCTTATGAGCTGGACGGACGAAGAAAAAAAGATTCCCGTATGCTACACATACGGAAACGCCGACGGATTGAAATTTGCGGTTTATACATTTGACGGATATACCGCCGATAATGAGGTTTTCAGAACTTACGCAAGGCAGCGTCAGATGCTTGACTGCATAAAATTCCTGAATCCCGAGGGTGTTCCCGTTTCCTGCGCCGGCAACCCGGATTTATATATTCTCGCAAAGCGGAGAGGAAGCAAAATCAGCGTTGGTCTGTGGAACTTTTCTGCGGATAAGATATATTCTCCGCAGGTCGATTTTGCGTGGAATGTTGAATTCATCAGAGCTTTTTCGCCGAGCGGAAAGGCAAAGGGAAAATCAGACGGAAACAAGGTCGTCCTTCAGGATATTGAGCCGTTTTCGTCGGTTATATTTGAGGTTGAAAGATAATAAAAGAGGCACGGTTTCCGTGCCTCTTTTTATCAGAATTCAAGCGTATCAACGGCTTTGAGAAGCTCATCAATTTTGCTGATGCAGGTGTTGACGATGGCGCTTGCCTCGGCTTCCTCTCTTGTCATCCTGCGGACTTTATGGCGCAGAAGGCGGAGATAATTCAAAAGCATAATCTTCTTTTCGGCGTTTTCGATAACTGCGTTATCTTCCGTGCCGAGATATTCTCTGATGAATTTTGCCCAGATATATTTTGCGGTTTCATAGGGCATTCCGAGGAAGTTTTCAACTATTGAGGGGTCTTCTTCTCCGAAGCCGACATAGGTGATATAGACATTGGCAAGTTCGAAAATCGGATGGCCGTGAGAAAGAGTGTCCATATCAATCAGGAGAGTTTCTCCGTCCTGATACATAACATTGTTTGTGTGGTAATCGCAATGAAGCATATTTGTTGTGTCGGGAACATTTTCAACAAGCAGGGAGAGCTTTTTGAAATTCTCTTCGGGAAGATAAGGCTTTGCCGCCTCAAGCCATTTGTCGATGGTTATTTTGATATCCGGCATATCGTCGGGGCTGACCTCGGTTTCGTGAATCTTCTTGAGAAGAGCGGCATATTCGATGATATATTTATCCTTGTTTGCTTCATCCGAAGTGATCATTTCCGAATATGATTTTGCATCAAGAAGCTCGAAAACGGAGCCGAATTTATCGCCTACTTTAACAATATCATAAGAAATCGCAGTCGGTATTCCCAAAACGAATGCACGCTTTGCAAACCGGCGTTCATTCTGAATATCTTCAAGATTATCAACGGATTTATAGACCTTGACTATCGTGTCGCCGTTGTAGCGGTAAACCGTTCCCTTTGCGCCTTTGCCGATAATATCGCAGCCGTCAACGCAGAGCTTTCTCATTGCCTTTTCAACGGGGAGCATTTCCGTAAATCCCGTCATATCGAGAATCTCATAAACTTCTGCGGATGCGTTTGTGATTTTGAGGGTTGGTTCGGCTTTGCGGGTGCGGAGAATAACACGAAGACCTGCGCTTGAAATATATTCAAGCGAATCCATATCAAAAATCACATCGGAATGCCCATTTTCGGATATGATTTTTTCGATTTCGGCGCCGGCAGCATCTGCGCTGGCCGAATCAATTCTTCCTTCAAGAAAAATTATAAGTGTGTTGTTTTCGGATTTGAATTTCATTTTACTTCCTCCGTCTCATAGTTTGCAAAAACATAATTTACAAGAGAAACATATTCCTTGTATACGGGATAATCTTTAAGGTCGGAAAGATATTCTGCAATCGTTCTGTAATACCATGCCTGCTTTGAGGGGTTTTTCTGATTCATATTTTCCCAGACTTTATCCCCGGTTTTTGAATATTCTCTTGCAAAGGAACGGATATTCGAGAGCTTGTCGCCGAGCCACATCATCTTGACCCCCATATCGTTTGTGTTGGCAAGAATGGCAAGGGTTTCAAGCTTGCGCAGCTCCCAGGTTTCGGCGGCGGGTCTGTCTTCTCTCTTCTCCTCTGTTTCCGTCATAACAAGAAGATAAATTCTTTTCCCGAAATTTTCTCTTATTTCCTCAAGCGTTGTGTCGGTGTCTTCAACGGTATCGTGAAGCACGGCTGCAGCGAGGATTTCCTTGTCATCGGTCATCGTGCCGACTATTGATGCGACCTCAACGGGATGAAGAATATACGGAACGGTTGACATTTTTCTTGTTTGACCGCTGTGTTTTTCCGCTGCGAATATCAGGGCTCTGTCAAAAATATCCATTAAATACCTCATAGCTCGAAAATATGATTATCCATTATGACATAAAAAACTTGATTTTTCAAGAGATAGTGAGCCATTTTGACAATTTTTTTTAAACATTTCTCAAAGGCTTGACTTTGCAGTATATTGTATATATAATGACCGATAACAGAAAAAAAGAAGGTGAAAATATGCCTGAAATATTAAGCAATAAGCATTGCCCGGAGCGGTTTCACAAGCAGGTCGATGAGCTGAACGAAGGCGGCAAAGTGCTTTTTGCAGTTGTCGGAGACCTTACGAAGGAGCGGCACTACGGAGAAAGTATGGTCTGCTTCGGCGAAAAAGAACTCTGGGTTTTTAACGAAGGCGGCACGGAGCATTTTGATTATTCCGAAATCAAGGAAGCCGAATCAAAAAGAATGTACGGCAACGCATCATTCTCCGTTATTACTCACGACGGCAAAAGGCATAAGCTCATAAGATTTACTTATGCTGCGGCAAGCCCGTCTGACGCTGCGGCGGATTTTCTCAACGGCGTAATTGAAAAAGGCTATTCAAAAGAGCTTGTTTATGCGGTTGAAAATACATTCAGAAGAATGAGGGCATTCTGCCCCAAGTGCGGAAGAAAGCTTCCGTCTCCGGATTCTGATTGCCTTAACTGCAAGGGCAAGGGTAAAATGGTTTCAAAGTTTTCCCGTTATGCTCTTCCGTATAAAAAAGGACTTATCGTCTGTCTTCTGCTTTCGGCAATCACAACTGCGGCGGCTCTTGTGCCTCCGATAATTACGCAGAAAATGGTTGATATCGTGCTTCCGAACAGAGACAGAACGATGCTTTATCAGATGATCCTGATCCTGCTCGGCGTTTATGTTGTTCAGTATGTCATAACGGCATTCAGAGCATATCTCTTAAGAAGAACGGGCGACAAGATCGTTATTGCGCTGAAAAAGGATATTTACGAAAAAGCGCAGTATCTTCCTTTGAGCTTCTATGACAAGACATCCACCGGCAGAGTTATCAACATCATAAATTCAGACACTTCAACGATTCAGAATTTTGTTCTGAAAATCAGCCAGGAAGCGATAGTTCAGCTTTTCACTCTTGTCGGAATTCTGATAATCATGCTTCGCCTCAACTGGAAGCTGACTCTGTTTTCGCTTGTTCCCATTCCGATAGTCGTTTTCATCGGCAGAGCCTTCGGCAAGCAGGTCGGCCCGATGTATCTGAGAATACTGCGCCGGTCTTCATCTCTTTCGGGTCTGCTTACGGATACCATCCCGGGAGTAAGGATCATCAAGGCGTTCACAACGGAAGAAACCGCAATCAACAAATTCGACAGATACTGCGATGACTGGATGAACGAAGAAAACGGCATTGCAAAGCTTTCGGCGATCTTTCCTGCGGTTATGACATTTCTCGTTACCTGCGGCTCACTTATCATCTGGTTTTCGGGCGGCAGCTTCATCATCAACGGCAGCGAAGATTTCTCGGTAGGTCTTCTCGTTTCTTTCGTATCCTATGCGAGTATGTTTTATAATCCGGTCAATTTCTTTGCGAACTTCGGAGATTCTTACAGAAACACGCTTGCTTCCGCAGAAAACATTCTCGAAATTCTCGATGCAGAGCCCGAACACGATTTCGGAAAGAACAATATTCCCGAAAAAATCGAAGGCAGAATCGAATTCAGAAATGTCAACTTCTCGTTTGACCGTTCAAAGAAGGTTCTTTCAAACATCAATCTTACCATTGAGCCCGGCGATGTTGTCGGAATAGTCGGAACGACAGGTTCGGGCAAATCAACGCTTATCAACCTTATAATGCGTTATTATGACGATTATGACGGCGATATTCTCATTGACGGAATGAATCTTCGTGATATTGATATGCAGTTTTACCGCAATCAGATAGGCTATGTTCAGCAGGAGCCGATGATGTTCAAGGACACCATCTTCAATAACATTGCCTACGGCGCCCCGAGCGCTCATGTTGAGCAGATAATCAGAGCAGCCGACATTGCGAACGCCCACGGCTTTATCTGCCGCCTCCCGGACGGATATGACACTCTTCTCGGCGAAAGAGGAGTCGGACTTTCCGGCGGCGAAAAGCAGAGAATTTCAATTGCAAGAGCGGTTATGAAAAACCCCTCTATTCTCATTCTCGATGAGGCGACCGCAGCAGTCGATTCGGAAACGGAAAGCCTTATCCAGCAGGCCATTGAACGCCTTATCAACGGCAGAACAACTCTTATGATCGCCCACAGACTTTCAACTCTGCGCAAGGCAAACAAGATAGTTGTTGTTGACAAGGGCGAAATCATTGAATGCGGCGCTCCCGACGAGCTTCTTGCAAAGAAAGGTAAATATTATAAGCTTGTTGAAATTCAGTCGATGGGCGAGCAGCTTCAGAAGCGCAAAGCCGAAGAAAAGTTTGAATAAGGGGGAAAGTTGAATGATACACTATATTGACGGCCCCGAAATAATGATAACCGAAAATGACGGGATTTTTGTTGACGCAAAATTCTTTGAAACGGGCGAAACCTTTTATGAGCTTGAACCCCGCAGACTTTTCCCGAGAAGCGGAGGCAACAGATATGTTGTGCTTCTTGACAGCGAGGGCGAGCAGATTGCGGTTATCAGAAACACCGAAAACCTGCTTCCCGAATCAAGAGAGGTAATTGAAAAAGCGCTTGATGAATATTATATGATTCCGAGAATCACGAAATTCATCAAGATGACCGATAAATTCAGAGTTTGGATGTGGACTGCCGAAACAGATCACGGCACTCTCACCTTTGAGGTGCGCAACCATATTTCAACGGTCAAGCCCCTTTATGACGGAAGAGTTCTTATCAAGGACGCCAATGATAACAGATATGAGGTGCCCGATTACAGAAAGCTTGATAAGCGCAGCATAAGAATGCTCCGCCCGAAGCTTTAAAGAAAGGAAAATAATATGAAACTTCTCATTGCTATTGTTAATAATGAAGACAGCGCAGTTGTAGCTTCTGCCCTGACAAAAGAAAAATTCACGGTCACAAAGCTTTCAACAACAGGCGGATTCCTTATGGTCGGCAACACGACATTCCTTATCGGAACCGATGATAACAGAGTTGACCTTGCAAAGAGCATTATTCAGAAGCATTGTATGACAAGAAAGCATACCGTCAACACCTCGGAATCGCTCGGCAGAGGATTTGACGACGGCGCTCTCGCAAGCGAGGTTACCGTCGGCGGCGCAATGGTATTTGTATTAGGGGTAGAAGAAAGCGAAAAATATTGATAGATTTTCGTATTCAGCGCAGAAACCGATTTTTCCTCGCCTCGGAGTATCTTACCGATAAAATAAAAAAGGCTGCATTCCGAAGTGAAGTGAATGCAGCCTTTTCGATTTTTATTGAATCATTCCAGAATATCCAGCCCGTGTTCTTCAAGCTGTTCATTGATCTGAATAATATTTTCGCCTCTTTTAAGAGTAAAGATTATTGCGCTGTCTCTGGGGTCACGGGGATAAAGAGGCGATTGCTTGCTGAGGTTGAGTAGCGCCTGCGTTTCTTTGAAATTCAGACCCATTCCGACGGCTATCATCAGAAGCTTGTTCCTTGAAGGGTTCGGTTTTCTGCCGTCGATGATCTGATAAGCATATTGTTTGGCGAGGTTGCTCTTTTTGATTATATCCGATCTTTTCAATCCTTTTTCTTTTATTTTCTTTTGCAGAAAATCTGAAGTTGAATCAAAAATGAATTCTTCAATTTCCTCCTTGAAAAAATCGTCAAATGATTTTGCATTATCAATGGATTTAAACAGTTCGTCGGTGGATTTTTTCATAAAATTGACCTCTTTAACTTTCTGTAAATTTATGATATACTTTTTTAAAAGAAAAATCAAGGCGGTGATAAAATGTATGAAATCCTCAAGGATTTAAATCCGGATTTAAAGCTTGCGATGAAAGACGAAAAAATATGGATTCTCAAGCGTATTTTCCCGGATGATGCCGATGTTTACCGCAAGCTTATCGGAATCAGAAACGAAAACATTGCCTCGGTTTCGGAAATAATCACTCTTGACGGAATGACCTTTGCAGTCAGAGAATATGTTCAGGGGATTTCGCTTGATGAATATATTGAAAAAAACAAGCCGGTTTCTGAGGAAGAAACGAAGAGAATAATTCTCGGAATTTGCAGCGGACTTTCTTCAATACATAAACTCGGCATCGTTCACCGTGACATAACGCCTTCAAATATAATCATTTCGGATGACAGTATTGTTAAAATCATTGATTTCGGAATCAGCAGAACAATAAAAGAAAACAAGGGCAGGGACACAATGATTCTCGGCACGGCAGGCTATGCCGCTCCTGAACAGTTCGGCTTTTCACAGACCGGCATAAGAGCGGATATTTTTGCGGTCGGCGCGCTGATGAATTATATGCTCACGGGATGTATGCCGAATGAAAAATATGCCGACGGCTTCCTTGGAGATATTGTCAGAAAATCAACGCAGATTGATGAAAACAACAGATATGAATCGGCAGAAGAGCTTGCAGATGCGATAAGAGCAATAAACCCTTTTTCGCAGAAGTTCCGGACAATTGTTCCGGGCTTCAGAAAAGGAATCAAAAGCCATAAAATAGGAGCTTCGGTTTTCTATATTCTTTATATTTCAGCCGTCTTGCTCGAATTTAAAATCAATTCATCTGCAATTGATATTTTTTTGAATATTCTGGTCTGGACATTCTTTTTTATGATTCCGTTTCTGATTTTTACGGATTTCCTTTGCTGGACCGAAAAAATCAGATGGATTTCGCAGCTGACCGAAGGTCGTAAAAAAGTTCTGAAAACAGTGCTGACTGTTGCATCGGTTTTTATCGGATCAATGTTTATTATATAACAAAAAATTTTTAAGTGGTATGCTGTGAGCATACCAATTGCCTCTTTTGAGATGGTATAATCATGCCGTCAACGAAGAGGTATTATTTTTTTACGGAGCCGAAAATGACAAAATCCGAAAAGAAAATCATATTTTTAATCTTTTATTTTGTTGCAGCGGTTTTGCCATTGCTGTCGGGATATTTTATTTATCTCGCTTTTTCACCCGGCTTGCCGATAACCGCAATATTTTATGAGCTTTTTCCGAATGCGGATTTATCCTGCTTCTCGGAGAACGGATTCCTGAAAATAAGCAAGCCTTATATCTGCGATTTTATGTGGGCATTTGCATTTACTTTTTCGGTCAGCTTTGTACTGAACAAAACAAGATTGAATTATATTAAATCTTGTTCTGTTTCATTTGTTTTTTCGTTGATCCTTGAATTGCTTCAGATGAGCGGTATTGTTTCCGGCACATTTGATTTTGCCGACATTCTGTTTGAGTTACTTGCCTGCATTACTGCGGCTGTAATTATAAAAAATTTTTTAAGGAGTATTGAAAATGAAGAAATCGATTAAAGCCATGGCATTGATTGCCGTAATTGCTGTTTTTGTTGTTTTTGCATTAGGCAGCGGCTCAAAAACAGATGAAAATGGTCAGACGGGCAGCGGTGAGATTGTTGAAGCCGAAAAGGAAGCGATTAAAGAAGCAATGGCTGCGGAAGTTACCGCAGAGCCGACAACGCTTGCGCCCCAGCCCACGTCATTCACGCTCGGAGATACATTTACTTTTGACGGATTTGAATTGACGATCGGCACGACCGCTTCGTTTACGTCGGTTCAAAATCAGTTTTCCGAATTGAACGGCAAGCCGGTTGTCAGAATACCCGTAAAACTTAAAAATGTCAGTTCGGAAACCAAAGGATTCAGTATGTTCAACATGAAATATTTCGGAAGCCAGGGAACGGAAATATCCGGATGTTCCACATATTTTCAGGAAGATTGTATTGAATGGTCAGGCAAGCTCAGGCCAAATGCCTCAAAGGATGTGGCAATGTATTTTGTTTATGACGGCGACGGAATATACGGAGTTGATTTTGATGATTTTTCAAACAAGGTTTCGGTTGAATTCAAAATCAAAAAATAATTGAATATTTAAGCTGTTCCGCTCCCGGTGCCGGCTTTTCGTAAATTGATTACGGAAAGCCGACCGGGGGCGAATTTTTGTTGTAGGGTAAGCATTTATGCTTACCGTTTTGCCGAAAAAAATGAATGCTGATTTTAACGGCGCACGGAAAAGTCTGTGCAATGCCCTTGCCTCCCTTGAAAAGGGAGGTGGCACGGCGAATGCCGTGACGGAGGGATTAAAAACCGACAACAAAATGAATCCCTCTTGTCACTACGTAACGTTCCCTCTTTACAAAGGGGATTTTTTTTACGGCACGGATGAATCCGTGCCCTACGGTGTTTTATCAAAAACGGATGATATTTTTTACACGGCACGGAAAAATCGCCGTCCTCCGTAGGGTAAGCATTTATGCTTACCGTGAAAACCTTAAGCACCGGCTTGCCGCAACACGGCACGGATAAATCCGTGCCCTACGGCTGAACAAACTGGCACGGAATCTTTTACCTATATATTTTATAAAAATAGTGACAATTCCGCATTAATGTGTTATACTATAATCAATTATATGCAGAATTTGATTTCGGGGAGACGGAAAAATGTTTGAGCAGATAATCAATGTTGACAGAATGGAGCAGGCGGTCAGCCTTTTCGGTTCGTTTGACGAAAATATAAAGCAGATTGAAAAGGAATTTTCCGTTTCCGTTATCAGCAGAGGTTCGGAGCTTAAGGTCACGGGTGAAGCCGAAAATGTTCAGAAGGGCGTTCGGGCGATAAACGGACTTTTAACGCTTATCAACAAAGGCGAAGCGCTCAGCGATCAAAATGTAAGATATGTGCTTTCGCTTGTCAACGAGGGCAACGAGGATAAGCTTGACCGTATGGCTGCCGACTGCATCTGCATAACTTCCAAGGGAAAGCCCGTCAAGCCGAAAACTCTCGGCCAGAAGAAATATATAGAAACCATAAGAAACAACACGATAACTCTCGGAGTCGGTCCTGCCGGAACGGGCAAAACCTATCTTGCCGTTGCAATGGCGGTTACGGCTTTCAGAGCAAAAGAAATCAACAGAATCGTACTGACCCGCCCTGCTGTTGAAGCGGGCGAAAAGCTCGGTTTTCTCCCCGGCGACCTTCAGCAGAAGGTGGATCCATATTTAAGGCCGCTTTATGATGCTCTTTTTGATATGCTCGGAGCGGAAAATTTTCAGAAGCACCAGGAAAGGGGAGACATTGAGGTTGCTCCGCTCGCCTATATGAGGGGACGCACACTTGATGACAGCTTCATCATTCTTGACGAAGCGCAGAACACTACAACGGAACAGATGAAAATGTTCCTTACCCGTCTGGGCTTCAACTCAAAGATGGTTGTTACCGGCGATGTTACGCAGATCGACCTGCCCGACGGCAAGCGCTCCGGGCTGAAAGAAGCAATGAAAATATTGAAGAATATTGACGATATAGGCACGGTCAGATTCAATGAAAAGGACGTTGTGCGCCACAGACTGGTGCAGGATATTATCAAGGCCTATGAAAGAAATGACGAGGAGCGAAACAGAAAATGATCGGAAAGGTTAAAGTTATTATTTCAAACGATCAGAAAGAGCTGAAAATTCCGACGGGGGTGCGTATGCTTGTGCGCCGCTGCTGCACGGCAGTGCTCGTTCACGAGGAATTTGAGGGCGATGCAGAGGTCAGCGTCACCTTTGTTGATGATGAAAGAATTCACGAGCTGAACAAACAGTTCAGAAATATAGACAGAGCAACGGATGTGCTTTCGTTCCCGCTCGGCGAAAACGGAGAATATGATATAAATTACGAAACAGGCGCAAAGCTTCTCGGCGATATAGTCATTTCCGTTCCTCATGCGGTTGCGCAGGCGGAGGAATACGGCCACTCTCTTCAAAGAGAAATCGGATTTCTTACCGTTCACTCAATGCTCCATTTACTCGGCTATGACCATGTACGGGGCGGAATTGAAAGCGTCAGAATGAGAGAAAAGGAAGAAACCGTTCTTACAAAGCTCGGCCTTAAGAGAGATTCGAGCTATTATATGGATGAATGATATGAAAAAATTTTTTAAAAGCTTTGTTTATGCTTTCAGAGGAGTTATCTTCTGCATTGCAAACGAACAGAATATGAGAGTTCATATATGCTTCACGGCGTATATGTTCGGTTTTTTGACGGTGTTTGATTTTTTTGAAGTGTCAAAGGCTGAATTTGCCGTGCTTTTCGGCTTGTGCGGACTTGTTATGAGCCTTGAAGCGGTCAACACCGCCGTTGAAAGAGCAGTTGACCTTTCGGCAGGCGGCAGGCAGTCGGAGCTTGCGAAGGTCGCCAAGGATGCCGCCGCAGGAGCGGTGCTTATCAGCGCAATTGCTTCGGTTGCGGCGGGAATTTCGATTATGTTCCAACCGGAAGCTTTTGTCAAAATGTTTGAATATTATAAAGAAAATCCGGCAGTTTTCGTGCTGCTGGCAGTCAGCATCTGCGTGAGCGTGGCATTTGTTTTCATTCCGGGATATTTTAAAAAGAAAAAGGAGAAAACCGATGGCAAAATATGAAGCTGTGCTGAAAGGCGATTTGGCAAAGATAATCGGCGAGGTTGAGCGTGCAATTGATTCAAGCGTGACCTCCAGCCATGAGGAAAGCGTTTTCCGTTCCGTCGGAGATGCAAGAATAATCATCAGAGCCTACGAAAGATACAGCTATCTCGGTCAGAATCGGGTCGGGCTGACGATAACTTATGTGGAAAGCGGCGGAGAAATATATGTCTGTGCCGTTGCGACCGGCGGCAGCCAGGCAGTTCTGTTTAAAATAAACACTTTAGGCGAGCAATCCTTTATTGAGGTTGTTGAAAAGGTTCTCGAAAAATACAGGATCCGGGGAGTTTGAAATGACAAAAACAGCTTTTGTAGCAATAGTCGGATGCCCGAATGTGGGCAAATCATCGCTTCTGAACCGTATGCTCGGTCAGAAGATCGCAATCGTTACCCAAAAGCCGCAGACAACAAGAACGAAGATAATGGGAGTGCTGACTAAAGGCGAAACCCAGCTCGTTTTCACCGACACGCCGGGTTATCACAGGCCGAAGACGAAGCTCGGCGAAAAGATGATAAAGGCTGTCGGAGAGGGCATAACCGGCATTGATGCCTGCCTTTTCGTAACAGAGCCGGAGGGCGAAATCAGAGATACGGAGCTTGAACTGCTTAAAAGGCTTAAGAATGAAAAAGCCCCCGTTGTGCTTGCTGTAAATAAAATTGACACGGTAAAACAGAAAGAAAAACTGATGGAAAAGATTCTTGCTTTTACATCCGTTTATGATTTCGAAGCCGTTGTTCCGGTCAGCGCCCTTAAAAACGAAGGCGTTGATACGGTTATCGAAGAGCTTGAAAAGCTTACTTATGAATCGGTTCATTTCTTCCCCGATGACACTTTGACCGATCAGCCCGAAAGGCTTCTTGCGGCGGAAATGATAAGAGAAAAAATTCTTCTGCTTTGCGATAAGGAAGTGCCTCACGGCGTTGCGGTCAGCATCGAAAAAATGAGGGAAAGGCCGTCAGGCGGAATTATGGATGTTGAAGCAACGATTTATTGTGAAAAAGACAGCCATAAGGGAATCATAATCGGCAAAAACGGCGCCATGCTTAAAAAGGTTTCAACAAGAGCGAGAGAAGATATGGAAAGCTTTTTCCAATGTAAAATAAATCTTCAATGCTGGGTCAAGGTCAAGGAAGGCTGGCGCAACAGAGAAGGTCTGATTCATAATTTCGGGCTTGACTGATAATTTTTCATTTCCGGGTTAAATTATTACCGGGAGATGATTGAATGGATAAGATGGCGGCGTGGCGAAAATTTTCGGAAAGCGGACTTATTACGGATTATCTTGACTTTCTGAAGGTCTGCGCTTCGGATAAATCTGCGGAGGCAGAATCAAATGAGAATGAATACGGACGCTCTGGTGCTGAAGGTGGCGGACACGGGCGAAAGTGACCGCCTGGTTACGCTGCTCACCTCTGAATACGGAATTATAAGAGCCTTTGCAAACAGAGCAAAAAAAATAAACAGCAAAACTCTCGGGGCAACGCAGTCCCTGTGTTACGGCGATTTTTCAATTTACACCGGCAGGGATGCCTGCATAATTGACGATGCCTGCGCAAAAGAGGTCTTTTTCGGTTTGCGTGAGGACATAGCAAAGCTTTCTCTTGCGCAGTATTTCTGCGCTCTTGCTTCGGAGCTTGCTCCCGAAATGGAGCCAGCAAGAGAATTTTTAAGAGTGATTCTGAACTCAATGCATCTGCTTGAAACCGGCAGAAGAACTCCGGAATTTCTGAAAGCGGTGACGGAGCTTAAAATAATGGCGATTTCGGGATTTATGCCCGAACTTGAAAACTGCCCGCATTGTTCAGGCGAGCTTTCGGGCGAAATGTATTTCAGCATTCCGGACGGAGCGGTTTTCTGCAAAGTGAGCGGAAAAGGCGGCGAAAGGATCAATTCAACCGTGCTTGATGCGATGCGGTTTGTCTGCATGAATCCGGTTGAAAGAATATATTCATTCGCTCTTCCCGCCGCAGATGAGCTTATTTTCGGCAGTGTATGCGAAAAGTTTTTATTGGCACAGACCGGGCGTCACTTCAAGACCCTGGATTTTTATAAATCAATGGCAAATTAATTCAGTTGAACAAGGAGAGGTTTTATGGAAAAATTACTTCACAAAGTTTTCGGCACAACTCCGGGAAAAGGAGTTCAGCCGAAAGAAGCGGTTGCTTACAGCATAACCGGTTTCGGCCAGAATCTTATCTGCACCATTATCGGTTCTTATCTTACGGTTTTTCTTACCGATGCCCTGCTTTTCGGCAGCCTTGAAAAGGGCGAACTTTTCAAAACAATGTCCGGCGCAACGGCTGTTGCGCTCCTCATGCTTCTCACAAGAGTTTATGATGCGCTTAATGACCCTATAATGGGCTCAATCGTTGACAAAACGAGAACAAAATGGGGAAAATGCCGCCCGTTCCTTAAATGGATGGCTGTTCCCATTGCCATTTCAACCGTTGTCTGCTTCCTGCCGTTCCTTCCCGAAAGATCAAAAATTTCTTTCGTTGTTGTTTCGGCTTTCTATGTGATCTGGTCAATGGTTTATACTGTTGCCGATGTTCCTTACTGGGGACTTTCAACCTGCCTCACCAATGATACTATCGTCAGAGGCAATATTCTTACCGTTGCTCGCCTTGTCTGCACTCTCGGTGCAGGTATCGTTACGGTTTTTGTTCCCGTTATCACCAACGCCGTCAACACCAAGACCGGCAATGATCCCGCTGCTTTAAGACTTACATATTTCATCTGCGCAGTTGTTTGCGTTGTTGCGGCGATCCCGATGTTCTTCTACGGATTCAAAAATACAAAGGAACGCTTTACCGCAAACGACAATCCCCCCTCATTCAGTCACAATATAAAGCTTCTCTTCAAGAATGACCAGCTTATTCTCATTGTTCTTTCCGGCGTATTCGGCGGAGCAAGAATGGTTTATACCTACACGGGAGGACTTTATTTTGCAAAATATGTTCTTCAGAATGAAGGACTTTTCGGACTTATCACAATGCTTGTTGTTCCCGGCGGACTTGTTGCATCGCTTCTTGTTCCCTGGATGACAAAGAAATTCACAAAGAAGTGGGCATATATCGGCGTTCATCTTTTCGGCGGCGTTGTTATGACCGCTATGTATTTCATCGGATATGATGCAAAGTGGAAGCTTATAGTTGCCGGAATCGGTCTTGTTCTTCTCGGAATTCCTCAGGGTGTCAACAACATCATCACTTATGCTATGATAGGCGATACAGTTGATTATCTTGAATGGAAAACGGGCGAAAGAGGCGAGGGCATCTGCTTCGCAATGCAGACGCTTATCAACAAAATCGGCATGGCAGTCGGTGCATTCGTCGGCGTTATGTCTTACAGTTGGGCGGGCATTGACCCCTCAAAGCCGATCGAATCTGCTTTTGCAACTCCCGAAGGCCCCGGCATAATGTGGTCTGTTCTTATTCTTTCCGGCGCAGTCAGTATGTTTGCCTGCGCAATTCCGATGTTCTTCTACAAGGTAACGGAGAAGAGACAGGCTGAAATGATTGCCGAAATCGCAGCGAGAAAAGAAAAAGAAAATTAAGCTATTGAAAAAAGCTATCCTGTCCTTCGGGGACAGGATAGCTTTTTTATGTCTTATTCAACGGCTTTTCTTAAGTTTTCAATTATTCGGTTATCCTTTTCGGGATCGTTGTTTATGCAGTCAAGCATTGCTTCTGCATTTTCAAGTGCAGATGAAATTGCCGCCGATTTTTCATTATCGAGGTTTCCGCCGGCAAGCATCTCATTTGCTTTATCAATAAGTTTATATAAATCCTTTATATCTCTCGCTTTGTTGAACTGCGGATATTTTCCGCTTATATCGTCAATTTCGCCTAGAGCAATGTCAAAGGCAAGACGAAGAGCTGTGTTGTTTGTGCCGAGCTCGTGCTTCTGGCCTTCAAAATACCACGAATGCTCCGCAAAATAAGCGGAATCGGGGTCAATGTTTCCGTCGGGATACGTCTTTGTGCCGGGGGTCGTTGAAGAAATCTGAATAACGCCGTCGGTGTCGGTCTGCGAAGAGGATTTCATCATACCGAGAAAATTGAAATCATTGCTTCCGTCGCCGAATTTAAGTCCGTGGCCGCTGATAAAATAGAAATCCGTGCCGTATTTTTCTTTAAGCTCACGCAGCCTTGAGGCAATGTTTGCCTGCGCATTGTGATATTTTTCGCTTTCGGATTTTATCTCATCAAGGAATTCGCTGCGTTTGATTCTTTCATCTGTGAAAAGGACTTTTGAAACTTCCGCATATCTTTCGGCGGGAATCAGCGCCATAAATGTTGTTGTTTTGAGCAGAACAGCCTCAACAAACGCATCTATGATAATCCCGAGGGTTTTATGCAGATTTTCTTTCTTTACTTTATTTGCCGCTTCAAGAGCTTTTCCGCCTATGAGCGAGCCGAGTTTCTCTTTTGCATCGGGTGCGGTTTTGAAAACGAGCAGGTCGGCAAGGGCATTGCTTCCGTTCCATGCGCCGACTATGCTGATGACCTTGCTCACAAGCCCGCTGCCGTATTTGTCGAGATAAGCGTTAACGACCGTTGCGCCCATACTCATCGGAACAAGAATGACCTTGTCTGAACCGGTTTTGTTTTTCTGATCTTCAATAACGCCCTTTATCATTTCGTGGAGCTTATCGGCATCCTGATACAGCCTCGAAAAGCTCGGATAATTGAAGCAGTAAAGGTTTTCTTCGCCGTAAATATGAGAAAGTCTTCCGCAGGGGATGTCAATATAAATTCTGTTCAGCAGCGGATCGGAACAGTTTTCGATATATTCGCCCGAATCGAAATCTGTATGGCGCAGAATATCAAATGATCTGGGTCCGTAAATGCGCACCTTAACATCATCGGAGAGCTTTCCGTTTCTGTCCGGTATGCAGTATTTCATCAGCGCCGAAAAAGCTTTTCCGGTTCTTTTATGGCGCAGACCCCTGCCGGTCAGAAATGAAATTCCCGTTTCGGCGGCGAAAAGTCCGAAATTCAGATAGTCTTTTATTTTAAAATCGTTGAAAAGGAGCTTTGAGCTTCTCGGAAAAAGATTCCATCTGTCGGAATATTTTTCTTTGAGGCTGCTCCAGGTCTGGCCGATACCCGTTACGAAAACTATCGGAGCATCGGGCATTTTTCTTTTCTCTTCCATCTTTTTACCTATCAGAAAATGTTTGCGTAAGCCATTTCCATTGTTTTTGTCAGCTCAACCGCATCGTCAATTCCGTAAGGAGTTTCGGTGTCATTGAGGATGCTGTCTATCCACATTTCAATGGGCTCCGGCTTTGATTTCGGAAGATTTGGGAATACCCAACCATCGCCGATATTATAGCAGGTCTTATCCATAAATCCGCCTGAAAGGATAGTTCCCTTTGTGCCGACTATTTCGATTGAAGAGGGGTCGCACTGGGCAACGAAAGCGGTTTCGCTCACGCCGATTGCGCCGTTTTCATATTTGAGAACGGTTACGGCATTATCCTCAACAGAATCAATCATAACATTAGTGAATGCAGAGCTTGCGCTGACGGGCTCGCCGAGAATCCAGTTGAGGAAATACATCGAATGAGCGCCTAAATCCATCATCGCTCCGCCGCCGCAGGTCTTTTTGTTGAAGAATGTTTCGGGAAGCCAGCCTGCCGAAGCGCCGTTATGAGCGTTTCTCATTCTGCAGTAGTTGACCTTGCCGATAAGTCCGCTGTCAACGGCTTCTTTCATCCATAAAAAGCTGCCTCTTGAGCGCCAGGGGAACGAAATGCAGAATTTAACTCCCGAGCTTCTGACTGCCGCCGCCGCATCAAGAGCATCCGCCTCATTGAAGCAGAGAACTTTCTCGGTGAATATGTGTTTGCCTGCAATTGCCGCTTTTCTGATGATTTCCTTATGAAGGTCTGTTGAGGTGCAGACGAGAACGGCATCAACATCCTTGCGTGCAAGGAGTTTATCATAGTTGGCTTCAAAATCGCAGCTGTATTCTGCCGCAGCTTTTTTGCCGCTTTCAATGTTATTATCCCAGAGAGCGGTTATTTTGCAGTTGGGATTATTTCTGATTGCGTTGGCATATCCGCCGAAATGAACATGCCATGTTCCGACAAGAGCAACATTAATCATATCAACACTTCCAATATTTTTTTCTTAACTATAACATAAGTTCTTATTTACTTCAATAGTCATTGACAATTTTATGCAAAAACATATATAATGAGATTATCAAAATAAGGATGGTATATGATGGATAAGAAGCTTAAAATCGGCATAAATACTTTTGAAGGCGATGTGATCGAAGGAAGACCTTCATTTGAACTGACCGCAGACGGCGGAAAAAATCTTGATTATGCGGTGTGCCATTTTGATCCGAACAGATTTACTCTTGATAAAGCCTGCAAAATGGCGGCTGAAGCTGCCGAAAAATTCAAGAGCTACGGCATGGATTTTATTGCGAATTTTGAATTCCAGAATTTTTCGGCTGATTCAAAAGGTCCTGACGGCTATGAATGGGCGAACAGACCGGACGGCACCCATCTTCTCAATCTGCCGGCAAGATATATTGAGGCGCTGAAAAAAGCGGGAAATCTCGTTTCGCTGATGTATGATGAATTCGAGCATTGCATAATCCATACGAACAAATCAATTGAAATGGCATATAAGTTCAAAAAGATCATGCGTGCATTTCCTCTCTGCAAAACAAAAAATGTTGTTGAGCAGGGCGAATTCTTAAGCTCGCAGCTTCGTGAATATTTTGGCGATTTGAAGAAAAAGGGTGCGCCGAATCTTTGCGGAGAGCACGTTTTCCCCGTCCTTTATCATATATTTGCCGAAAACGGGATCACGCCGAATTTCAAATCGCAGAAGGAATCGTATTCCGATGTTCAGTATGCGATCGCCGCAGGAGCGGCAATAGAATACGGAACAGAGCTGTGGAACTGTGTTGACCTTTGGTACAGACTCACGAATCCGGGTCATTCTCCGGAGGAAATGTATAACAATCTTGTTTTTTCATATCTTTCAGGCGCAAACAGAGTTTATGTTGAGAGCTGCCATGCGTTCGTTACGAAGAACGAAGAGGGCGGAGAGCTTAACGATTACGGAAAAGCTTTCCTTAAATTCAGCAATGAATATAAAGATAAAGAAAGAAATTACGATGTTCATGATCTTCGCCCCGAGGTTGCGATAATCAGATATGATGATTCATTCTGGGGTCAGAATGATCCGATCATGTGGAGAAAATGGCTCTTCGGCAACAATAAAATCAAGCCGGACGGCAAATCAAAAGAATATATCCGGGTGTTCAATATTCTCACCCACGGCGAAACCTGCAAAAACGGCCTTTCCTGGGGCAGATTTTCTCCGTGGTCGCTGAGAAAACACCGTTCATTTGCCTCGCTGAATAATGCTGTTGTTTTTGACGGAAAGGTCAGAAAGGAAAAGCTTGAAAGCCTTAAGCTCTGCTTCCTTTGCGGACATTGTATTTCGGATGAAACGCTTGAGGATGTTGCTTCCCTCGTTAAAGAAAACGGACTTACAGCCGTTTCGGCAAAAAGATTTCTCCCCGAAAACATCAGAGAAAAGGCCAGAGGCTCTTATTGCGAAATAAAAGACGGCAAAGGCTCGTGGATCGCCGTTGACGGTTTCGGCTCATCAAAGCTCAGAAAGAGAGTTGAACCGTTTATCGGCAGCAAGGGCGAAATCAGACTTAAGTTTGAAAACAACACGGTTCGTCTGCGCATTTCCGACAACGGAGAAGCGTTTGAAATAATCGAAAAGTAAGGCGATATTATGAGACGCAGACTAAAAAAATATCTTGAATATCTTGCGGGCATTGATTTTGGAAAGCTTTCCGGAACCGAGCTTTTGCGGATAAAAAACGATCTGCTTATTCAGACGGGTTTCTTTCAGCATGAACGGCTGATCCATCTTATCGTTACCGTGTTTTTTGCGCTTTTCACGATAATAGCGATAGCGCTGACGGTGTTTACCGGTGAGATGGCTGCTGCTGTTTTGAGCGGAATATTCTTTGTTCTTCTCGTTCCGTATGTTGCGCACTATTATTTCCTTGAAAACGGCGTACAGAAGCTTTACGAATATTATGACAGAATATTGAAAGAAGAAATAAAATGAACATTTTTGAAAAATATGTTTCGAACACCCTTGCATCAAACGGAAATCAGAGCTTTGTTCTGCGCCGCAATGCCGATGAGCCTTCAACGGGTTTGGCCTTTCTGAAAGTATATAAAGGCGGCGGATTCAACTGGATTTTCGGCTGGTCCGATGTTATCGACAGCACCTTCGCAGACGGCTCAAAGAGCAGATGCAACGATGTTTATCCCTGGAAAATCGTTTCTCTTGAAGCGGCGGTAACGGATAATTGCGATCCGTATGCGGCTTCAAAGGAAAAATTCCTGCCCATAACCTTTGGCGGCAAAGCGGAAAAGAAAATCGAGGGTGAAAAAATCACTTTTTCCGATCCCGTTAAGATTTTGGCTGAGAAAGATAAATTCATCTGTCTTCGCATAAAATTTTCCGGCAGAAAAGTTCCGTGCCATCCGGAAAGTCAGATCGCACTTTTCAGAAAAAAAGGCTTTGCATGGAAGGCTTCTTCCGAAATTCCGCTTCCCGTTTTCTCGGGAGTTGAAAGAAAGGCTGAAAAAAGAATTGCTTTTATCGGCGACTCCATAACCCAATGCATCGGCACAACATTCAATTCCTATCGCCATTATGCTGCCGTTATTGCCGAAGAACTCGGCGACAGATACGGCTTCTGGGATATGGGCATCGGTTTTGCAAGAGGAGCTGATGCCGCAACAGACGGAATATGGCTTTCAAAAGCAAAGCAGAATGACATTGTGACGGTCTGCTTCGGCGTTAACGATATTTTCAAGGGCTTTTCCGCAGAGGAAATCAAGGCGAATCTTATGAAAACCGTTCTTCTGCTTAAAGAGGCAAATGCAAAGGTTATTATTCAGAGCATACCGCCTTTCGGCTATGAGGGCGAAACGCTGAAAATCTGGCTTGATGTCAATGAATATATAAAGAATGAAATTGCTCCGAAAGCAGATGCTTATTTTGATACCGTAAAAATTCTGAGCATCAACGGCAAGGATTCTCCCGAGCCGAAATACGGATATCATCCGAATGACGAAGGCAATTATCTGTGGGCAAAGGAGCTTGCTCCGCTGATAAAAAATCTCATATAACTTATTCCGCATCTTCGGATGCGGAATTTTTTATGCTCCGATGTATATTTTTTCATATCCGGTCAAACCTATTTGAGAAGAAACGGAGGCGGGAATATGCCTGAAAGAATCGGGAAATATACGATAAACCTTTTGTCCGGGCCTGCAATCCTCGGTTATGCCGCCGTTGCAGGCAAAAAAGAGGGAGAGGGTCCGCTGGGAAATGAATTTGATTATATATATAACGATGCAGCCGCAGGGCAGAATTCATGGGAAAAAGCCGAAAGCACAATGCATTCCGATGCGGTAAGGCGTGCGATTGCAAAGGCGGGCAAAACGCCGGATGATATAAACATCATTTTTGCAGGCGATTTGCTTCCTCAATGTATGGGAACAAATTTCGGGATAAGAGAGCTTAATATTCCTCTTTCCGGAGTCTACGGAGCCTGCTCAACGATGGCTCTTTCTCTCGCAAACGCTGCGATATGGGTCGATTCCTCTGCGGCAGACCTTGCAGTTGCCTCAACCTCATCGCATTTCTGTTCTGCCGAAAAGCAGTTCAGAATGCCGCTTGAATACGGGGGACAGAGGTCTCCGACCTGCCAATGGACGGCAACCGCAGCGGGCGCCGCAGTGGTCGGCAGGGGGGAATCGGGCGTTGTAATAGAAAAAGCCGCAATCGGAAGAATAATTGATCTGGGAATCAAGGATGCAAACAATATGGGAGCTTCAATGGCTCCTGCGGCAGCGGCAACGATTGCCGATTTTCTTTCGGATACCGGGTCTGCTCCGTCCGATTATGATATGATCCTTACGGGTGACCTGGGAAAAATCGGCTCGGAGCTTCTGAAAGACTTGCTGCAGAAGGAAAACGGAATTGATATTTCCGCCGTGCACAACGATTGCGGAATGATGATGTTTGATGCGAATAAGCAGGAAGATATTTATGCGGGCGGCTCGGGCTGCGGCTGCAGCGGCGCAATAATATGCTCCCATATTTTAAGAAGAATGAACGAGGGCGAACTGAACAATGTGCTTTTTGTCGGCACGGGAGCGCTTCTGTCAAGCGTTTCGCCTCTTCAGAGTGAAACCGTTCCGGGAATTGCACATGCTGTATTGTTAAGGAGAAAGCAATGAAAACAAAAGAAATTTCTACAATGCTGAAAACGGCTTCTTTTGCATTTTCTGCCGTAAGAATAATGAATGTTCTGAAGAAAATCACGGTTGCAGCCGCAGTTTTGCTCTGCGGACTTTATGCAGTCAGAATTCGCAGGGGATGATTTAATGAAGAATATAATAAGAAGAATAAAAAAAGCGTCCGGAACTTTCAGAAAATATGCCGGAAAAAACTTTTCGGGATGGCTCACGGATAATTTTTATATTCTCGAGGGTTCTGCTTCCGAATCGCTGAAAGAATGCAGAAAAATTCAGAGAACCGCAGACGGCCCGGATGTTTTTCCGGGTCTTTTTGATACCTGCCTTGAGCTGTGTGGCGGCGGAGTGCTTCCGGCGGAGGATGAGCTTGTTGAAAAGCTTATGCTTAAATGCCGGAGTTCAACCGAATGCCTTCTGCTTCCGCTTGCCGTGACCTGCGCCTTGATAATCAAAGGAGAAGAGGGCGCAAAAGAAGACAACGGTCTGCTTGCGGAAAGCATAAAATCTCTGCGCAGGCTTGCCGAAACCGATTTTGAATCAATCAGCGAAAGGCTCAATCAGAGTGAGCCCGTTCTGAACTGCGATCCATCGGGAATCTACCCGGTCATGAGCGGAAAAACGAAAGCTCAATATCGCAGAGCGGTTGCAATCGGGGCAAAGAAAAAAAGAATGACCGAAAAAGAATTTGCCGAGAAAGCTCTTAAAAAGGCAAAAGAAAAGAACGAGCATATCGGTTTTTTCATAATGCCGGAAAAAAACAGAAGAAGGCGGGGAATTCTTTATCTCGCAGCGGAAGCGGTTTTTCCCGCATTCTGTGCGGCGGCTGCCGGGATCCTGATGAAAAGCATCAGTCTGCCGTTTATTGTTTATCTTCCCTTGTGGCAGATATTAAGGCCGCTTATCATAAGTGCATCATTAAACGGAATTGATCCGAAGCCGATTTTTTCGCTTGATACGGACAGCAAAAAGTCAATGGCGGAAACGCTTATTGCGGTTTCAACTATTATGCCGAATCCCGAAAAAGCCGTTGAATGCGCAGAGCATCTTGAAAATGTGTTCCTTTCAAGCAGATGCAGCGGAATAAAAATATGCTGCCTTGCCGACCTTAAGTCCGCATCAAAGCCCGTTATGCCGGAGGATAAAGCATCAATCAAAGCAATGACAAACGCAATTGATGCTTTAAACAGAAAATACGGCGGCGGATTTTTGCTGGCGGTCAGAGGCAGAGCTTATTCGGAAACGCAGGAGGAATTCACGGGCAAAGAGCGAAAAAGGGGAGCGATAACCGAGCTTGTGAGAGCGATCAAAGGCGAAGCATCGGGCTTTACCGTGCTTTCGGGCGACAAAAGTACACTTCACAGCACGGAATTTCTCGTTTGCCTCGATGCGGACACAATGCCGGAATTCGATGGCATAAGAAAGCTTGTTTCGGCGGCGGTGCATCCGCTCAATAAACCCGTTATTGACGATAAAAAAGGCAGAGTAGTAAGCGGCTACGGCATCCTCGTGCCGAAATCCGTTAACAGCCTCGGCGGTGAGAAGCGTTCGCTTTTTGCAAAAATCATTTCGGGCGAAAGCGGTCTTTCGGTCTATGAATCCGGCTCATCGGAAAGATATTATGATCTTTTCGGCGAAGCTCTTTTCTGCGGAAAGGGTTTGATAAATGTTAACGCCTATTACAGGCTGCTGAATGATAATCTGCCGAAAGAAAGAATATTGAGCCACGATATTCTTGAGGGCGGTTATCTGAGAGCGGGCTTTATGCCCGAAGTTCAGATGACGGACGGTATCCCGCAAAGTCCGATTGCATATTTCCTGCGCCTTGAAAGATGGATAAGAGGCGATTGGCAGAATACGCCTTTCATTTTCGGCAAAAATCCGCTCAATGTTCTTTCAAGATTCAAGCTTTTTGATAATCTCCGCAGAAGCATAACTCCCGTAATATGTATTGCTTCGGTTTTGGCAGCGGTTTTCAATCACAGCCCTTATTCGGCGGCGATCTGCATTATTTCAATTCTCGCAATTGCATCGGATGAAATTTTTTCGGGCATCGGAGCGGTTTTTCATAACGGATTTTCGACTTTATCGGCACTTTTTTATTCACAGACTCTTCCTGCGGCGCTCGGAGCCTTCTCAAGGGCGTTCGTTTCGCTTGCTTTTTCCGCCAGAGAAGCTTTTGTTTCGCTTTGCGCAATATGCAAAGCCCTGTTCAGAATGATATTCAGCAAAAAGAAGCTGCTTGAATGGACTACTGCGGCAGGAGGAGAAAAGAAAAACTCTTTTTCAAAGAAAATCAAGGGCTGCATTCCGGCTGCATTGATTGCGGCAGTTCTGCTGATTTTCGGCTCGGCTGCCCATAGGCTTATCGGATTCTTTTTGATTTTTGATATTCCGCTCGGCTTATTGAGCGATAAACCGATAAAGCTGAAAAAAGGCGAGCTTTCGGAAGATAACAGAGAAATATTGAAAAATTATACTGCGTCAGCATGGAATTTTTTTGATGAACATTGTTCTGCGGAAAATAATTATCTTCCTCCCGATAATATCCAGTTTTCGCCGGTCAGAGCGGTTGCGCACAGAACTTCGCCGACGAATATCGGTCTGATGCTTGTTTCCGTGCTTGCGGCGAGAGATATGGGATTCATCACAACATCGGAAATGTGCGCGAGGCTGAATCTTGCCGTAACGAGCATTGAAAAGCTTGAAAAATATCACGGGAATCTGCTTAACTGGTATGACACGAAAACCCTGCGCCCTCTTGAGCCGAAATTTGTTTCAACCGTTGACAGCGGCAATTTTGTGTGCAGTCTTGTGACACTTAACCGGGGACTTAAGGAATATGCGGCTGAATATCCGCAGATGAACGGGCTTTCCGAAAGGATCCGGAAACTTATTGACGAAACTGACTTAAGGCCGATGTATAACAGCGGCAGAAACCTGTTTTATATAGGAATCGAGCCGGAAACGGAACGCAGAAGCGAGGGCTGCTATGATCTGTTTATGAGCGAAGCGAGAATGACTGCTTATTTTGCCGTTGCGAAAAGGATGATTCCGAAAAAGCATTGGGGAGCAATGGGCAGAATCATCGTTTCTTCCGGCAGGCACAGCGGACTTGTTTCCTGGACCGGAACTGCGTTTGAATATTTTATGCCGCTGATGTTTATTCCTTCGCCCGTAGGAAGCTTCACAAATGAATCGCTCCATTTCTGCCTTTACTGCCAGAAGAAAAGAAGCGGTAAAAGACCATTCGGCGTTTCGGAAAGCGGATTTTATGCTTTTGACAGCGAGCTGAACTATCAATATAAAGCTCACGGAGTTCAGAAAATCGGCCTTCGCAGGGGACTGAACGAGGATTATGTTGTTTCGCCGTATTCAAGCTTTCTTATGCTCCAGTTGGCTCCGGAAACATCAATGAAAAATCTGAAAAGGCTTGAAAGAAGAGGGATGAACGGAAAATTCGGATTCTATGAGGCCGCCGATTATACAAGAAGCTCCGAAAACGGAGATTTTTCGCTTGTCAGTTCATATATGGCTCACCATGTCGGAATGAGTATAATTTCAGCCGATAATGCGCTGAATGAAAATATTATGCAGAAAAGATTTATGAGCGATGCCGATATGAGGGGAGCTGCAAGCCTGCTTGACGAGAAAATTCCGACGGGCGCAAAGCCGTTCAGGGATATAAGACCGATGGAAATTCCGAAAATCCGTGAACGGGTGCAGAATGAGAACAGTGTTTATGAAAATCCCGATCCTTTTGAGCCGGAATGCGCTGTTTATTCCAACGGCAGAATGAGCTGTTTTATTTCAGACTGCGGAACGGGTGTGACGATATTCGACGGAGTTGACCTGAATGTTCGTGAAACGGATATTATTTCAAGGCCGCAGGGCGTTTTTGCGGTTTTTGCAGGCGAAGACGGCATTTATCCCTTCACAAAAGCTCTTTCAGACGGCGGCGAGATGAAATATTCCTGTGAATTTCTGCGTGACAGAGCCGTTCACAAGGCGGAAAACGATAAAATGCTTCTTCAAATGGCAACAAAAATTCTGAAGCATTCGGATTGCGAGATCATAAGCTTTAAAATCGTCAATAAGAGCCACGGAAGGCTTAACGGCAGACTTTTCATTTATTATGAGCCATGCATAGAGAAAAATGATGTGTATTCAAGGCATCCGGCGTTTTCAAAGCTCTTTATTGAGGATGATTTCAATGAATCCGCCGGCTGCATGACATTCAGAAGAAGAAATACGGATGAAAGCGCTGCAATCGCCGTCGGATTGAAGAATACGGAAAAGGTCAAATTTACGGCAGACAGAGAAAAGGTTCTGAATTCTCCAAAAGGGGTATTTTCAATCGGCGAAAAGCAAATAAAAGAATATGAAAAGGGGAATCCCGATTGCTGCTGTGCTTTTGAGATCCCGGTTGATTTGGCTGAAAAAGAGACCAAAAGATCGGAAATGATTATTTCTGCCGATGAAAACATTGATTCCGCCGTCAGTACTTTTTCTGCGGTAAAGGCGGGAAAAGCGGATAAAAAATACGCTTTTGGTCCGTTTGGATGCGATGCAGTGACCTCGGCTCTCTCCAAAAGATTGCTCCCTTCGGTGATGTATCCGAAGAAAAATGTTGTGAAAACAGAACGGAATTTTTCAATCGGAGATTTGTGGAGCCTCGGCATTTCGGGTGACATTCCGATAATTTCGCTTGGCATAAAATCGGCTGACGAAACAGATGAAATTCTTCCTTATTTAAGATTCAACAAGCTCATCAGAAGCTGCGGAATGCCCGTTGATCTGGCAATTATTTATGCCGATTCAGACGGTTATTTCAACCCTGTTTCCGTGAAAATAAAACAAATGCTTAATTCCGAAAACTGCGCTCTTATGATGGGCATAAAAGGCGGCGTTCATCTGCTGAATTCCGCCCGCCAAAGCTATGAAAGCTTATCTGCATTGAGCAATTTGTCAGCCGTTTTCACGGAGAGCGGAAAAGACATTGCGCAGCGCAGAAAAAGCGATGATCCGGTTCACAGAACAGTGCTGAATCTTCAAATCGAAAAAAACGCCGAAAGTACCAAACCTGTAAAGCAATATAACTTTACAAATGACAAAATAAGCATAAAAAAAGGCTCGTATTCCGTTGATATTCCTTGGGTCCACATTATTTCCGGAAAAAACTTCGGAACGATGGTGTCTGACAAGTCCATCGGCTTTACATGGGCGCTGAATTCGGGAGAAAATAAAATCACTCCATGGTATAATGACAATATGAGCGACAACAGAGGTGAGCAAATTCTGTTGAGAAAAAACGGCAGAATTTATGATGTTGCCGCAATTTCCGATGTTGTTTTCATGCCCGGAAAAGCCGTTTGGAGCTGCACGGTTGACGGCTTGAAAATTGAAGCCGAAATTTCAGTTCCCGAACGCTCAATGGTAAAATTCTGCCGCATAAAAACTGAAAATACGGGGCAAACCGAGTCCGGCTTTGAACTGATTTATTATCTTGTTCCGGTGCTCGGAAGCGGTGAAAAAAGAGCCGGATGTTTTTCAATAAAAAAAATTGAAAACGGGTGTATTTTCTCGAATCATTTATCTCCGGTAAAAGGATGCGCAATGCTGAAATGTTCGGAAAAATCCGATGTGATCGTTTCCGAAAAGGAAATTTATTCGGCAGATGAAAATTCCGGCGTCTGCGACGGAAGCTGTATAGCTGTCGGCAGAAAGGTAAATCTTCCTCCGGGGGAGAAAAATGAAACAGATTTTTCACTTTCGTGGGGCGCATCCGAAAAGGCTGCGGCGTTGATGCCCGAAACAGAAGATGTCCGAAGCGAATCAATCGAAAAAACCATAGAAAGCGGAAATGAGGAAATTGATAAATTCTACAATTCTTTTCTTTATTCGCAGGTAAAGCGATGCAGATTTTATGCAAGGACGGGCTTTTATCAATGCTCCGGAGCATACGGATTCCGTGACCAGCTTCAGGACAGCCTTGCTTTTCTACGAACTGAGCCGGAGCTGACGAGGATCCACCTTATCAGATGTGCCGCAGTGCAGTTTGAGGAGGGCGATGTGCTGCATTGGTGGCATGTTACGGTGAATTCAACCGCCGAAATCAGCGGAATAAGAACAAAATGCAGCGATGATATGCTGTGGATGCCGTATGTTTTCTGCGAATATATGAAAATAACGGGTGACAAAAGCCTTGCGGAGCTTCGGATTCCGTATATCAGAGGGGAAATTCTTCCGGCAGGCGAAAAAGAACGGTATTTTCAGCCGGAGAGATCCGAAATGAAAGAAAGTTTTTTGATGCATTGCATCAGAGCGGTTGAAAAATCGCTGAATTTCGGAGAAAACGGTCTGCCGCTGATAGGCTCGTGCGATTGGAATGACGCATTCAGCAATGCCGGAGATGATGAAAAAGGCGAAAGTGTCTGGCTCGGAATGTTTCAGATCATCGTTTTGCGAAGAATGAGCATGGTCTGCACCGAATTCGGTATGCGTGAAAAAGCCGATGAATTCAACGGGATTGCCGACAAGCTTGTTTCAATTACGGAAAAGGTTGCCTGGGATTCGGACAGATATATCCGTGCAATTCTCAAAGACGGTGTAAAACTCGGCAGAAACAGAGAATTCATTGATATTCTTCCGCAGGCCTTTTCGGCATTTGCAGGCGATTTTGATCCCGAAAGGGTCAGAACGGCGCTAAACACGGCATACGACAAGCTTTTTGATGGAGAAAATTCGGTTATAAAGCTTCTGACTCCGGCGTTTGATGAATATGAGCGGGAAAGTGTGGGTTATATTGCCGCTTATCCGCCGGGAATAAGAGAAAACGGCGGTCAGTATACTCACGGAGCAGTATGGCTGACAATGGCGATGTTCAGAATCGGAGAAAATGAGAAGGCAATCAGACTTCTCGAAGCGCTGATACCGTCAATCAGATATTGTGATGAAGAAAAAGCGAAAAAATATCGCGCAGAGCCCTATGTCCTGGCGGGAGATGTCGGAATCGACGGCAGGGCGGGGTGGACTCACTTTACGGGATCTGCCGGCTGGCTCGGAAAATGTATTGAGGAAAATATAAAGGCAATCAGAAATCACTATAAAGCTTTCTGACTTTACAGATGGCTATTTTTCGGCATTAAAATGTAAAAACAGAAAAAAAGTCCCCCCAAAATGCGCCTTCAGGGCAGAAACGGAGAAATCTGTTTTATGCCCGAAAGGTGCATTTTGTAAAGCCGTGAAACTTTACTTGCATGGAAAGGGTTTGCAAAAATTTTACATAAAACCCATAAAGTGTCACACATTGCCGTGTGTGTAGTCTGTTTACGTTCAGAATTAACATTGCTTTTTTGTGTTAAAAAGTGCAGGCTCGTAAAGTAATACAACTTTACAAGCTTAAAATTTGGAACTGAAATAATCAGCGTTATCATAATGAACAAAAACAGCAAAATAAAGTTGGCTGTTTTCAACAAATTCGTTCCGGAAATATTAAATATTGTTGACATCAGGTTATTTTTTTAGTATATTTATATTGACCATATGATGGTTTAGTGGGTGAAGTGTATCCTTTTTCGGGAATTCCCCGCTGAACTTCGAATGGATAATAATTTTTATGATTGCGACTGCTGCTTTGCGCCGTAAATTCGAGGCGTTGCGGCGCAGGCATAATCTGTAAGGAGGTTGGTCCGGTGTGCAGAATTCATAAGGTTTTCCGGTAATTTACCGATACCCGATGACATTGATGCACAAATCAGAAATTTTATTATCTTTCCCGTCATTTTTAAATGTATAAATTTTTTATGGAGGTGCACAATTTTGAAAAAGTCAACCAGAATTCTTTCTCTCCTTATGGCTCTTATGATGCTTCTCGGAACATTCTCGGTAATGGGCAGCGCATATAAGGCTTTTAAGGGCAGCGCAGTCAATTTCGATGATATTGATGCTGCAACTTTCACAACCGAACAGTACGCATCAATGGGTCTTGACGAAGTCGATCGTATGCTTGCTGAAGAGCAGCTGAGTGTATACATTTATATTGGTACACTCGATGTTACAAGCATTGATAACGCTGTAGCCAGTGTTGAATCACTTCTCGACAGCGTCAGCGCTCTTCTTTCCATGCTCGGCGATGCCAAGAACCTCAGCATCGAATCCCTCAGAGGTAAGCGCAGAAGCGCTCCGGCAGGTACATACGCTACCGATGCCGACCTTGAAATCGTTTACTCGGTATTCGATTTCCTCTATGATAACGCAGGTATCCTTGAAAACTATGCAAACGGATCTCTCAGCCTCGGTATTCTCAATTCATTCGTTGCAGAATATGTTTTCAACGTAAGAGAACTTCTTACCGGTCTTATCTTCGGTGCTACCGAAGCAGGCAAAAAGATTGATTACGATTACTTCGATAACGGAACAACCGGTATTCCCACAGAATATCTTAACCCCAACAACGGCGTTCTCAATCTTCTCCAGGGTCTTGTAAACGACCTTCTTCTCGGCACATGGGAAAAGCTTGACCCCTATTTTGACAATCCTTATGATGAGCACATCGAAGTTATCCCCGGCTTCTATGAATTCAAAGATGCTGCCGGAAACGATGTCAGCGATCAGGAAATCGATACAAATGCATACGACTACTACGGCTGGGTTCATCCCGATTGCTGGGTAACAGTCGGTCTCGGCGGTGCAAAGAGAGTTGCCCCCGGCGTAGTTCCCGCTGCCGATTATGAGCTTCTTGACATCACAGGTAATGTTAAGGCTTATGATTTCATCGAAGCTCTTCTTCAGAGAGCATTCAACTATATCCTTGTTCCCGTTCTTAACAGAGACACTGCTCCCTGGCTCAAGAAGGAATGCGGATATGAATTCCCCAATCAGTACACAAAGAAAGAAATATATGACGAAGCAACAGAGTCAATGATCCCGAATCCCGACTATGTTGAAAACTTCCCCGGCATCAAGCCCGAAGGCATTGAAGATAACATTCTTTATCAGCTCTTCGAAACCGATAACCTTGAAATAGAAAAGGTTGAAATCCCCGCAGGCACAACTCTTGTTTCAAATCTCAACGATATCCTCGGCGATTTTGTTAAGTCAATCTGCAAATATGCTCCCAATGAGCAGGTTTCATTCAAGGGCGGCACATATTCATGGGATTGGACTTACGGTTCAAACAACTATCTCTTCGATAACATCTGCAATGTTGCGAAGTTCGTTCTTGAGCTTACAGGCAACGAATTCTTCGGCTCAACAATTAAAACAAAGTCAGCAGATGAAATCGCATTAATGAACAATCAGCAGGTTGTTTCTTATGTTATCAGAGCTATCCTCAATTCTTCAGTTGACTGGATGTACATCGGCGATGAATATCAGACAGTTGCAGAAGTAGGTTATGCAGCAGTTGAACAGCTTGCATGGCAGGATATTCCTCAGATCACTTATACAAAACCCGTTAAGGGCGCTGACTCAGACGAAGTTTACTACGGCAAACTTATTGATAAGGCTCTCACGATCCTTCTTGATGTTGCAGCATTCAGACTCAATCAGGAGTTTGATATGAACAGCGCTAACGGCAGCAATCCCAAGGCCGGCGAAGGTCTCATCCCCTATCAGGGCGACACAGGCTCATATATTAATAATGTAATAATGGTTGCTGAGTGGGCAATCCAGACCTACGGTCCGGCTCTCGCTCTTAACCTCAACCTCGCATCAAGCGGCTCGCATTCCGAAGCTGATGTTTGGAATGACCTTGATACCATCCTTAATTCGATCATCCCCTTCAAGGGCTCCGATTCGATCCTTGCCTCGTCAATTTCCGGCAACACTTATGTTTTCAAATCACTTATATTTGATAACATTCTTAAGCCCGTTTATACTCTTAATGCAGAAAACTTTGTTAAGATCTTTGACAAAAACTCAACCGGTATTCTCGCAACAGATAACGGCATTGAAGTTATCATAACTATTCTCACCAAAGTTTTCGATCTTCTCTTCCCCGGAGTATTCAAGAGAGGCGTTACAACTCTTGACGGTATTCTTGTAAACTCAACTCTCGGCACAATGATCTATGACCTTGCTTCCGAATTCGGCAGAAACGCTGCTTCCAGAACAGGTAAGACCAACGGCGTTCAGCTCGTTTCAAGAACAACCGGTCTTGTTTATGTTGCTCTTCCCATCGTTTGCCAGGTTCTCGGCCTTTCGGATGACCAGGAGTTCGGCGAACTCGAAAACTATATGCCTCGTACAATCTCCAAAGATTCCAAGCTCAGCGATGGCAGAACTACCGGTATAGAGTTCCTTATTTATAACGGTTCAAGCGGTATCAACACCGGTTACACATCGCAGAAAACCGGCCAGACAACAAAGGATCAGTCCTACACCTATGAGATAACTCAGATTTACGCTAAGGGCTATAAGAAGAATGCTCAGGGAACAATGGTTGAATCAAACTTTAATCCCACATCCGAGAAAACCGTAATTCCCGCAGGCGAAAGCTCAAAAGTTACATTTACAGGTTTCTCAGACGGCATGGTTGTCGCCTTTTATGTTGTTTATAATGTTAAGGATGAAACCGGCCAAAATATGACATCAAGCGCACTTACCAATACAACCTATGCTTATGTCGGCGCAGCAAGCAAAGACGATGATGCCATTGAAAAGGTAGAATCTGTCGGCGACAGAAAAATCAAGTATGAATCAGAAATCTATATTTCAACAGGCGCAAGCCTTTCAAAGGTTTCAGACTATACTCTTCGTTTCGAAGACAGTAAGGAAAATGCCAATAATGAAGGCGAAACCGTAACAGGAACAGTAACCGTTAACAGCGTTTCCATCAACAGCACAACCTATCCGTTCGCAACCAAGAATACAGATTCAGGTTCCAACACGGCTTCCTTCATAGGCAAGGGCGGTACATATTTTGTTAAACCCTTTGAAATTGCAAAGAAGGGCGACGGCTCCGAATATGCAAGATTCAAGAACATCTATGATGAAGAAGGCGAAATCATCGGCAACAACGGCGGCGTTGAAGCAGGCGATTATGAAATCACCACCAACCTTAATGTCGGCGGCACTCAGAAGAGTATTAAAACAACTGTTCATATTTATGATGACTACGGTCTTGACGGCGCTTTCGAAAAGGCAGTTGCAATGAACCGCCAGTCCACAAACTATAGGCAGGATTTGAACAACGGCGCAGCAGCAGGTCTCTGGAACACTTATGTTGATGCCCTTAAGAATGCTGCAACGATCGCTCTTAAGCCCAAGACCGGCTCAACCTTCCAGAGCGATATCTACTATGCACCCAACGATTATGACAACCTCTATGAGAAGTATGCGGTTGAACTTCAGAATGCTATTGATGCCCTTAAACCTTACGAGCTTTCAAGCGGCACATCGGCAATTGAAAACGAGCTCAATAAGCCCGGCCTCAGCGGATTCAACTATGATGTTGTAACCGTTGACGGCTACAATTTCAAGATTGACCGCGATTGGACAGATCCCAACTATATCTATTTCGGCTATGAAGATTTCGTTCCTCATACATACAACAGATATAAGGCAGCAAGAAATTCCGCTCTCGATCTTATCAATTCTCAGACATATTATTGCTCGGCAGATATCCTTATATTTGACGAAACAACCAATAAGTATATTATCAATCCCGATGCAAGCGACAGCGCAAAGGCAACTTATGCTAAAGAAAAGGCAGCAGCTGCAGCATATAATGCTCCCATCATCAACGCTGTTTCAGCTGAATACGCAACTCACATGGTTAAACTCATGGGCGGACGTCTTATTCCTCTTGATGCCGATAAGAGCAAGCTCAATATCGTTCGCGGCTTCGCAGTTAAGGACAACACCAAGAGCTATACCAAGAGTTCACTTGATGCCTTCACAAAGGCACGCACTTTCGCAGATACAGTTGCAGCAGACAGCAGCACAACTCTCAGACCTTCAAAGGTTAAGAAGGCTATGAGCGAGCTTGTTGAAGCATGGAAAGAACTTGAAGAAGGCGCAGATTACAGCGGACTTGATGCAGCTCTTTCAAACACTGATGTTACAACAGCTCTCGGCGCTGGTCTTCCCGGCGAACAGGTTGTTTACTCAGACGAATCCTTCAACGCTTTCTATGAGGCGTATGAAAATGCTCTCGCAATCAAAGATCAGGGTCTCGGCAAGACAGATGACAACCAGGCAAGAATCGACGCAGCAGCTTCCGAGCTTCTTGCTAAGTGCGCTGCTCTTGCAGCACCCGGTTCAAGTGCAGTATCATTCGATTTTGATACCAGTGTAGTTTTCACTACAACTACAGGTACAGTTTCAAACAACCCCATTGTTGATGATCAGTTTATTGATGATTGGGGTTATGCAGCTCCCGAGTTTGACGGCGAAGCAGTTAAACATCTCCTTTATGGTGTTGGCGAATGGAACACAGAAGATCAGCTTGCATCTATTTTTGCAAATATTAATAATGGTTCAGTTGAAGTTGCAACCAGCCCCTATGGCGACTATGGCACAGGTGCTGTTATCTATATCAAGGATAACTCCGGCATGGTAGTTGATAGTTATATGGTTTGTCTTCGCGGCGATATAGACGGTTCCAATACAATTGAAGTCAGCGATGATGATGAGATCCAGTATTATTATAACTATATGGGCATATTCAATGAAATGGATCCTGAAACAAGCTGGATGTTCTTTGGCGCTGATGCAAGTGGCGATGGATTTGTCGGAGTTGAAGACTCTGAAGCCGTCGGTGGATATTATAACTACCTTTGGGATATTTGTCAGACAGAAGCAGGTACTATGTAACCATTAATCGGAATCGGGACGACTTGAATCCCGGAATTTTGTAATGATTATATGATATCATTCCGGGCTTGCAGAGCTTTTGCTCGGTAAGCCCGGAAACTGAAGACTCATTCACATTAGTTTTTCCATGCCGCAGTTTTCTGCGATCATTTAAAAAGGAGGAAAAGAAACTAATGTCAAAATTTAAACGCATTTTAAGCTCGGTACTTGCTGTGATTATGGTCTTGAGTACATTTTCATGTCTTGGAAGTGTGTTTACATTCGGAGCTTCTGCAGAAGAAGCTACAAGCCATATAAAATCCAAATCAGTACTTGAAACACAGTTTTCGTCAGACCCGTCAGTCAGTCCCTATATCTATATGGGTATTGATTATTACGAGTCAGACGGAAAACTGACCGACT
>JAKSQP010000020.1 GCA_024404025.1 Clostridia bacterium | reverse complement strand
AGTCGGTCAGTTTTCCGTCTGACTCGTAATAATCAATACCCATATAGATATAGGGCTTGACTGACGGGTCTGACGAGAACTGCGTTTCAAGATCTGATTTGCTCTTGATAGCCGATGTTGTTGCAGCAAAGGTCTTTGTAACAATAGCTGTGCCGGCAACGGCAACCGTTCCAAAGACCATAACTGCGCAAAGCAGTAAGCTTAATGCCTTTTTGAATGTTTTCATTCAAAATTTCCTCCTTTTATTGTTGTATGGTAATATACCCGGACATACTCCAAGCATTCAATACTCTGTCATTATGCCATATATTATTAAATAAAGCAATAGAATTAAATGCCATTAAAATATTTTTTACCATTTGCACAAAATGAAATCATCAGATTTGTGCAACTCCACTTTTAACGGCAGCTTCGGAAACCGCTTTCGCAACCGCATCAGCAACGCCTTCGTCAAATGCCTTCGGAAGAATATTTTCTCTGCCGAGCTCCGTTTCGGGCACGAAACCGGCAATTGCCTTTGCAGCGGCAAGCTTCATTTCTTCATTTATATCCTTTGCCCTGACATCGAGCGCTCCTCTGAATATTCCCGGAAACGCAAGCACATTGTTTATCTGATTGGGATAATCACTTCTGCCAGAGCCGACCACCGCCGCTCCGGCCTTTTTTGCAAGCTCGGGCATAATTTCGGGAGTGGGATTCGCCATTGCCATAACAATTGCATCCCTCGCCATTGATCTGACCATATCCTCGCTGACTATTCCCGCCGCAGAAACTCCGACGAAAACATCTGCGCCCTTCATCGCATCCGCAAGGGAACCTGTTATCTGATTTTTGTTTGTGAATTCAGCAAGTTCAATCATCGCGCTGTTAAGGTTTTGACCTTTACGGATAATTCCCATCTTGTCGCACATAATTATGTTGCCTGCGCCGCAGGAATGAAGAAGCTTTGCAATTGCCGTTCCCGCCGCGCCTGCTCCGCACATTGCGACGGTGCAGTCTTCGATCTTCTTTCCGACGCATTTAAGCGCATTCAGCACAGCCGCAAGCACAACAACCGCCGTTCCGTGCTGGTCATCGTGAAAAACGGGTATATCGCAGATTTCTTTAAGCTTCTTTTCAATTTCAAAACATCTCGGAGCAGAAATATCCTCAAGATTGATTCCGCCGAATGAGCCTGCAAGAAGCGAAACGGTTTTAACTATTTCATCTGCATCCTTTGAACGGATGCAGAGAGGAATCGCATCTATGCCGGCAAACTCTTTAAAGAGCAGGCACTTGCCCTCCATAACGGGCATACCGGCTTCGGGGCCTATATCGCCGAGACCGAGAACAGCCGTTCCGTCTGTTACAACCGCAACCGTGTTCCAGCGCCGGGTCAGTTCGAAGCTTTTGCTTTTGTCTTTCTGAATTTCAAGGCACGGTGCGGCAACGCCGGGCGTATATGCGAGCGAAAGCTCCTGCCTGTTTGAAGCACCCGTTCTTGATTTTGTTTCTATTTTTCCCTTAAGCTCATAATGCAGCTTCAGAGATTCCTTAAGATAATCCATTTTTCTCCTTACTTTGCCCATCCTTTTGAGCATTCAACCGCTTTTTTCCATCCCGCATAAAGCTCATTTCTGCGGTCAAGAGGCATAACCGGCTCAAAAATCTTATCGACCTGTCTGTTATTCTGAATATCTTCAATGCTGTCCCATACTCCGACGGCAAGACCTGCAAGGTATGCGGCACCGAGAGCAGTTGTTTCAACGGTTTTGGGTCTGTTGACATTGCACCTTATCATATCAGCCTGAATCTGAAGCATAATATCGCTGACGCTCGCACCGCCGTCCACACGAAGCTCCGTAAAATCAATTCCGGAATCGGATTTCATTGCTTCGAGGAGGTCGGTCATCTGATATGTTATCGCTTCAAGAACACTTCTTGCAATGTGCGCTCTGTTGACGCCTCTTGTAAGTCCGACAATGCAGCCTCTTGCATACATATCCCAATAAGGCGCACCGAGGCCCGTAAAAGCAGGCACAAAGTAGATTCCGTTTGAATCGGGAACGCTCTCCGCAAGCTCATCGCAGCGGCGGGCATTATCAATGAGATGAAGCTCATCACGCAGCCACTTTATGACCGATCCTGCGTTGAAAGCCGAGCCCTCAATTGCATATTCAACCTTATCGCCGATGCCCCAGGCAACGCCGGTAAGAAGATTATTCTTTGATTTAACTCTTGTTTTGCCCGTGTTCATCAGCAGGAAGCAGCCCGTGCCGTAGGTATTCTTTGCCTGACCCGCTTCAAAGCAGCCCTGGCCGAAAAGAGCGGCAGGCTGATCACCGATAGCTCCGCAGATGGGGATTCCTTCAAGAGCCTCAAGGCCGAGAATACCTTTTGCAACTCTGCCGTAAATCTTGCTTGAGGGAACGGGTTCGGGGAGAATTGACATGGGAATATCAAGCTTCTCGCAGAGGAATTTATCCCAGCAGAGATTATCAACATCAAAAAGCATTGTTCTTGATGCGTTTGAATAATCGGTGATATGAACGCTTCCGCCCGTGAGATTCCATATAAGCCATGTTTCAACTGTTCCGAAAAGAAGTCTGCCCTGCTCGGCAAGTTTTCTTGCATTGGGAACATTATCAAGAATCCATTTGATTTTTGTGCCGGAAAAATAGGCATCAATCAGCAGACCCGTTTTGTCTTTTATGTATTCTTCAAGGCCCTGCTTTTTAAGCTCTTCGCAAAGCTCCGCAGTTCTGCGGCACTGCCACACGATGGCGTTATAAACGGGCTTGCCCGTCTGCCTGTCCCAGAGAATCGTTGTTTCTCTCTGATTTGTGATTCCGATTGCGGCAATTTCCTTCGGATTCACCTTGCCCTCATTGACGCAGGCGGCAACGCTCTGCATCTGGCTGTAAAGGATCGCAAGAGGATCATGCTCAACCCACCCTGCCTGAGGATATATCTGCTCAAACTCATTCTGCGCCTTGCAGACAATGTTGCCCTGCCTGTCAAAAATGATCGCCCTTGAGCTTGTTGTGCCCTGATCGAGAGCCAAAACATATTTTGCCATAGAATATCCTCCTCTTATTTTATGCCGAAATATTTTGCGGCATTGTTATATGAAATATCTTCCGCAATTTTGCAGAGTGCTTTTTCATCATAAGGATAAAGACCTTCTTCAACCATATCGCCGAGAAGACCGCACATGATCCTTCTGAAATATTCATGCCTCGGATATGAAAGGAAAGAACGGGAATCGGTTACCATTCCGACGAATTTGCCGAGCGCACCGAGATTGCCGAGAGCCTTCATCTGCTCTCTCATGCCGTCAATGTTATCATTGAACCACCATGCCGAGCCGAACTGGATCTTGCTTTCCGCCTCGCTGCTCTGGAAGTTGCCGAGCATTGATCCGAGAACATAGTTATCTTTGGGATTGAGCGTGAAAAGAACCGTTTTGGGAAGCTGCTCTTTCGCTGCAAGGCTGTCAAGGAACTTTGAAAGCTTTCTTGCTATGAGCTGATCGTCGATCGAATCGTATCCGGCATCTGCGCCGATTTTTTTGAACATAAGAGAATTGTTATTTCTCATAGGTCCGATGTGAAGCTCCATTCCCCATCCCCTCTTTGCATATTCTGCGGCAAGGAACGAAAGAAGAGCCGTCTTATATTTATCTGCTTCAACAACCGAAACCGCTTCGCCTTTCTTTGCTTTTGCGAAAATCTCTTCAAGCTCCTGAGCGGTTGCCTCTTCATAGGGAATATAAGCAAAAGCGTGGTCACTTGCGCAGCATCCGAGAGAAGCAAAGAAGTTTATTCTGTCAAGAAGAACTGCACAAAGCTCTGTAAATCCGTTTATCTTTACACCGGCTCTTTTTTCCATATCCGAAAGCCAGGGAAGAAATGCCGGCATATCAATTCCGAGAGCCTTGTCGGGACGGAATGCCGGAAGCACCTTGCATTTGAAATCCTTATCCTTTGCAAGAAGAATATGATATTCGAGGCTGTCCGCAGGGTCATCGGTTGTGCAGAGATGAGAAACATTTGACTTTTCAATAAGCTCTCTCGGAGTAAATCCGCCCGCTTTGATAACTGCATTTGCCTTGTTCCATATTTCGTCTGCGGTTTCGGCTGAAAGAATGTCATTTATGCCGAAATATCTGCGAAGCTCAAGATGCGACCAATGATACATCGGATTGCCGATGAGAGAGGGCATAACAGATGCAAATGCCTTGAATTTTTCATAACCGCTTGCGTCACCCGTAATATATTTTTCGTCAACGCCGCAGGAACGCATTGCTCTCCACTTATAATGGTCGGCGGCAAGCCACAGCTCTGCTATATCCTCGGGCTGACGGTTTTCATAAATCTCTTTCGGAGGGAGATGGCAATGCCAGTCAAAGATAGGCATTCTGTCTGCCGCTTCAAACATTTTAACGGCGGGTTCATTGTTGAGAAGAAAATCTGCACCCATGAATTCTTTTATCATAATACATTCCTCCTGAATATATTTATACATAATAATTTTATCATAAAATTTAATATTTTCAAGTATAAAATAAAAACACCGTCTTGTCCTTCAAAACGGTGTTGAAATTTATAATCCTGCGTTTTCGCAGTTTTCCTGATGTTCTTCCCATGTTTCGGCGTAATGATATTCTCCTGCATCATCGGTCACAAAATAATACCAGTCCGATTCAACGGGATTCAGAGCTGCATTGAGCGCTTCTGAACCGACATTCGTTATCGGTCCCTCCGGAAGACCTTTGCATTTATAGGTATTATAAAGCTCCCGAAGCTCATCAAATTTTTCCTCGCTGACATTCGGTCTGACCGAGCCCTCAAGATAAAAAATCGTCACATCGCATTGAAGGCTTTTGAATTTTTTGCTGTTGAGCCGGTTATGAAGCACCGATGAAACCTTGCTCATTTCTGCGGGATCGCCCGCTTCCTCCTGAATAATGGAAGCAAGGGTAATAACCTCGTCAACGGTCATTCCTGCTTTTTCACATTCGGCACGGAATTCATCATCAAACTTTGATTGAGCATTTTTAAGAAATCTTCTGATGGCTTTTTCAGCGCTTTCGCCGACATAAAAATCATAGGTATCGGGATAGAGATATCCCTCAAGAAGGAAAGCTCTGTTCTGCGGATTTTCGATAACGATCCCGTATTCCGAAGCAAGAGCGGCATCATTGGAAAGAGCCATAAAATCCGCTGCGGAGCATACTCCGTTTTTTTCAAGAAGCTCTGCGATTTGGCAAACCGTTGATCCCTCGGGGAACATCACTCTGACTGTTGCGGCCTGCGTGGCGGCAGTTTTTTCTTTATTTGTATTTCCGCCGATCGAACAGCCTGCGAGCGAAAGAAGGATGGCAGCAGCCGATGCCGCCGCAATAAGCTTCGATATTCTTTTTATTATTTTTTTATTCATATCTGAATTTTATCATAGTGCCGCCCGAAAATCAAGTTAATAAGCTGTAAACAATTAAAACCGGAGCCCCGCAGTCACGGAGCTCCGTCAGTCAATCGAATTATCTGTATATTTTTTCTTTGTCGCTTTCAATGATCTTGCCTGACTTTGCGTTAATATCAAAATCATATTCATATCCGCCGAAAACGAACTCTATCTCATAGTGGGCAAACATATCATCTGCATCAAGAACACATTTGATTTTTGAAGCTTCCGAAGCGTTTACACCCGCTTTTTTGAATGCAATTGCCTTTGCTTCATCTGCGGAGATAAATGATGATGTGTCAACGGGTGCTTTTGTCTTTTCTTCAACATAGCGTTCTTTGTCAAATTCTCCTACCTTGCCGGACTGCGCATTGATTTCATATTCATATTCCATTTCGCCGCTTACGAATTCAATATCATAATGAGCGATTCTGTCATCCGTATCAAGCTTTGCCTTTTTGAATTTAACATCCGATGCCTTAAGGCCCGCATGAACGAGAGCGGCATTTTTTGCCGAATCGATGCTGATAAAGCCCTCTTTCTCCGCTTTTGCATCCGGAGCCTTTTCAGCTTTTGCCGGAGCATCTTTTTCGGCAGCATCTTCTGCTTCTTTGCCGTTTTCGATTATCGTTCCGTCCAAACCGATTTCATAGTCATACTCAAAGCCGTTTGCGGTGAATTCAACATTGTAATGAGCGATGCCGTCATCCTTATCAAGCTCGGGTGAGCCGATTTCAAGAACAGCTTCATTTTCGGAAACTCCTGCGTGATTGAAAGCGATTACAATTGCTTCATCTGCCGTGATTTCGGAAGGAGCAACCGTTGAAACCTTTTCAACTGCGCTATGATCTGCGTTTGCTGCCGGAGCAGTGCTTTCTGTTTTTCCGGAGCAGGATGCCAGAGTGAAAATGCTGCCTGCGATAACTGCGGTTGATACTATAGCTGTGATGATTCTTGATTTTTTCATATTCTTTATTTCCTTTCTTCGTCGGGGTTTGTCCCTGACCTTGATTAGATAATAATCCGAAAAGATTAGAATAATATTAGAAAAATATAATTTTCAAAAATTTTTTTGAAATGGCGATACCCGGGCATAATTTCATAATCCGGTTTGTAAATCACTGATCAAAAATAAAAGGATTTTAAGATCATCATTATAAAATGATTTCTTAAAATCCTTTTTTTAATTACAAAACATAAATTGTTATGGGTCTGTTGCCCCAGTCAAAACACATTTCCTCGTTATTCATATAGAGGTCAACATCGGTGTTACCCATCTCAACGAATCCGCCGGTATCGGCTGCAACGCAGTAACCGTAAACATAAGTTCCGTCTGCCGAAGTAATAAACAGCTCCGTGCCGTAAGGATATTCAGTCGGGTCAACCGCAATATGGCCTGCCATCGGCTTTCTTCCGCTTGCAGTTGCGGGATCGCCCGTGTAAGCGGTCGCCTTTGCGCTGATTTTTGACTTATATTTTACGGGAGCGCCGTTTTCGTCAAGCTCGATTCCGTTTGGAATTGAAAGCTCCGAAATCGGTGAAGCGGTGTTTCTGTAAGCTGCAAGCTCGTCTCTCTTCTTTGTGCCGACCTTTTTTATTTCGGCTGTGGGAGCCTGCGAAACTTTTTCGCCGTCGGGAATTGTTTCAACAAGAACACCGTCAACATATTTCTCTTTGAAAAAGATTTCTTTAATGCCTTTTTTGCCTTTTGAAGCGATCTTTGATTCGCCGACATACATTTCATCGTCATAAACGATATCGGTTGCAAAATCAATCTCTTTATTTTCGGATCTTGTTTTATATTCGACTCTGCTGACCTTAACTCTTGTTGATTCGTTGACTGTGCTGTCAAGCGCAGGAACAACGGTATCATTTTCTCCGAGAGTTATGCCGGCTCTTTCAAGAACTTCTTTAACCGTAATATCGGTAACGGGAATTGATATTTCTTTTCCGTCTGCCTCAACCTTAATCGTAAACGCACGTCTGATCAGAAGACTCATTCCGTCAAACACCTTTGCGCCGAGATCCAAGCTGACAACATCGCCTTCGTTGACCGTTATTCCTCTGTCTGCGAAAATTTCCGCTATCGTGCCCGAATATCCGACAAAGTAACCTATGCTTCCATCATCATCAACACGGAAAAACTTCGCTCTGTTGATTCTGATCGTGTCGCCGTCATTGCCGGAAAAACTCTTTGTGTCCAGCTCATCATAAGCGCCGAGCTTGATTCCCGCCAATCTGACGATTTCTGCCGGATTTGATGATCTTGAGGTTATGCTTATTGATTTTTCACCGTCTACAATGTTTATCTGCTTTGCACCGTTTGCCGCATAAGCGGAAGAAGTGCCGGAGATAACGAACGTTGCGGCAACTCCGAGGGATACTGCCCTGAAAATATACCCGTGCGTTTTCTGCGAGGCGGATGATGAATTTTTAATCATAACATTCTCCTTAATGCTGTGCATCAGTAGCTTGGGATATGACCTTTCAAAAGGTCATCCTTCTGTTTTCTTTTGCAACGATTGAAATTATATTGTCGAATGGCTTATTTGTCAAATCACTCGCTAAAAAATTTTTGTTTATTTTGCACAAACGAGTTGACATTATTTTACAATTGTCACTTTGACAAATTGCTTAATCTTGTCAGTATTTGTCAAAAACTGTAAATTTATTTGTGAAAAACAGAAAAAGTTACAAATGGTTACAAAACGGTAAAATTGTGTTACATAATTTCTATATTACTATTATTATGCAGTTCCTCTGTAATATATTATTATCTGAAAATGGCACTTTTATACAGCACCGTAAAATATACATTTGCCGGATATTTTTTACTATAGTATTATATTTTTTTATTACATTATATTATCCCACACAAAGCCAAAAAAGACAGCCCGAAGATAAAAATCCGGGCTGTCCCTTTTATGTCATATCAACCTTTATTATTCGAGAAATATAATTATATGTTCACCGGTTGAACCGGCAGATTTTATCTTTTTACTCTTGCGTTTCCGCTCCAGACACTCCAGATCATATCTTCATCCGCAGGCTGTGCATAGTCGGTAAGGAAGGTTGTTGCGAGAGCGCCGCTCGCCCAGCCGAACTGGATCCATTTTTCGCTTTCCCAACCCTTGATGACTGCATAAAGAAGACCGCCTACAAAGCCGTCGCCGCCGCCGATTCGATCAAGCACTCTGATTTCTCTCGGCTCAACAACATGCCAATGATCGCCCGCTAACATAATTGCCCCCCAAAGATGAGTGTTGGCATTGATAACCTGGCGGAGAGTTGTTGCAAATACCTTTGCGTTGGGATATGCTTCTTTAACTCTACCTATCATTTCCTTGAAGCTTTCAATTTTGGAGGCTATATCCTTGCCGCCTGCTTCGGGGCCTTTGATTCCGAGGCAAAGCTGAAAATCCTCTTCATTGCCGACAAGAATATCTGCATTTGAAGCGATTTCGGAGAAAATTGCGCTCAGCTCCGCTTCTCTTCCCTTCCAGAAGGTTGCTCTGTAATTGAGATCAAACGAGATCGCCGTTCCGTATTTTTTTGCTGCTCTTGCAAGCTCAAGGCAGAATTTGCCCGTGTCGGGAGAAAGGGCGGCAATAAGTCCCGAAAGATGAAGAACTCCCACTCCCTCTTTGCCGAAAATGCGGTCAACATCAAAATCGTCAATCGAAAGAGTTCTGCCGACCTCACCCGCTCTGTCATTTTCAACTCTCGGTCCTCTTGAGCCGCTTCCGCTGTCGGCAATGTTGAACTGATGGCGGTATCCCCAGGGTCCGCCTTTTTCAACATCCTTGCCTTCAAAAACCATTCCTCTTGAACGGAGATCCTGCTTGATGAAGGAGGCTATCTGGCTGTCTTTAACAAATGTCGTGAGGACCTTTACAGGCAGACCGAGATATGATGAAATGCTTGCAACATTTGTTTCTGCGCTTGTTGCCTGCATTCTGAACAAATTGCTTGATGCAACAGTCTGACCCTCTGCCGGGCAGATGCGAACACCCATACTCGTGGGAACAACTACTGCCCAGGAATAATCTTTTTTAATATCAAGAAGCATTTTTCTTTTCTCCTTTATCTGATTTATGCGTTATACTGCGAAGCTGCCGTGTTTCCGCCTTCGCCGGTCCAGTTGGTGTGGAAGAATTCTCCCCTTGCGTGGTCAACTCTTTCATAGGTATGAGCGCCGAAATAGTCACGCTGAGCCTGAAGAAGATTTGCGGGGAGATTAGCGCAGCGATAGCCGTCATAATAATTGAGAGCTGCCGTCATTGCGGGAAGAGGAATGCCTGCGGAGATTGCCGAAGCGCAAACTCTTCTCCAGCCTGCCTGTGCCTTATCCATAACGCCCTTGAAATAGGGATCAAGAAGAAGATTGGTAAGCTCGGGATCATTGTCAAACGCTTCTTTGATTTTTCCGAGGAAGACACTTCTGATGATGCAGCCGCCTCTCCACATAAGAGCGATTCCGCCGTAATTGAGATTCCAGCCGTAATTGCCTGCCGCCGCTCTCATAAGAGTATAACCCTGAGCATAGGAAACGATCTTTGCGGCAAAAAGAGCATTTTTGATGTCTTCAATGAACTGCGCTCTATCGCCCTCAAACTTAAACGAAGGACCGGTAAGCACCTTTGAAGCAGCAACTCTTTCTTCTTTCATAGCGCTGAGGCATCTTGAAAATACAGCTTCTCCGATAAGAGTAAGGGGAATACCTTCGTCAAGAGCCGCAATGCCCGTCCATTTGCCGGTACCCTTCTGGCCGGCGGTGTCAAGAATCTTTTCAACGATCGGTTCGCCGTTTTCCTTATATGCAAGAATATCTCTTGTGATTTCAATAAGATAGCTGTCAAGCTCTTCGGTGTTCCACTTTGCGAATACTTCGTGCATTTCGTCTGCCGTCATGCCGAGATAATCTCTCATAAGCTGATATGCTTCGCAGATAAGCTGCATATCGCCGTATTCGATTCCGTTATGAACCATCTTAACAAAGTGACCTGCGCCGTTTTCTCCTACCCAGTCGCAGCAGGGTGAGCCGTCTTCAACCTTTGCGCAGATCGCCTGAAGAATCGGCTTAACGCTTTCCCACGCTTTCGGTGAGCCGCCGGGCATCATGCTCGGACCTTTAAGAGCGCCTTCTTCGCCTCCGGAAACACCGGTGCCGATATAGAGCATACCCTTGCTTTCAACATAGGCAGTTCTTCTTGCTGTGTCGGGGAAATGGGAGTTGCCGCCGTCAATAATGATGTCGCCTTCTTCAAGAAGAGGAATGAGGGTGTCGATCATCGAATCAACTGCCGCCCCTGCTTTGATCATCATCATAACCTTGCGTGGCTTTGCGAGAGACTCAACAAGCTCCTCAAGAGAATATGTGCCGACGATGTTTTTGCCCTTTGCTCTGCCGTTTACGAAATCCGTTACCTTCTGTGTAGTCCTGTTATAAACGGAAACCGTGAATCCCTTGCTTTCCATATTCATAACAAGGTTTTCGCCCATAACGGCAAGTCCGATAAGACCGATATCTGATTTTTTCATTTTATATTAGCTCCTTTGCCTTTTTTATGTTTTCAAGAACGCTGTAAGGAATTTTCATATTTCCGAGACCCGTGCCGATGCTGATATGCGGCTTCATCTGCGCATGGAAATCCGTGCCGCCGGAAATCATCAGCCCGAGTTCCTTTGCCATATTCTGATATTTTTCCTGCATTTCGGGAGTATATTCGGTATAATAACCCTCAACGCCGTTGAGACCGGCTCCTTTAAGCCTTATAAGGAAGTTTTTAAGAGTTTCATCATCAAGTTTGATAAGATGAAGATGGGCAACGAAAGAAAGTCCTCCGCATTCTTTGATAAGCCTGACCGTTTCCTCGTCTTTGAGCCTTTGAGTTCCCGAATAGGCATATTTGCCGTTTTCAAGATAGAGCTTGAATCCCTCTTTGACGCTGCTTGTATATCCCTTATCCATCAGAAACCTTGCAAAATGTGCTCTGCCGATAATTCCGTTCGGAGCAATCGCTCTTGCCTCTTCCATTGTTACATCAAAACCGAGCTCGTTGAGCTTTCGGCAGGTTTCTGCGTTTCTCTGCTCTCTGACCTGCTTGCATTCATCAAGGGTCTGAATCAGCTTCGGGTTTTCGATATCAAGATAATATGCGAGAATATGCGTTTCGGTGTCGGACTGAACGGAAAACTCAATTGCAGGCACAACCTCAACGCCGATTTTTCTGCCCTCCTCCATCGCTTCCCGAACGCCCTCAATGCTGTCGTGGTCTGAAAGAGCGATTGCCGAAAGCCCGGCTTTCTTTGCTTCCCTCACAACCTCGGCGGGAGTCATTGAACCGTCGGATTTGATTGAATGAGTATGAAGGTCTATATATTTTTCCATGATTTCACTTCTTTGATCTGCTTATTTTGCCGCCCATAAACCGAGAGCGGGGTTGCTGATATAGAATATTTTTTCACCGTTTATCTCGTGGTATCCGTCAGAAAGCTTTTTCGGGTCATAAATCTTTGATGCCTCTTCATAAGGCATATAATTGAAGCCCGCTCCTCTGACCTCTTCTTCCGTGAGCTTTTCCGTGCAGTAGGTGATATTGAATCTGCCGTCTGACGAGCCGTGAATAAGGTGAGCCGCAACAGAAAGATTATTTTTCAGATCCTCGTTTTCTTCAACAAGCTTCAGAACATTTTCTCTGCCGATATATCCGTATTTTCGTATCAGCCGGTCATTTTCGGCATCCTCGCCGAATTTTTTCACCTCGGGAGCGAGAATGATAAGCTCGCCGCCATCCGCCATTGCCATTCTCGTTCTGTAAACCGCCTTGTTTCCGAGCCATGTGCTTTTGAACTCTCTTCCGTCAAGATAAACAACAGCTTTTTTAAACGGCTCGTCAACATAAGTCAGATTTATCTGCTGGCTGAGCGAAACCGCCTCTTCAAAAACATCTCTCTGCGAGCCGATGAAAAGGCCGTGGATATAAGTTTCGTCGCCCTTGTTTGTTGTAACGGTCAGCACAAACATGATCGGAATATCCCGGAGAAAATTCTCCTGCGCATAGTCGAACACTTTTCTGACCGGAGAATGATCCTTGCCCATAATACGCTCCATTCCGTAAAATGCGCCGAGCATGTGGGATGAATTTATCATATTGCTTCCGCCGCAGCCGACAAAAATATTCTTTGAATAATTTGCCATGCCTACGACCTCGTGCGGCACAACCTGGCCGACGGAAATAATCAGATCATAGCTTCTGTCAACAATGAGTTTGTTGACCTCAACATCAATTTTATCCGAAACGAGTCCCTCTGAAACTTCGCTGACAAATTCGCCCGGAACTTCGCCGATTTTAACAACATCTTTGCGCCAGTTATGAACTATTATCTTTTCAAACGGAACGCCCTCGCCGAAGAATGCAAGGCATTCCTCTTTTGTCATCGGCTCGTGAGTGCCGAGAGCAGGCATTATGTCTACCTCGCATATATCCTTGAGAGCCTCATAATAAATTGCCGTTATTTTTCCCGCCCCCGAATACATTCTTGTATAATCGGGCGGAAGAATAAGCACTTTTTTAAGGCTCTTCCCCTTGATCGAATCAAGAAGAGCGGATTTCAGTTCCGAATCGGAAATAAACGGGTCGCTTTTTAAAATCATAAAAAATCTCCTCCATTTTAACTATCATATTTTATCACATTGCAGTATTAATTACAATATAAAATAAGCAAAGAATGAGAATAATTGTTGAAATTTTCTTCTGAAAATGCTATAATTATCAAAACTCCGAGGGGATGAAAACAATGAACAGCTTTTTTGAAGCATTCATAAACGAAAAGGAACCCGTTTATGATATTGCATATATTTCCGCCGAAGGCACAGAATGCTGGAGAAGTCCGGTTGCAAACAACGCCAACAATTCGCACTCCGTAACGAAATTTTTTATTGCAACTGCCATCGGCACTCTAGTTGACAGCGGAAAGCTCTCCGTTGATTCAAAGGTCACATCGTTTTTTGCAAAGGATATGCTTCCGGAAAAGATGTCGCCCGAATGGAACGAAGTTACCGTTGCCCAGACGATGCGCCACAGAACGGGAATTGAGAAAATCCCTTATAATATTGATAATGACAATGACATCGGCTTTATCGGGGATGATTTTCTCAAATATGTTTTTTCTCTTGAAATCGCTCACGAGCCAGGCACATTCCGCCAGTATTCGGACGAAGCATATTATCTGCTCGGCAGAATCATTCATTCCGTAACGGGTCTGACCGCCGATGAATATCTCAAAAAGGTTGTTTTTGAGCCTCTCGGCTTCCGTCAGTGGGCAATGGCAAAATGTCCCAAAGGCTTCCCCATCTGCGGAGGCGGCTTCTTTGCAAGAAGCGATGACCTTGCAAAGCTCGGCTGGGCTTATGCAAATAACGGAATTTACGAAGGCAAGCGCATTGTTTCAAAGGAATGGACCGAAGCTGCCATGGAAAACGATTACGCCTGCACAAGATTCAGAGACACGGATATTTTTCTCAAGACCGGCGCCTGCGGTCAGATCGTTGCATTCTCGAAGCAAAGACCTTCCGGAGTTTCATGGCACGGATATTCCACCGACAACGGCAAGAGAAATGACAGAATGCTCGAAGCTTACTGCCGCCTACTTGACGAAAGATTTGGAAAGTTTTAAAAAAAGGAGAAATAAAAATGGGTTGGTTATACAAAATTATCGCTGCGGTTCTTGCTGTCTTTTCAACCTTCGGCATTAACCTCGCAGGCGGAGAAAACTACAAAACCTATGTTGTTAATTACGGAACCGGAGAAAAACAGGTTATGGATATCTTCATTCCCGAATCAGCAGCAAAAAGAGATTTCAACGGCGTTATTCTCAATGTTCACGGAGGCTCGTGGATTGAAGGCACAAGAAAAGCAAGGCCTTCCGAAGTCAGAAAGCTTGCCGGCAAAGGCTATATCATTGCCTCAATGGATTACACCGTTCACACAGCATCAAACGGTGCAACCGCTTTCACAATGGTTGATGAAATTCAAATGGCAATTGAAAAAATCAAGGAGTTTTCCGATGAAAACGGTCTTAACATAACAAAGCTTGCTCTGACCGGTTATTCGGCAGGCGCTCACCTTGCAATGCTCTATGCTTACACAAGAGCAGAAGAAAGCCCGATTGAGCTTGTGTTCCTTTCGGAAAGAGTCGGTCCCTCGGATTTTCACACAGACACATGGGGAAGCGGAGCATATTCGCTCGCTTCAATGCTTGCCGGAAATGAAATCACCGATGAAATGATTGCCGACGGAAGCGCAGAAGAAATAATCAAATCTGTTTCGCCCGCAATGAACATCAATGAAGATTCCGTTCCGACCCTTGCCGGCTACGGCGGAGCAGATGTTGTTGTTTCAAAAGGAAACGCCGAAGCAACAAGAAAAGCTCTTGAAAAGAGCGGAATTGATTATACATTTATTATGTATCCGAACTCCGGACACATGCTTTCATCCAATCCGAATACTGCAAAAGAATTTGAAAAAGCGCAGGATAAATATCTTCTTAAATACTTCGGATATTAAAAACAGCAGGTACGAAAAAATCGTACCTGCTGATTCTTTTATATTCTGTTATTTTTCTTCAATGATTTATTGCTGCAAACAACAAGCGACTGCCTTGAGCCTGTTCCTTTCACATGATAAACATTGTCCCTTTCGGGAATATACATCTGAGTTATCTTATCATTTTTATGAGCGTTTATCTGTGTTCTGCAAAAAACCGGGAACGAAATCGGAAGAATAAATGTATTCGTGCAGGAATTCCATGCGCCGACCGCAAAGAAAACACAGTTGATAAACAGTTCCCAGAAATTATAGCCTTCAAGGAATTTGTTGAGCTTTGCAAGATGTGCGGAATCAATTTCTTCGCTCATACATATCAGCGAAGAATAATCTTCTTTTCCGTAAAGATAAGATTCGGTGTTATAATAAACGCCCCATCCATCTGAACGCTGGAATCCGAAAGAACCCATCGAAACAGCCTGGTCTTTTTCAAGAACGATCTGCCCGACTTTGATAGGCTCGTCCGTAAGATTTTCAACATAAATAAATATATGTCCTACACCGGGGAAATTAAGCTTTGAGCAAAGATAAATTCTTGCCGTTGAATTTGCTTTTTGAGCGGGGCGGACATGATAGGCATTTTCATCTTCCGTTTTTTCCTCTTCCTGCTCTTCTCCGGTTGGCTCTTCAGCCTGAATTTCTTCGGCTGTTTCAATTGTTTCAACATTTTCTGCAATATTTTCATATCCCGCAGAACCGATTATACATACCGAAAAAACAATTGACAGAGAAAGAATCATGGCAATTATCTTTTTCAATTTATGTCCCCACCTTTAGTATTTTTATTTATTATAATACATCGGAGCGGTAAAGTCAACAAATTAACATTCATTTGTATCCTTTTATGCTCCGGAAACGCAAAAAGAAAAACCCGTGCATTCGGTTGAATGCACGGGAAAGCTTTGCAATTATACGCCGTAGTTGGTGAAGAGAACGCCGGGAACAACGGGCTTGAGAGTTCCGTCATCCTGATATTTGTAGCACTTTGAAGCGCTGTTGAGCTTCTGAATAGTGTAGTCCGGTCTCTTTGCGCCATAAAGGAACATAAAAGCAAGAGAGAATCTCGGAGAGAAGAGGAAGGGAACAAACTTGATCGTGCAGCTGTTCCAAATGCAGGTTGCAAACCATACGCAGTTGAAGCCCCAGTTCCAATAGTTGTGGCGCTTGAACTTGCCGCCGAGCTTTTCAAGCTCTTTTCTGTTTACACTTGTTTTAATGCTGAAAGCTCTGCCGTAGGTTTCTTCCTTCACCCAGTATCTTTCAAGATTGAAATGGATACCTTTGCCCATTCCTCTGTCATCCCATGAACCGATTGAAACGGTGCCGTGAGGCTCAAGAGCATAGGGGCCGACCATAAGGGTTTCATCGGTATTGTTTACGATGTAAATCCAGAAATGGGGCTCAAGCTTGTTTGCACTTGTGTAAATAAGATACATTGTTGCAACGTTTTCACGCTTGTTGACCTTTTGGGCTTCTGTTGTTTCGGCTGCCGTTGCTGCTGCAGCAGCTTCTTTAGCTGCTTTTTCAGCGGCTTTTGCGGCTTCCTTAGCTGCTTTTTCGGCAGCCTTTGCAGCCTTCTTATCGGCAATCTTTTCTTTAAGTGTTTTTCTCTTTGCGGTTTCTGCAGCGGGAGCCGTTGCATCTGCCGGAGCTGCTGCATCTGCAGGAGCTGCCGCAGCCGCCGGAGCCGCTGCAACTGCCGCCTCGGCTGCAGCTGTTGTTTCTTCTTTCTTTCCTGACTTCAGCTTCCATTCTGCCGAAGCGGAAACAGGAAGTGACATAAGAGTAGCAACTACCATAAGAACAGCAATTGCTTTTTTGAATGATTTCATACATTATCCCCCCAATGGATATTTTTACAGATGTATTTTATCACAAAGAAATTCCACTTGCAAGTTTTTTTGTAAAAAAAATTTAAAAAAATCAGACAAATCGTGTGAATTGTCATATAAATATTAGTGAGGGAATTGGTCTTTTTAACCAAATATCCCCGATAGGAGTGTCTGAAATGAAAATAAACTGGAAAAAGAAGCTGACAGACCGCAGGTTATGGGCAGCAGTTATCGGCTTTATCGCTCCCGTTCTTCTCGCTTTCGGAGTTGCAGATAAGACCGTTGCCGAAGTAACGGCGGCAATCTCCGCAGGAGCGGCAGTTGTTTCTTTTGTTATAGCAGACAACATTTCTCATTCTTCCGACAAAGGAGGGAGCGATTGCGAAAAAGATGATAAAGACAAATGACGGGCTTGTTGATTACGCTTTAAAACAGCTTGGCAAGCCTTATTGGTACGGAACATTCGGCAACACGGCAACGCAGGCGCTGCTGAACGCCAAAACGAAGCAATATCCGTCCCATTATTTTCCATCAAGGATCCCGACTTATAAATTGCAGTTCGGCAAAAAGGTTTTTGACTGCGTGGGGCTGATAAAAGGCTATCTTTGGAGCGATTCTCCGGATTCCGCTCCGGAATACAACGCCTCCATGGATGTCTCGGCAGACGGAATGAAAGCCGTCTGCACCGATGGCGGCAAAATGGATTCCATGCCGGAGCAGAAAGGAATTCTCGTTTTTCAACCCGGCCATGTGGGAATCTATATCGGTTCCGGATATGTTGTTGAAGCAAGAGGCTTTGCTTTCGGCGTTGTTAAAACCTCTCTGAAAAACAGAGGCTGGACTTCGTGGGGCAGATGCCCCTGGATCGATTATAACTCCGAAACGGAATATTTCAAAAAATACTCCGGTGTATCCGAAAGCATAGTTGATGCACTCAAAAGTATCGGCTCGCCGTCCTCTTTTGAATACAGAAAAAGCATAGCGGAAGCTAACGGAATCAAAGATTATTCGGGCCTTGCCCCGCAGAACAAAGATCTGCTTTCAAGGCTGCGCAGCGGCAGCCTTATAAAACCGAAGTAAATTGATCCATACCCTGCCTAACACAAAAGAGAGATGATTCGGGACAACACCTCATAAATCATCTCTCTTTACATCCTGATTTGATATTGAAACAGATTTAATTTTTCTCAACGCCGAGAACAACTTTTTCGCCGTTGATATCCCAATCCTTGGAATATGAGCCGCCCTCTGCCGAAATGATTTCGGTTGCAAGAACATCACGGCAAACAGATTCTTCGTTCTTTCTGAAGATGGCTTCGATGTTTGCGTTGCCGCTTACATAAATTTTAATGGTATCCATAACCTCAAATCCGGCATCCTTACGCATTGTCTGGATCTTTGAGATAAGCTCTCTTACGAAGCCCTCTTCGATAAGCTCTTCGGTAAGATTTGTATCAAGAACAACGGTAACTCCGCCGTCGCTCTCTGCCTGGAAACCTTCTTTCTGCATTGTTTCAATGAGAAGATCTTCGGGAGCGAGAACGATTTCGGTTCCGTCAACGGTAAATGTAAGAGCGCCCTTTTCGTCAAGCTCTTTCTTTGCTGCGGAGCCGTCAATGCTCTGAAGATAATTTCTGATTCCGCCGAGCATCTTGCCGTATTTGGGACCGAGGGTCTTGAGCTGCGGCTTGAAATTATATGAAACATAAGAAGCGGAATTATTTACAAATTCAAGAGCCTTGATGTTGAGCTCGTCCTCAATGATCTCGCAGTATTCTTTGCCGAGTTCTTTCGGAGCCGTAACAAAAATTCTGCCGAGCGGCTGTCTGTTTTTGATATTTGCACCGTTTCTTGCTGCTCTGCCGAGAACAACGATCTTGAGAACTTCGTCCATTGATGCTTCAAGCTCTTTATCGATGAATTTCTTATCGGAAACGGGATAATCGCAGAGATGAACGCTTATCGGAGCATCGGGATAGATGTTGCAGACAAGGTTGCGGTAAATATCCTCGGTCATAAACGGAATCATCGGGGCGGAAAGCTTGATAACCGTTACGAGAGCGGTATAAAGAGTCATATAAGCGTTGATCTTATCCTGCTCAAGTCCCTGCGCCCAGAAACGCTCTCTGCCTCTGCGGACATACCAGTTACTCATATCGTCAACAAATTCCTGAAGAGCCTTGCCCGCTTCGGGGATAGCATAGTTATTCAGATGGCCGTCAACCTCATCAATGAGAGTGTTGAGCCTTGAAAGAAGCCACTTGTCCATAATGGAAAGCTTGCTGTAATCAAGCTCGTGCTTTGAAGGATCAAACTTATCAATATTCGCATAGAGAATATAGAAAGCATAGGTGTTCCAGAGAGTGCCCATAAACTTGCGCTGGCCCTCAACAACAGCTTTTCCGTGGAAACGGTTGGGGAGCCACGGAGCGGAGTTCGTATAGAAATACCAGCGGATCGCATCTGCGCCGTAGGTTGAAAGAGCATCAAACGGATCAACCGCATTGCCCTTGCTCTTGGACATCTTCTGTCCGTTTTCGTCCTGAACAAGTCCGAGAACGATAACATTTTCGTAGGGAGATTTGTCAAAGAGCAGAGTTGAAATTGCCATAAGAGAATAGAACCATCCTCTTGTCTGGTCAACAGCCTCGGATATAAAGGCAGCGGGGAACTGCTGTTCAAACAGCTCTTTGTTTTCAAACGGATAATGATGCTGGGCAAAAGGCATTGAGCCGGAATCATACCAGCAGTCAATAACTTCCGGAACTCTCTTCATCTGCTTGCCGCACTTTTCACACTTGATGGTAACGGCATCAATATACGGACGGTGAAGTTCAATATCATCAGGGCAGTTGTCGCTCATTTCCTTAAGCTCTGCTATTGAGCCGATCGCATGTCTGTGGCCGCATTCGCATTCCCAGATATTGAGAGGAGTGCCCCAGTAACGGTTACGGCTGATGCCCCAATCCTGAATATTCTTGAGCCAATCACCGAATCTGCCCGTTCCGATGCTTTCGGGGATCCAGTTGACCGTATTATTATTCTTGATAAGGTTATCTCTGACTGCCGTCATTTTGACAAACCATGATTCTCTTGCAAAATAGATGAGCGGAGTGTCGCAGCGCCAGCAATGAGGATATTCATGCTCAACCTTCGGAGCACTGAAAAGAATTCCTCTTGCGTCAAGCTCTTTGAGAACTTCGGGATCGCAGTTGATTGCACCATCGTCGATTTCGGACTGCTTGGGTTTGCAGCGCATTCCGGCAAACGGAGTTTCGTCTTTCATAACGCCGTGTTCATCAACCATCTGAACAAACGGAGCATCATATTTTCTGCCGACTCTCGCATCGTCTTCACCGAAGGCGGGAGCGATGTGAACGATACCCGTGCCGTCTGACATCGTTACATAGGTGTCGCAGTAAATGAAGAAAGCCTTTTTGCCCTGCTTATCAACAGCTTTCTTTGCGCACTCATAAAGAGGCTCATATTCTTTATATTCAAGATCCGTGCCCTTGTATTCTTCAATGATTTCGTAAGCCGGAACGCCTTCTTCACGCTGAATTGAACCGAGAACGGTGTCAAGAAGTGCCTTCGCCATAATATAGGTATAGCCGTCTGCCACCTTGACCTTTGCATAAATTTCATCGGGGTTTACGCAGAGAGCGATGTTTGATGCAAGAGTCCAGGGGGTTGTTGTCCATGCGAGGAAATATGCGTCTTCATCCTTGATTTTAAAGCGGACAACGGCAGTACGCTCTTTGAGAGTTTTATATCCCTGGGCAACCTCGTGAGAGGAAAGCGGAGTTCCGCAGCGGGGGCAATAGGGAACGATTTTGAATCCCTTATAGAGAAGACCCTTATTCCAGATTTCTTTAAGTGACCACCATTCGGATTCGATAAAATCGTTATGATAGGTAACATAAGGTTTGTTCATATCTGCCCAGAAGCCGACTGTGCCGGAGAAATTCTCCCACATTCCCTTATATTTCCAAACGCTTTCCTTGCAATGGCCGATAAAAGGTTCAAGGCCGTAATCTTCTATCTGCTCCTTGCCGTTGATGCCGAGCATTTTTTCAACTTCAAGTTCAACGGGAAGGCCGTGAGTGTCCCAGCCGGCCTTTCTGGGAACCATATAACCCTTCATTGTGCGGTATCTGGGAATCATATCCTTGATAACTCTCGTAAGAACATGGCCGATATGCGGCTTGCCGTTTGCAGTCGGCGGGCCGTCATAGAAAGTATACGTGGGGCAGCCTTCTCTGATTTCCATGCTCTTCTCAAAAATTCTGTTTTCTTTCCAGAATTCAAGAACAGCCTTTTCACGGCTGACAAAATCGAGATTTGAAGAAACTTTTTCGTACATTTTGTTTTCCTCCGTTTATATTCTGAAAATATCCTGATACATAAAAAAAGGCTCTGCCCCGAAACGGGACAAAGCCAAAGCTTATTAAACCACCCGAACATAACCGACATTATGCGCCCGGTAACGGCGGACTGCCGTCAGAGCCTACTCGATGAATCTTTCGGTCTGCGATTCGGGAGTGATATTCTTTTCGGCATCGTCTGCCGGTTTTGCACTGTCACCGGCTCACTGAAAGACAAAGGCGCCGAAAATACTGTCTCCGTCATAATCTTTTGGGAAATATTCAAATATCTAATGTAGTGTATCACAAAGTTATTTTATTGTCAATAACTTTATAATCGAATCAATAATGCTTTGCTCCGCAGACACAGTATTCATTGATTCCGAAAAGTTTGCAGAAGAATATATAGATGTTCCAAAGAATATTATTGCCGGAATGGCATGAGCAGGAGCATTCAAACGAGGGATATGAAGGCTCTTTAACGGATGAATTTTTGTTGATTTTTTCAACTGTCCAGGTTTTGAAAACGCCTTCGGTTGAATATTTGCTGATTTTTATTGTGCTGCTGCAGAACTGAATCAGACCTGCGGTAAGTTCATTTGTTGAAGTTTCATCTTCGGCATTCATTGATGTGCCGACATAGCCGCAGTTTGCATAGGTGAAATTAAGAGTTTCATTTGTATAGCAGTCCTTGCCGGTCTTGTCGCTCATCGGAACACGAATCTCTTCGCCCTTTGCAAGGAAATTGACCGAGCCGCCGATATAATCATCATAATCGCCCGAATGATTGTGGCCGAAAAGGAAGATTATATCAAGCTTCTTTCCTTTTTCGTTGAGAACATTGAATATATATGAAGCGTACATATTGTCGCCGTAATTCGTTCTGTCCGTGTGATGAAGAGGAACATGGGTTATAACGATAACGGGTCTTAAATCTTCCGCTTCGATCATTGCGCCGAGCTTTGAATCAATGTCAGCCGCAAGCGTTCTGACTGCACTTCCGTCGGTGCTGTTCTGCTTCCATGGGAAATCGTCCTCGTTGACAGCATAAAGGCAGTATGCGCCCATATCATAAAATCCGGTGTCGGCAAATTCTTCCGTCGGATTATCGTGGTTGCCCTGAATATTTACAACGGCATTGGGGTCTGTTTCGGGGAAAGCTTCAAGAACAACGCCTCTTATTTTTGCAATTTCGGGCTTTGCCTGATTGAAAAGAAGAAGCGAATAATCTCCGCCGGTAAGCACGGAATCAAGTTTATCGAGTCCGTCTGCTTTCATTTTTCCGAGAATCGTTCCAAAACGGTCAAACGCTGCGCTGCCGACATTCTGAAAATCGGATGCCGTAACAACGGAAGCATAGGGGGCTTCGCCTGCAAAAGAGCAGACACATACGCCGAGCATGAGCGCCAGCGAAAGTAAAAGTGCAATGAGTTTTTTCATATTTTTTTCACTCCTGATGATTTTTATGGAATAATTATATAGCTTTTTTCACCAAATTTCAAGAGCAGATACAATATACTGTGGTCATAACGCAGATGTTTGCCGCATTATAATATTCATAAAAAATAATGCTTGACATTCCGTGCCCGGTCTGTTAGAATATGTAAGCATCGCCGGGAGCGGTCTATTCAGCCGTGCCTTGCGTGCAGGATTAAATTTTTTATCCTTGTCACGGGTGATCCGTGACCAAAGACCATAAGGAGGTGCTAAAAGAATGTCAGCAAACAACTATGAGACTATGGTAGTTTTTTCAGTTGCAAACGGTGAAGAAGCTGCTCAGCCGCTCCTTGAGAAATTCAAGGGTATGATCGAAGCTAACGGCACTCTTGAGAGCGTTGACGAGTGGGGCAAGCGCAAGCTCGCATATCCCATCGAAGACGAACTTGAGGGATACTATGTTCTCTTCAATTATCAGGCAGAGCCCGAGTTCCCCGCTGAGCTTGATCGTGTTTTCAAGATCACAGACGGTGTTCTTCGTTCACTCATCATCAGAAAAGACTAAGGAGGTACTGTAATGCTTAACTGTGCCGTATTAATGGGCAGGCTTGTTGCAGACCCCGAGCTTCGCACTACAGGAAACGGAACTTCCGTTTGTTCATTCACTGTTGCCGTTGACAGAAACTTCGTTCGCCAGAATGAAGAGCGTCAGGCGGATTTCATTGATGTTGTTGCCTGGAGACAGACAGCAGAATTCGTTTCAAAGTATTTCCGCAAAGGCTCAATGATCGCCGTTCAGGGCAGCATTCAGACAAGAATGTATGAAGACAAGAGCGGCAACAAGAGAAAAGCCGTTGAGATTGTTGCAGATAACGTCAGTTTCTGCGGATCAAAGAACGAATCAAACACCGTAAGCAGAAATGATGCTTATTCGGCTCCGATTCCCGCTGCTCCGGCTTTCGTCAACGCAGACGACAGCGATTTCAAGGAAATTCCCGAAGATGATCTCCCGTTCTGAGTTCATCTTTTCACATCTGAAAAAGGAGGTTTAATCCATGGCTTACGAAAAGAACGACAGAAGACCCAACAAAAAGGGCCGTAGAAAAGTTTGCTCCTTCTGCGTAGAAAAAGCAGAGAGCATTGATTATAAGGATATCAACAAGCTCAACAAGTTCACATCAGACAGAGCTAAAATCCTTCCCCGTCGTGTAACAGGTACCTGCGCAAAGCATCAGCGTGATCTCACGATCGCCATCAAGCGTGCCCGCCAGGTTGCTCTTCTTCCCTACACAAGCGACTGATAAGGAAGAAACCAATAAGAATTTTAAAGTGTGTATCTTCGGATGCACACTTTTTCTTTATAAATCATTGAAAAAAACAATACAATCTGTTAATATAATTATATTTACGAAATCTATTCCGGAACGGAGGATAATATATGAAAAATATGACAGTTTCCACCAAATGTGTTCAGGGCGGATACAGACCGCAGAACGGCGAACCCAGGCAGCTCCCGATAATTCAGAGCACAACCTTCAAATATGACACGGGCGAAGAAATGGGCAAGCTTTTCGACCTTGAAGCCGAAGGATATTTTTACTCAAGGCTTCAGAATCCGACCTGCGATTCGGTTGCGGCAAAAATCTGCGCTCTTGAGGGCGGCTCCGCTGCAATGCTCACCTCCTCCGGCATGGCTGCAAATTTCTTTGCAGCTTTCAACATCTGCAGCTGCGGCGACCATATCGTTTCATCCTCCGCTATTTACGGCGGCACATATAATCTTTTCGCCGTAACATTCAAAAGAATGGGAATCAATGTTACATTCGTTTCTCCGAAATGCTCCGATGAAGAGCTTGAAGCCGCTTTCACCCCCGAAACAAAGATGGTTTTCGGCGAAACTCTCGCAAATCCGTCTCTTTCCGTTCTTGATATTGAAAGATTTTCAAAAGCCGCTCACGCTCACGGCGTTCCGCTTGTTATAGACAACACCTTCCCCACCCCCGTCAACTGCAGACCGATTGAATGGGGTGCAGACATCGTTACGCATTCAACAACAAAATATATGGACGGCCACGGCAGCGCAGTAGGCGGAGCGATCATAGATTCGGGCAAATTTGACTGGACGAAATATGCCGATAAATATCCCGGACTCTGCACTCCCGACGACAGCTATCACGGCGTGACCTACACAGAACGTTTCGGAATCGAAGGCGCATATATCACGAAGGCAACCGTTCAGCTTATGAGAGACCTCGGCGCAACTCCCGCTCCTATGAGTGCTTTTATACTCAACCTCGGTCTTGAAAGCCTCCATGTAAGAGTTGCCCGCCATTGCGAAAACGCTCTTACGATTGCAAAGCATCTTGAAAATCACGATATGATAACCTGGGTCAGCTATCCGGCTCTTTCCTCAAGCCCCGATTACGCTCTTGCGCAGAAATATCTCGCAAACGGCACCTGCGGAGTAGTCAGCTTCGGAGTTAAGGGCGGCAGAGAAGCAGCTGCGAAATTTATGAACAATCTCAAGCTTATCGCAATTGAAACCCATGTTGCAGATGCCCGTTCCTGCTGCCTTCATCCCGCAACAACGACCCACCGCCAGATGACCGATGAAGAGCTGATCGCAGGCGGCGTTTCGCCCGATCTTGTCAGACTTTCAGTCGGACTTGAAGGCGCAGAAGACCTTATCAGAGATATTGATCAGGCTCTTGCCGCTTTATAATTTTTAATTTCAGGAGCAATTTATAATGCCTATCAAAATACCGAATGATCTGCCTGCCGTTCAGACCCTCGCAGATGAAAACATATTCGTAATGACCGAGACAAGAGCGATCACGCAGGATATCCGTCCGCTTAAGATCCTTCTGCTCAATCTTATGCCGAAGAAAATCGAAACGGAAACACAGATATCCAGAATTCTCGGCAACACCCCTCTTCAGATCGAGCTTACTCTCATAAGAATGAAGAGCCATATGTCGCTGAACACGGCGCAGGATCATCTTCTCGCTTTTTACAGCACCTTCGATGATGTTCGCAAAGAAAAATTCGACGGAATGATAATCACCGGCGCTCCCGTTGAGCTTAAGGAATTTGAAGAAGTCGATTACTGGGAAGAACTCTGCGAAATCATGGAATGGAGCAAAACCCATGTTCACAGCACTCTGCATATCTGCTGGGGTGCGCAGGCAGGATTATATTATCACTTCGGAATAAAGAAAAAACTTATGGAAAAGAAGCTTTTCGGCGTTTATCCTCACAGAGCCGACTACGCTCTTTCAATGCTTCTCCGGGGATTTGACGATGTGTTTTATGTTCCCCATTCGAGATATACTTATGTTGAAAGAAGCGATATAGAAGCCATTCCGGAGCTGAAAATTCTAGCCTCTTCCGAAAAAGCGGGAGTTCACATCGTTTCAACCGTCGGCGGAAGGCAGTTTTTCGTTATGGGTCATGCGGAATATGATCCGCTTACGCTTGATGCGGAATACCGCAGAGATGCCGCCGCAGGGCTTGACACGGCTATCCCCGAAAATTATTATCCCGATGATAACCCCGATAATCCTCCGATAGTCAACTGGCGTTCTCACGGAAGCCTGCTCTATACGAACTGGCTGAATTATTTCGTCTATCAGTCAACGCCCTATGACCTTGAAACACTTGGTTGAACACGGCACGAAAAAACAAGCCGCCACGCCCCGTAGGGCAAGCATTTATGCTTGCCGCCTGCTGTCGTGAATTTTTTTATACGGCACGGATGAATCCGTGCCATGCGGTGGAACAGAACAAGAGAGATGATTCCGGTATTTTCCCGGAATCATCTCTCTTTAAACTTTTATTCAGTTATTATAAAATATATTTATATGTTTTTCATAAGAGGACCTATTCCCTTGATCGCTGCGGGAATGCCCTTAAGAATCATTCTGATTCCGCCCTTTTCTCCGTTGAGGATTCTGCAAAGACCTTCTGCCATTCTTTCGCTGAATACTCCGCCGCTCATGCTGATAAAATCACGGAAAGGAGTTGTGAGCGCAATCGCCTGAGCAAATCCCTCGGGAATAAGAGTTTTGAGCAGCTTATAAAGCTTTGCGCCGTTCTTTGTATGCGCGGCATTTTCAAAGTTGTCGCTTATGTCGATCGGCTTGCTCTTGTCAAAATCCGAAGCGGGAATATCTCTGCCGAGAACTGCCTTGAACTGCTCATCGGGAACATCCTGAACTTCGCCCGAATAATAAACCGGAGCGGATTCCGAATAATCCGGCATCGGAACTGCGGGAGCCGAAACGTTGACAGCTGCGGAAAGTCTTATATCCTCGCTCGATGCGCCGATAAGAATATCAAATTCGCCGCTTTCAACACACCAGTCATTTATTTTTACATTATAAAATGCGAATGCTCTTCTGTTAAGCTCAAATGAAACTTCCTTTTCCTCGCCTGCTTCAAGCCAAATCTTTTTGAATGCCTTAAGCTCTCTGACTGGTCTGAAAGCCGTGCTTTCCTTATCGGAAACATAGAGCTGCACCGTTTCAAAGCCTGCCATATCGCCGGTGTTCTTTATCTTGCAGGTTGCTTTGAGGTTGTCAATATCGCATATATCGTTCTTATCAAGCTTTATGTCGCTGTATTCAAAGCTTGTATATGAAAGGCCGAAGCCGAAGGGATAGCGCACCTTCTTGCCGATCTTCTGATAATATCTGTAACCGATATAAACGCTCTCACGGAATTCGACCGATGCGGGGTTGCCGGGGAAATTGTTTTTCGCCGGAGTGCAGCCGTAACACATCGGATAGGTTTCTGCAAGCTTGCCGGAGGGATTGACCTTACCGGAAATTATGTCGGCAACAGCGCCTGCTCCCGCCTGACCGCCGAGATATGAATTGAGAACTGCCGAAACTCTGTCATTCCAGGGCATCTCAACCGGTGAGCCGCCTGCAAGAACAACAATAACATTCTCATTGACCTTGAGAATTTCTTCAACAAGTGCATTGTGCGCTTCGGGAAGGCTCATGTGGGATCTGTCATAGCCCTCGGATTCATATTCATCGGTCAGACCGATAAAGAGTATAACGGCATCGCTCTTTGCCGCAAGATCGGAAGCATCTTTAAGGTGATCGGCGTTTTTCTTTGCCTTTTTGAGTGAACGCTCATAGCCCTGGGCAAATTCAACATCATAACCGGCGTTTTTAAGCTCGTCAAAAGCATTGTCAAGCTGAGTGGGATTGATCTGCGATGAGCCTGCGCCCTGGTATCTCGGATTCTTTGCAAAATCGCCGATAACGGCAATCTTTCCTTCCTTTTTAAGAGGAAGAATTCCGTTATTCTTGAGAAGAACCATCGACTGAGAAGCAACTCTTCTTGCAAGAGGCTGATCATCGGCATCGTTATATTGATAGTCCTTCTTTGCGCCGTCGGAAGCCTTCTTGATAAGCTCAAGCACCTTGAGCGCTCTTGCATCAACGATCGCTTCGTCAAGAGTGCCGTTTTTGACCGCTTCAACTATTTTCTTTGTGCCTGCGCCGGATGATGAGGGCATTTCGATATCGTTGCCGTTTGTGAGACCGAGAGCTCTGTCATTAACTGCGCCCCAGTCCGAAACAACTGCGCCCTTGAAGCCCCATTCATCACGGAGAATTTCGGTTTGCGTATGCTTGTTTTCGGAGCCGTGGAAGCCGTTGATTTTATTATAAGAATTCATAACCGTCCAGGGCTGCGCCTTCTTGACGGCAATTTCAAATGCGGTGAGATAAATTTCTCTGAGCGCTCTTTCGTCAACAACCGAATCGCAGGTCATTCTGCGAGTTTCCTGGCTGTTTGCGCAGAAATGCTTGAGAGATGTGCCGACTCCCATTGACTGAACGCCGTTTATGAATCCTGCGGCAAGCTCGCCGGCAAGCACGGGATCTTCCGAAAAATATTCAAAGTTTCTGCCGCAGAGAGGCGAACGCTTCATATTGATGCCCGGGCCGAGAAGCACGCCGACTTCTTCCTTGAGACACTTCTTTCCGAGAGCGACACCCATTTCGTGAAGCAGCTCGGGATCCCACGAACAGGCGGTTGTTGCCGCTGTCGGGAAGCATATCGAGGGAACAGAGCAGGAAAGGCTTGAACCCGTTTTGCTGTAATCCTTTTTGCGAAGTCCGTGAGGGCCGTCGCAAACCATTATTTCGGGAATACCGTATTTCTCGAATCCTTTGAGATGCCAGAAATCCTTGCCGTCGCACAAAGCGGCTTTTTCTTCAAGAGACATCATTGCGAGAAGTTCTTTGGGGTCTTTCATTATGTTTCCTCCTTAAATTCAATCATTTTATTTTCTTCCAGACCAAGCAGCTCATCGGCGTGAGAAGAATCCATTTCTTCAACCCGGTTGAGCTTTTTGCGGATTATTTCATTGCGTTTATCGGCTTCTTCAAGGGATTTGCCGGCCTCATCTATCTTCTGCTTTGCTTTCGCAATAACATTGCCGAATTTGTCATACTGCACCTTTGCGGCAGAAAGAAGAAGCCTGACCTCGTTTGCTTTTTCATTGATTGCAACTGCCCTGAATCCGAGCGAAAGTGAATTGAGCAAAGCGGTTACCGTTGACGGACCTGCAATCATTATATTAAAATCGCTCCGTATCTTTTCTGCGATTCCCGAGCGTGACGAAACGATTTCGGCGTAAAGTCCCTCGGTTGCGAGGTAAAGAATCGCATAAGGCGTTGTCAGCGGAACATTGATATATTTGCTCACATCCTTTGCCTCTGCATAAACTCTCATTTCAAGAGCCTTTCTTGCAGCGGCAAGCATTTCGGCATCTGCGGCATCTGCGGCAGAGCACAGCCTGACATAATCTTCCATCGGGAATTTTGAATCTATCGGCAGATAAACGGCCTCACCGCCCGGCTCCGATGACGGAATCCTGACTGCGAATTCAACTCTGTCCTTTAAAACGGGATTTGAAGCAAAATTGGTTTCATACATTCCCGGCACGGTCTGGTCAAGAATTGCTCCGAGCTGAACCTCCGCCCAGGTGCCCCTCGCCTTGACATTCGTCAGCACTCTGTTCAGGGCGGTAACATTCGCCGTTACTCCGTTCGAAAGTTCTTTCATTTCGCCGAGGGATTTATAAACATTTTCAAGCCTTTCGGAAACGGTTTTAAACGAGCTGTCAAGCCTTTCCGACAGAGTTGAGGAAAGTTTTTCGTCAACCGTTTCTCTCATTTTTTCGAGCTTTTCTTCGTTGCTCATTCTCATTTTTTCAAGAGAATCGGATATGTTCTTATTCTGCTTCTCGCTCTGCTCTGCGTTCTGAACTCTGATTTCAGCCATTGATTTCAGAACGGCACGCTCCATATTCGCCTGCGATTCGGCATTATCAAGGCGCATTTTTTCGATTTTGGCTCCCATATTTTCAAGCGCATTCGCATTCTCAAGCCTTGCCGAACGCTGATTATCGGAATTTTCTCTGCGATTCCTTTCAAATTCGGAGCTGACCGTTTCCGTAAATCCCGAAACCGCTCCGCCAAGGGCATCAATTTTTGAAATCACCTTCGGAGAATCTCCGCTGCTTTTTCTTGCAATAAGAACAGCAAGCATAATTATCACAACAGCAAGCAATGCAATTATGATATATGATTCCAGAATATACACCCCCAATATATTTTATACCATATTATATTATCACAAAAATCTGCAATAGGCAACTGTTTTTTCATCTGTTTTCTTTGTAATGGTTATTGAATTTCCGGTCGATTTATGTTATCATCAGAAAAAACAGGAGGGAAAAATTATGATAGGTATTATCGGCGCTATGAAAATCGAAATAGACACCATCAACGGGATGGTCGAAAATAAAAAAACCGAAAAATTCGGAATAGTCGAATATACTTCCGGCAAACTTTTCGGCAAAGATGTTGTCACCGCCGTATGCGGAATCGGCAAGGTCAACGCCGCAATCTGCGCACAGACGATGATTCTCAAATATTCTCCCGATGTTATCATTAACACGGGCGTAGGCGGCAGCCTTTCAACAGAGCTCCAAATCGGCGACATTGCCGTTGCGGAAAGCCTTGTTGAACACGATATGGACACATCGCCAATCGGCGACCCCGTCGGATTCATTTCGGGACTCGGTATCGTAAATATTCCCGCCGATGCAAAAACGGTTGACAAAATGATCGAAGGCATCGCCTCTATTGAAGGAATTAAAGCCGTAAAGGGAGTTATCGCTTCCGGCGACCAGTTCATTGCAGACCCCGCAGTTAAAGACAGAATCGTCGGCAGCTTCGGAGCGATTGCCTGCGAAATGGAGGGCGCAAGCATCGGCCACGTCTGCTATGCAAGCGGAGTTCCGTTTGCGGTTGTCAGAGCGGTCAGCGACTGTGCGGACGGCTCATCGCACATGGATTATCCCACATTTCTCCCCATTGCGGCAGACAACGCTGCAAAACTCATTGAATATTTCGTCAAAAATTCATAATATGCCCGTTTTATGCCTGCACGAGTTTGCAGGCATATTTTTTTCGTTATTTCCGTCTTGCGCCGGTGCTTTCTGTAAAAAATCTCGAATTTGTTGAAACTGCCGAATTAAATTCGGCGGTTTTGTTTGTTTTAACGAAATAAGCACTTTATTCGATTTTATAACATATATTTTGTTGACATTGTATACCTTTTTTGTTAGAATTAAGTGAATATATATATTGGGGTTATTATATCTCAATATTTAAGGAGGAAATCAACATGATTGATCAGAAAACCTTGGCGTATATCAATCTCTACGCTATTCTGGGCACTCTCGAAAACCTCTGTGAGCTGGCTCCCGAAGCAAGCAGCCTTCTCACAAACAAAAAACCTATTTCAATAGGTTTTGATGTTAAGGGCGGCCCGAAAGCAACTCTCACCTTCGCCAACGGACTTTGCAGAATGGATCAGGGCTGCGGCAAGTGCGATGTTAAGCTTCCCTTCAGCTCGCCCGAAAAGTTCAACGGTCTTATCGACGGAACAACAACTCCCATCCCCTCAAAGGGATTCATTCACATCGGATTCCTTCTCAACAGCTTCACAAAGCTTACCGATCTTCTCACGAAGTATCTTCAGCCCTGTGAAGAAGACCTCAAGGATCCCGATTTCTTCAGAATCAGCACAGCTCTTACCCTCAACGTTGTCGGCGTTGCCATTGCTCAGGTAGGCAACAACGATGAAATCGGTAAGTTCAGCGCAGCTCATATCGTTGACGGCAGCGTTATGATGGCTATTAAGGACGGCCCCGCAGTTGAAGTTACCTGCAAGGATCACCGCCTCATAACTCTCAAGAGAACTCCCGAGAAATACCGTGCTTCAATGATCTTTGATTCTTATGAAACCGCAAATGCACTCTTCAACGGAAAAGTCAATGCTCTTTCCTGCATCGGCACCGGTAAAATCGAAATGCACGGACTTGTCGGCATGATCGACAACCTCAACCGCATTCTCGACAGAGTTGCTCTGTATCTTGCATAAGGAGGATATTCAAAATGGCTGATAATTTTGACACAAGCAAAAAGAAAATAGTTTGCTATAAAAATGCAAATTCAGACAAATGGTATGACAGAGCCTGCAAGGTTATCCCCGCCGGTGTTTACGGACACCTCGGCCCCGCTGAAGGCCAGTTCATTCCCGTTAACCGCTGGCCCCGCTTCTCTGAAAAAGCACAGGGCACATATTTCTGGGATGTTGACGGCAACAAATATATCGACTATATGTGCGCATACGGTCCCAATGTTCTCGGTTACTGCGATCCCGATGTTGACGCTGCCGCTCTCAAGCAGATAGAGCTCGGCAACTGCACAACCTCTCCTTCAAAAATTATGGTTGAATGCGCTGAGCTTCTTGTTGACACCGTTAACTGCGCTGACTGGGCATTCTTTGCAAAGAACGGCAACGACGCAACAAGCGGTGCTATCATCACAGCCCGTGCTCATACCCACAGAAAGAAGCTCATCTTCTTCAACGGCTTCTATCACGGCGTTGCTCCCATGGTTCAGAAGATCGACTATCCCGGCGTTATTCCCGAAGATGTTGCAAACAACATCTATGTTGACTGGGATGATCTTGAAGGCTTCAAAAAGGTTGTTGCCGAAAACAAGGGCGAAATCGCCGCTCTTATCGCTCAGCCCTATGACCACGGCAATTTCTATGATAACAAGTTCCCCAAAGAGGGATTCTGGCAGGCAGTCCGCAAGATCTGCACAGAAGAAGGCATCGTTCTTATCGTTGATGACGTTCGTGCCGGCTTCCGTCTTGATCTCGCAGGTTCAGACCATTTCTTCGGCTTTGAAGCTGATATCATCTGCTTCTGCAAGGCTCTTGCAAACGGCTATAATATGTCGGCATTCTGCGGCAAGGAATTCCTCAGAGATGCTGCTTCCAGTCTTTCCTACACAGGCTCTTACTGGATGAGCGCAGTTCCCTTTGCAGCCTGCATCGCCTGCATCAACAAGATGAAGAAGCTTGACACCCCCAAGCTTTTCAACGAGCTCGGCACAGAGCTTACCGAAGGCCTCAAGGCTGCAGGTAAGGCAAACGGATTTGATCTTGTCGCTTCCGGCGCTCCTGCTCTCTTCTATCTCAGAATCGCAAATGACGATTCAATGTTCCTTCATCAGGATTGGATCGCAGAGTGCGTTAACAGAGGTGTGTTCTTCGCTTCTCACCACAACCATTTCATCAACGCTTCTCTTACTCATGACGATATAAAGAGAACTATCGAAATCGCAGAGGATGCTTTCCACGCTGTTAGAAAGAATCACCCCGAGCTTTTCTGATGCACCGAAAGCGGTGAAATGAACACCTTTCACCGCTTACTATAAAAAAATATTAATGAGGAGGACAAATCCTATGGCATTATCAAAGCAGGAGTGGCTTGCTCTTGAAAAGAAAGCATTCGAACTCCGTAAACTTTGCCTTCAGACAACATTCTGGGCAGGCAGCGGCCACGTTGGCGGCGGCATGAGCGTAATGGATCTTCTTACCGTTATGTATCATAAATATCTCAACATTAAGGTTGAGGATCCCAAGTGGGAAGACAGAGACAGATTCATTCTTTCAAAGGGTCACGCAGCAATCGCTTACGCACCCGTTCTTTGCGACAAGGGCTTCAACGATGTTGAAATGCTCAAAACATTCAATCTTTCAGGTTCAAAGATGGGTATGCACCTTGATTCAAACAAGGTTGTAGGCGTTGACGCTTCAACAGGTTCTCTCGGCCACGGCGCTTCAATAGCAGCCGGTACTGCTCTTGCAGCAAGAATTCTCGGCAAGGATTACCTTACTTTCGTTGCTACCGGCGACGGTGAGCTCGGCGAAGGCTCCAACTGGGAAGGCTTTATGACAATGAACCATTATGAGCTTTCAAACTGCATCGTTTTCATCGACAGAAACCACTGCATGATAGACGGTCCCACAGAAGAAGTTATGAAGCTCGAACCCCTTGCAGACAAGATGGTTGCTTTCGGCTTCAACACGATCGTTGTTGACGGCAACAACATAAATGAGCTTTGCGACGCTGTTGATGCGGCAATCGCAAGATCAAAAGAAAAGTGCGCTCCCACCTGTATCATTATGGATACTCAGAAGGGCGCAGGCATCAAGAGCATTGCCGGCGATTATCATTGCCACTACATGGCTCTTGACGATGACACATTTGCAAAATATAACAAAGAGCTCGAAGAAGACTATGCTGCGAGAGTTGCTCGTGCAGAAAAGGAGGGCAAATAATAATGGCAGGCGGATTTGTTTATAACGCAATAGACCAGACCGAAGTTGCAACAGCTGAAATTTACGGCAAGGCTATTGCTGATATTATGGCTAAAGATCCCAAGGTTGTTGCTATCACAGCCGACCTTGCAAAATCCACAAAGCTCGGTGACGTTCTTAAGGTTTGCCCCGAAAGAGTTATCAATGTAGGTATTGCAGAGCAGGATATGTTCGGCGTTGCCGCAGGTATGGCAAGAGCCGGCATCATCCCCTTCCTTTCAGGATTCTCGGCATTCACTTCAATGAGAGCCTGCGATCAGCTTCATACTGATATCTGCTATCAGAATGTTAACGCTAAAATCATCGCTACTCATTCAGGCACATCCTTCGGCCAGGCAGGCTCAACTCACCATGCAATCGTTGACCTTGCTATCGTAAGAGCAATGCCCAACATGACCCTCATCGTTCCCGCTGACGGCTTTGAAACCGCAAACGCAGTTAACGCCGCTTATGAGAATGTAGGTCCCTACTACATTAGAATCAACCGTGGTTTTGACCGTGTTCTTTATGATTCAATGGATTACGGCTTCGAGGTCGGCAAGGCTGTTGAAATTCACGAAGGCACAGATATAACAGTTATCGCCTGCGGCTCATGCGTATTCCAGGCAAGAGAAGCTGCTAAATTCCTTGAGAATTCAGACGGACTCAAGGTTCGTGTTCTCAATATGCACACAATCAAGCCCATCGACAGAGATGCCATCATCAAGGCAGTTCTCGAAACCAGAAGAATCATCACCGTTGAAGATCATTCAACGATCGGCGGTCTCGGCAGCGCAGTTGCAGAGGTTGTTGTTGAATCCGGTAAGGCTTGCGCATTCAGAAAGCTCGGCCATCCCGATAAGTTCGCTCCCATCGGTCTTCAGGAAGACATCATGTCAGAGGTCGGCATAGATGCTAACGGCATCATTGCTGCTGTTCGTGAAGTTATGAAGGCTGACTTTGAAGAAGACGAAAACTGGGACGACGAATTTTAATTGGTAAAGGAGAGCAATATAATGGCAGTAGCACAGGAAGAATTATATTCCAATAAAATATTTTTAAACGCTGCTCTTCCGCTTATTAAGGTCATTGCTAACGATGTTCCCTCACTCAAGAAGAAGTTTGAGCATGCTCACGCTATCATTCAGATAAGCGCCCTCAATCCCGATTGCGAAGAGGGCAAGGTCGGAATGCACTTTGTTGTCAACTGCGGCGAATGGCTCGTTCATCCCTGCCTTGACACAACTCCCGGCCACAGTGAGATTCAGTTCAGCAGCATTGAAGCTCTTAATAAGTTCTTCAAGGGCGACATCCCCGGCGCAATCAAGGCCGGCGGAGTTCCCAAGATCAGACCCGGCAAGGCTCCCGGAGCTTTTGTAAGCTTCGTTGCAGCTCTTCTCAAGATGGCAAACGTTCTCGGAGCAACCGAGCCTCCCGAAAACGAAGATGACAAGGCTCTCATGGTTAAGTGCATGTTCTATCTTCTCACAAGCGGCATCAGCCAGCTTAACAAGATGGGCCATCCCGAAATCCACGAATGGACTTCAAAATCACCTGACCGTGTTTATGCTCTTGCAGTTAATGACCATCCCGAAGCATCTGCATATATCAGAATCAAGGCCGGCAAATCAAGAGCAGGCAGAGGCGAATACAAGAGAGCAATGCCTTTCTTCACTCTTCGCTTCGATTCTTATGACAGCGCACTCGGTATCCTTCTCGGAACTCTCGATATGCTTGAAGCAACGAAGTCCGGTAAGCTTATCATGGACGGTGGTCCCGAATTCGGCGCTCAGTTCGGCGGATTCCTTCTCACCATCGGCGATCTTGCAAAATAATGCAATCAATTTTTCAGAGGCTGTGAAAAATCACAGCCTCTGTTTTTTATTGTTTGACAACTTCACTTTTATTTTATATAATATCATCAATAATAATAATGAGGCGATAAAATGAAAAAATTTATATGCGTTATATTTGCTTTATCAATGATTTTCAGCCTTGCATCATGCAGCAAGACTCCGGAAGTTGAACAGAATCCCGTTGTGCTTGAGCAGAAAGAGCAAATCGATTCCTTCGGCACAACAATAACCGGCAAAAGGCTCGTTGTTTTCAACCACACAAACGAATATGTAAAATATATCGTTGCCGATTATTATGAAAACGGCATAAAGAAAAAAGAAACCGTCTATCTTTATTATATCAGCGAATACTGCTATAAAAACGCTCTGCCGGAATTCAAAAATATGGATATAAAATCCGATGATTCGCTCTGGCTCATTTCCTATTCCGATAACAACTGCGACACAGGCTCATTCGCAGGCGATTATGATAAGCTTGAGGGAGAATATTATATAAAATAAGGAATAATCACTCTTTTTTCGGGAAAGAATAGTTACGAAACGGATTCAATTCCGTTGATTTTCTACCGAAAAAGGAGTTGATCCTATGAAAAAGACAACAGCGGCAATTCTCGCTCTTTCAATCCTCGTTATCTGCATTTTTGCAGGCTGCAACGGCGCTGAAGGCGGAAAAATCACAGAGAAATCAACAACAGACAAAATGACCACTGCCAACAATTTCTCAACCGAAGAAGACACCCGAAACGGCGTTGAACAGCTTATAACAGATGCGCAGACAAAGATTGAGGAATTCGGCTCAAACGCCGAAAGCAGAGCCGAAGAGATGAAAACCGATGCCGAAAGCGCAGTATCGGGTCTCTTCAGCGAAACCGTCAGCGGAAATATGAACTCTTAACGGAACGAAGCGTAAAAAAAGGGCGGTACTTCATAAACCAATTTGTGGTTTTTGCGGCATATTTGCCGAATAACAGCGTCAAACCCGAATAGTCATAGATCAAGTATTGACTATTCGGGTTTTCATTGTTCTTCAACAAATCTGTTCACAAAAACTGCTTCGCACCTTAAAATGGTGGATTTTGCGTGCAGTTGACCGTCTTTTCGACGAAGACATACTTCCAAAACGGGCAAATGTGCGTTAAAGGCACATTTTAAGGCATAAAATGGTTTACGAAGTGCCGCCCAAGGACATACTCTTTTCTTTTTCTTTCATATCATTTCGTCAAATTCTTTAAATTTCTCTCTTGACAAAGAGAATATTGTATAGTATAATTTGAAAGCACTTTGAGTGCAGAATGTATTTGGTGGTTATAGCTCAGCTGGTTAGAGTGCCAGGTTGTGGCCCTGGAGGTCAAGGGTTCGAATCCCTTTAACCACCCCATTTAAAAATTTTACGCAAAGCTTTGGCTTTGCGTATTTTTGTAATACCCTATATTGGGGCGTCGCCAAGCGGTAAGGCACGGGACTTTGACTCCCGTATTCGTGGGTTCAAATCCCGCCGTCCCAGCCAAACAGCACTGACCCAACTCGGGTTGGTGCTGTTTTTTGAATAAGGGATTTGAAGGACGAGCGGCACAGAGCAGCCTTCCGGAACTTGCGAAAATGTTTGCTTTATGCTTATAAATCATAATTGACGGAGAATTTTAATGTGAAAGTATTTTTTATAAGACACGGAAAAGATGATAACAGATATCGCGGCGGATGGAGCAAAACAGATCTTATACCGGAAGGAAAACAGCAAGCAAAACTGTTGGCAAATTATTTGAAAGAAAATAATCGGGAATACCGTATCCGCCGGATTATTTCAAGCGATTTGCCGAGAGCAATATCTACTGCACAATTTATATCTGCTGAATTGGATTTGCCTATCCAACGTGAATTTCAATTAAGAGAAATGAATAACGGAGATTTGGCGGGGCTGCTGAATGATGAAGCTCTTGAACGGTATCCGGGTTTGTTTTTCAGTTCATTAAAAATGGATGAGCGATATCCAAACGGTGAAAGTCCTGACGACTTCTTTATGCGAATCAAGAAGTGGTTTGATGAGTTTATTACGAAATATAAAAGCACAAATGATAATATCATTGTAGTAACACATGGCGGTGTAATTGAAATCATTTATCATTTAGTAAATGGTATAAATTGGAATAACAAAAGCCGTACTTTTAAGGCGGCAAATTGCAGCATTAATATTTTGAATACAGATACAATGAAATTTGAAATTGAAAATATGACAGACTTCCTGACAGATTCAAATTCATTCATAAATTCCGGTTTATCAAGCAGATAAACGAAAAAGCTTTAATGATTTTTCATTTCCGTATCGTTCAAAATAAAGCCGGGCAAAGGTTGATTTATTCTTCCGGATATGATAAAATCCGACATGGTGATAAAAATGAAAAAGAAATCAAACGGCTTCGCTTTCGGAGCAATAATCGTTGCCCTTGCCTATGCCATGTGGGGCAGCCTTACTCTCTTCTGGAATCTTCTCAACAAGGTCAATCCCGTGTTTATCCTCTCGCAGAGAATAATATGGTCAATGGTCTTTATGGCTGTTTTCCTTCTCATAACCGGCGGTTTAGGCGAAATCAAATGCATATTTAAAGATAAGCGCTCTCTCCTGCTCTGCTTTGTCTGCGGAGTGCTTGTAACGGTCAACTGGGGCGTTTACATTTATGCAGTCAACAGCTCTCATGTGCTTGATGCCAGCCTCGGCTATTTCATTGAGCCAGTTATGGTTGCGCTCATCGGAATTATCGCATTCAAAGAAAAGCCGAGTACCCTCGAAAAAATTACTTATGCTTTTGCGTTCGCCGCTCTTGCATATATTATTATCGCAACAAAAACCGTTCCCCTGCTTTCGCTCGTTATTTCCGGATCATTCGCCGTATACGGTGCAGTTAAAAAGAAACTCACGATCACTCCGGGTACATCGCTCTTTATGGAAACGCTTCTTATGACGCCTTTTGCTCTCGCCTTTGCGGGATATGCGCAGACTCACGGAATGGGCACAGTCGGCGTTCTGAACGGCGCATGGCTTCTGCTTCTGCCCGCTTGCGGAGTTATCACATCCGTTCCGCTGCTGATGTTCAATGTCGGCGTTCGCAAAATCCCCTATTATTTCAGCGGAATACTTATGTATATAAATCCCACTATTCAGTTCCTGATGGGATATTTCTATTTCCGTGAGCCACTTGACCGCAACCGCCTTATTGCGTTCGTAATCCTCTGGGTCGGAGTTGTGTTCACGGTTATTGATAAGCTGATTCAATGGAAAAAAGATTCCGCAAAAATCAACGCCTGAATTTCAGAGCAACCGTTTCCGGTTGCTCTTTTTTATGCGTAAATCTCCGCAATATACAAAAAAATCAAAAATAGAAAATGAGCTTTTGCTATGAAAAACGGAGAAAAACGGAGCATTTGCGAGATTGCAGAATGTAAATTAAAAAATTCAAAAAAAGATATTGACAACCGCTTTTCTATGTGTTAATATATGCAAGCACGAAAAAATAAATCGGAGGAAATGTTATGTCTACTTATATGCCTAAAGCGGGCGAAATCGTTCGCAACTGGTATGTGATTGATGCAGCAGGCAAGCCCATGGGCAAGGTTGCAGTTGAAGCAGCTAACCTTCTCAGAGGTAAGAATAAGCCTATCTTCGTTCCCCACGAAGACTGCGGCGATCATGTTATCATCATCAATGCTGAAAAAGCAGTTCTCACCGGCAACAAGCTCAATCAGAAAATGTATTATCATCATTCAGGTTATATCGGCCATCTTAAAGAGGTTAAATACAGCACTCTTATGAAGACCAAGCCTGAATTCGCTATGACTCTCGCTGTTAAGGGTATGATTCCCGACACAGTTATCGGTCGCAAGGCTCTCGGCAGACTTCGTGTATTCAAGGGTGCAGAGCATCCCCATGCAGCGCAGAAGCCCGAGATCTGGGAATTCTAAGAAAGGGAGGCAATAAATAATGTACGAATCAAATCCTTATTTCTACGGAACAGGCCGCAGAAAAAGTTCAGTAGCCAGAGTTCGTGTTTATGCGGGCACAGGCAAAATCATTATCAACGACAGAGAAATAGATGATTATTTCGGTCTTGAAACCCTTAAGCTCATCGTTCGTCAGCCTCTCGCTCTTACAGAAACAGCTGACAAGTTCGACATCATCTGCCGTGTTTCAGGCGGCGGCGTTACCGGCCAGGCAGGCGCTATCCGTCACGGCATCTCCCGTGCACTCCTTCAGTATGATGCAAATCTCCGCACCACGCTCAAGAAGGCAGGCTTCCTTACCAGAGACCCCAGAATGAAAGAAAGAAAGAAATACGGTCTCAAAGGCGCCCGTCGTGCACCTCAGTTCTCAAAGAGATGACAAAATGCCTTTCAACCCCAGTTCTTACTGGGGTTGTTTTTTTATGCCTGAACGCACCGAAAATATGGCCATATATTTCTGATACGGGCAGTAAAAAGCCGTTTTGGACTGTTGCGGTCTGTATAATCGGAATTGGTGCTGTGTTCGCATTGGCATTGATATAAAAAGCAAGCACCCCGGAATGCATTATATGCAAGCCAGGGTGCGGTTTCTTATGGAATTATATTATCAGCAAGCGAAAATTAAATTGAATATTTTTTTCATGAAATTGAATATCTGGAGAATATAATAGAGAATGATATCGCAACAGCAATATTTTACTTCAATGTCAACATCCTTTGAAATATCCGTACCTTCAACCGATGCTGTGATAACGCACTTACCCTTGCCGACTGCGGTTACCTTGCCGTTTTCATCGACAGTTGCAACCGAGGGGTCACTCGTGGCGTAGATAACCTTGTCGGTCTTGCTTTCGGCGAGCAGGGTAACTGTGCCCTTATACTTAAGAAGGTGATATTCATCGGGGCAATTGAAGCCGTCAACCTTCTTCTGGTACTCAATGGCATCAAGTGCGTTGGCAAGGGCTTCGTCAACTACCTCAACGGATGATGCGTTGTTAACCGCTCTTTCACCGCTGTTCACAACGCTTCTGAGCGCTGCCGAACGGTCAGCGCCGGCGGCATTTTCAATGGCATCAATTGCATCTGCCTTTGCATCGGCAAGCTCTTTTTCTGCAGCGGCTGCCGCTTCCTCGGCGGCTGCTTTTTCATCGGCAACCTCATTAAGGTTTGTGGCATTATCAAGAGCCTCTATTGCTTCATCAAGAGCTGCCTTTGCTTTATCGGAGGTCGCTTCCTCCTTTGCATCAGCAAGAGCTTCCTTGGCTTCTGCGATTGCGTCTGCAAGAGCCTTGTCGGCATTTTCGGCATTGCTTGTGCCTTCTGCCTTTGCAGAAGCTACTGCATCGGGATTTGTTGCCTTATCGACATTTTCAATTGCTGTATCAATAGCAGCTTTGGCTTCGTCGGATACTGCGTTGTTCTTTACGGCTGCGAGTTCTGTCTTTGCAGCCGCCTTTGCGTCTGCAAGAGCTTCGTCGGCATTTTCGGCATTGCTTGTGCCTTCTGCCTTTGCAGAAGCTACTGCATCGGGATTTGTTGCCTTATCGACATTTTCAATTGCTGTATCAATAGCAGCTTTGGCTTCGTCGGATACTGCGTTGTTCTTTACGGCTGCGAGTTCTGTCTTTGCAGCCGCCTTTGCGTCTGCAAGAGCTTCGTCGGCATTTTCGGCATTGCTTGTGCCTTCTGCCTTTGCAGAAGCTACTGCATCGGGATTTGTTGC